>CANQBW010000073.1 GCA_947589565.1 uncultured Clostridia bacterium | reverse complement strand
CTGTTCTTCTTTTCGTCGACTTCCTTGACCCAGACGGTGACGACGTCTCCGACGGAGACCGCCTCGGAGGGGTGGCGGATGTATTTGTCGCTGATCTGGGAGATGTGGACGAGTCCGTCCTGATGGACGCCGATGTCGACGAACGCGCCGAAGTCGATGACGTTGCGGACGGTGCCCTTCAGTTCCATGCCCGGCTTTAGGTCCTTGATGTCGAGGACGTCCGTCCTCAAAACGGGTGCGGGCAGCTCGTCGCGGGGATCGCGGCCGGGCTGTTTGAGTTCCTTCGCAACGTCGAAGAGGGTGGGAAGTCCCACGCCGCAGTCTGCTGCCGCCTTCTCCTCGCCGTAGCCGTGCAGACGCTCCATGAGATGATACAATTTTCCATCCCTCACATCCTGCATGGTGTAGCCGCAGATGGTGAGGAGTTTTTCGGCTGCCTCATAAGATTCGGGGTGCACGGCGGTGTTGTCGAGCACCTGTTTGCTCTCGGGCACCCGCAAGAAGCCCGCGCACTGTTCGAACGCCTTCGCGCCGAGCTTGGGAACTTTTAAAAGCTGTCTGCGGGAGGTGAACGCGCCGTTCTCCTCGCGGAACTTGACGACGTTCGACGCTGTCCCCGCATTCAATCCCGACACGCGGGCAAGAAGGGGCGCCGAGGCGGTATTCAGATCGACGCCGACGGCGTTCACGCAGTCTTCGACGACGCCGTCGAGCGCCTCCGAGAGCCGCTTTTCGGGCATATCGTGCTGATATTGCCCCACGCCGATGGACTTGGGGTCGATCTTGACGAGTTCGGCGAGGGGGTCCTGAAGCCGTCTTGCAATGGAGATCGCCGAGCGGAGATTGACGTCGTATTCGGGAAATTCCTGCGCCGCGAGCGGGGAGGCCGAGTACACGGACGCCCCCGCCTCGTTGACGATGGCATAGCTGACTCCCTTCGTCTCCTTCAGAAGTTCGACGGTCATCGCCTCCGTCTCACGGCTCGCCGTGCCGTTGCCGATCGCGATGTGTTTGACCTGATGTTTTAAGATGAGCGCCTTTAATTTCTCGATACATTCCCTCTTTTGCCGCTCGCCGTAGGTGGGATAGACGACGGCGGTGTCGAGGACTTTTCCCGTCCCGTCGACGACGGCGACCTTGCAGCCCATGCGATAGCCGGGGTCGAGTCCCATCGTTACAAATCCCTTGACGGGCTGCTGCATGAGAAGGGGACGAAGATTGAGCGCAAACTGCCCGATGGCGCGCTCGTTGGCGGCGTCGGTGAGCACGGAGCGCACTTCCCGCTCGAGGGAGGGGAAGATGAGCCTGTCATAGCTGTCCTCGGCTGCCTCCGTCACAAATTTTGTGGACTTGCAGGCAGGCTTTTTGAGAATGATGCGCGAAATGAGGGAAAGGGCGAGCTCTCTGTCGAGCTCCACGGACACTTTGAGGAACTCTTCCCGCTCCCCGCGGTTGATCGCGAGCACCTGATGGGCTGCGATCTTATTGATCGCCGACGAAAAGTCATAGTAGTTGCGGTAGACGGAATCCTCGCTGCCCTTTGCGCCGACGGAGCGCACGGCTCCCCTCGCAAGACAGAGCTCGCGCAGCTTTCCGCGCACCGCCGCGTCGTCGGAGATGTTCTCGGCGATGATGTCCCGCGCTCCCGCGAGCGCGTCCTCGACGGTCTCGACCTGCTTTTCGGGGTCGAGATACTCCTTCGCCGCCTCTTCGGGGTCGGGACAGTCGGGAGATTGCATATATAATAGGTTTGCGAGGGGCTCCAAGCCCTTCTCCTTCGCGATCGTCGCGCGCGTGCGCCGCTTCTGTTTATAGGGACGGTAGAGATCCTCCGCCTCCGCGAGCGTCTTGCTCTCCTCGATCTTGGCTTTGAGCTCCTCCGTCAATTTCCCCTGGCTCTCGATGGAGGAGAGAATTTCTCCTTTTCTCGTCTCGAGGTTGCGTAAGTATTGCAGCCGTTCCGAGATCGAGCGGATGGTCTGGTCGTCCATCGCGCCGTGCATTTCCTTTCTGTATCGCGCGATGAAGGGAACGGTGTTCCCCTCATCCAAGAGATCGACGATGTTCTTGATGTGTTCTTCCTTCTTCTCAAATTCCGCTGCGAGCGTTTTAACGATATCCATAATACTTCCCCGTTTTTTCTGAGTCTGCCCTATTGTATCACAAAACGACTCCTTTTGACAAGGATTTCCCGCAAACATTTTGGGAAGTCTACATTTTGTGGCCGACTTGGAAGAGAGATACAAATTCGGAAAAAATTTTCGCAAAATCGGCGAAAAAAGTCAGAAATTTTTTCAAAAATTGCTTGACGAATGATTTTTAAAGTGCTAATATAAATAAGCTGTCCGCGAGAAAGGCACAAAAATTTCGCAAAACAGCATCCGACAGCGGTCGGATTTCCGCAAATTGACAACTGCATAGCGAAGAAGAAAAGAAGTATGAAAGGCAAGTAAAGAATCTATAGAGGTTAATACGGATCTTAAACTTTAGAAAGGATAAGAGGTATT
>CANQBW010000072.1 GCA_947589565.1 uncultured Clostridia bacterium | reverse complement strand
TGCACCTTTAGCTCAGTTGGTAGAGCAATTGACTCTTAATCAATGGGCCCAGGGTTCGAGTCCCTGAAGGTGCACCAACAAAAAGGCATACCCCGTGGGTATGCCTTTTTGTTGGTGCACAGTGCTGGGACCATGCGCAGCATCAGTCCCTGTACGCCCGAAGGGCGCACGAGCGCGGAGCGCGAGAAAGGTGCACCAATGCGGGGGACCATGCGCAGCATCAGTCCCTGTACGCCCGAAGGGCGCACGAGCCGAAGGCGAGTCAGGTGCATACTTTCTTGACTTTCTTGCTGTGTATGGTATAATAATTGCTATAAAAGAAACTTAGCGAGGGATTATGCAACACAAAGGTACAAAAATTTTGGAAACAAAGCGTCTGACCCTTCGTCCATGGAGAGAGAATGACGCCGAGGAGGCATTCGCCCATTGGATGAATGACTCTGAGGTCACAAAATATCTCACTTGGGCGCCGCATGGGGATGTTGCGGCCACGCGCACTCTTCTCAAAACCTGGGAAGAAGATTGTAAATCACCCGACTGCTATCACTGGGCAATCGTCTTGAAGGAGGGGAACATCCTCATCGGCGACATCTGTATCTTGCAGGTCGATGATCATAATGAGCGCGGCGAAATCGGCTACTGTATGGGAAAAGCTTGGTGGGGAAAGGGGCTCATGACCGAGGCTTTGCGCGAAGTCCTGCGCTATCTCTTTGAAGAAGTTGGGTTCTATCGCTTGAACGGATGCCATGCGGCAGAGAACATCGGCTCCTCTCGCGTCATGGAAAAGTGCGGATTGAGTTATGAGGGCACGCGCAGAAAATTTATGCGCTTGCTCTCTACAGGCGAGCGTGTCGATATTGTGGAGCGCGGCATTTTGCGGGAAGATTATTCCAGGAATGCGTAATACGGCCGGCGATTCCTTGTCTAAAATTCTCTTTTTTAAAAATATCATTAAAAGGCTTGACTTTTGATGTTCAGTCGTGATAAACTGTGATAAAATGAAAGGGAAGGAAATTATATGAAAAAACTTGTCGTATGGATCTGTGACGGCGTAGTTGCACTGATGGCGATTCTTGCGATCGTGTGCTATTTCTTTGCGCCTGTCTGGAAGCTCACAGTGAAGTATCCGCTCTCTGCGGAGGACATTCAGGACATGGTCGCCTCCTCCGTCTCCGATGTCGACATCGAGATCGAGAAGGGCGTCGATATCAATTTGGACATTAATATCGACATGCCGCTCCTGTTCTCATCGATCGGCTCTCACGGCGATGAAGTCGTACAAAAGCTTGTGGATAAAAACGTCGACAAGCTCGTCGTGCAGCTCAAGGGCACGGTGGGGGATCTCACCAAGTCGGTCGCAAAGCAGTATGCAAAACAGGTGGTCAAAGACCAGGTCAACGATCAGTTGAAGAAGATCCTCAACACTCAGGACGGCGCCGAGATCAACCGCAAGCTGGAGTCTGCGGGCATCACAGACGCATACATCTCGCAGAAGACGGACGCCCTCTTCGATCTGATTTCTTCGGGAAATACCAGCGTCGATCAGCTCACGGAGGAAGTCCTCGGGACCGTGGACGAAGTCTACGACAAACTTAAGGCGAGCGGTGACGAGACGTTCCAAAACGTAACCCTCAACGACAAAGACAGAGCGGACATCGAAAAGACGGTCAACGACGCTCTCTCAAACTTTTCCGATTCCGACGGCACCATCAATTTGGACGAATACATCAACGCCTTCCTTGTGGACGCGCTGCGCGGCATGAACGGCAGCAGTTCAAAGGTGAGCGGTATCCGCCCCGTTGCGGCACAGACGAGTGCAGACGATGAACTTGCCGTCGAAATGAAGGCTGCCATCGTCAACATGATCCCGAGCGAACTTGGTCCCATTCTCTCCATCGTCATGATCGTGGTTTTGGTCCTCATTCTTCTCTCTATGGCGTCCTGGGTCTATATCCTCGTGAAATTGATCGTCAAACTTACGAAATTTGCGACGACGGAACCGACCGTAAAGCTCAAACTTCCCATCATTCTCGGATGGCTGCCGTTCCTGATCCTCGTCATCGTGCCGTCCATCGCAATGCCGCTCGTGATGGGGATGCTCGGGGAAGAGCTTGCGGGACTTGCGATCTCCTTCAGCTCCATCAGCTGGATCGCCCTCATGAGCGCCGTCGTCTGCCTCGGGATTTCCATCTTCTATATGATCGTGCGGAAGAAGAATAGGAGCGAGATCGCGGTCTCCGCCACCGAAGAGGAGAGCACGGAGAGCTCCGAAAACACCGAAGAGCAAGAGTAACTCATATTAAGAGTTAAGACTCATATTAAAGGGACGATTCATTCGTCCCTTTCTTGCCGCTGTGATGAAATTGGCAGACATACGGGACTTAGAATCCCGCGGTAGAGATACCGTAACGGTTCAAATCCGTTCAGCGGCACCACGTCGCCGCAAGGCGACGTATTTTCCAAGTCCTTGCCTGTTGGCAAGGACTCAATTTTTGGAGCTTTAGCGGAAATAAACCCCCAGTTATACTGGGGGAGGTAAAAAGACTTTAGTAAATAAAAACCTCGTGA
>CANQBW010000071.1 GCA_947589565.1 uncultured Clostridia bacterium | reverse complement strand
TCCTTCTCTACCCCCAGTAGAATCCATCCTCTCCACCCTTTTCTCCCCCCTCTTTCCCTTCCTCCGCCGCTCCTTTTCCCCTCTACCCTCGGTAGAATCCGCTTTTGTTGCCCTACTCCTTGCCCTCCCCTTTCCCAAAGGGGAGGGCGTCCCGCAAGGGACGGGTGGGGATACGCCCTCTTCTCCCCTCGTGTCCCTTTCCCCCTCTACCCCTGGTAGAATCCGTCCTTCCCTTCCTCCGCCGCTCCTTTCCTTCTCTACCCTCGGTAGAATCCGCTTTTGTTGCCTTCACCCCCTCTCCGCGCCCCCTTTCATGCCCTCCCTTCCCCTCCTTTCCCCCCTCCCTCCTGTCTCCTTCTTCCGCTATTCACAGTAGAATTTTTTCTTTTTTCAAAAAACCTTGTCATGTACCTCTTCTTTTCCAATTTTTTCATGTTACGCTATCTATGTAAGAGGTGAGGATATGACAACGCATAGCCCGCGGCAAGTGAAAAACGCTCCCCGCTGTGCCGAGTGGCGGCGCGCGCGGAGCGCGGCGTCGCGAGGCACAGCGGGGAGCGTTAAAGGCGGAAAAAATTTTTTACGGCAACCTTTTTTACGGCAACCGATCAACCTTTCGCATCCGATTTTTTCGCCGTTCGGCAAGCAACTTTTTTGCGAAACGCTACAAGATCTCGATATAAAAACTTACAGGTCTGAACCCGTCGTTGCAGGAGATCATCGCGGAATGCGGGTCCTTCATCCAGCCGCCGAAAAAATCGCCGCCGCCCGAAGCGAGCGCCTTCACAAATTTTTCCATGCTCTCCCAAGCGCTTTCGCAAAGTTCCGCGGGCTTTTCGCCGTTTTCGGAAACAAAGATTTGGCCCAACTTCACATCGCACGGATGTTCCGTTTCGTTTTCGTAGCGCGCCATGAGGTCGGGATATTCGCTCCGTTTCATCGCCGTGATCTTCACTTTCATGCCCCGATTATATCACAAACTTTCGGGCGGGTCAACCGCGCGTTTGACAATCTGCGCAGTTGCACATATAATGATGTGGTATGCAACGCACACGCAAGAGCCTCGGCATTCTCTGCATTTTGGGAGCGGCGCTGTCGTTTGCGGCGATGAATCTCTTTGTCAATTTGGCGGGCGATCTCCCCCTCTTCCAAAAAGTTTTCTTCCGCAATTCGCTCACCGTCGTCATCGTCTTTTTTGTTCTCCTCTTTCAAAAGGAGAAATTTCGCGTCCGCGACAAGCGCAATTTTTTGTGGTTTTTCCTGCGGTCGCTCTTCGGATTTGTCGGGATCCTTCTCAATTTTTACGCCATCGATCACCTTTCGAGCATTTCCGACGCCTCCATCCTCAACAAACTTTCGCCCTTTTTCGCCATCCTCTTTTCCGCGTTTTTGCTCAAAGAGCGGCCGACGATCCCCGAACTCATCTTTGTGCTTCTTGCCTTCGGGGGCGCGATGTGCGTCGTCAACCCCCGCTTCGATTTGCAGGTCCTGCCCGCCCTTTCCGGCTTTTTGAGCGGCGCGTGCGCGGGATTCGCCTATACCTGCGTGCGCGTTTTGGCCGTCAAGGGGGAGCGGGGGATCATGACCGTTTTCCTCTTCGCCCTCTTTTCCACCGCCCTTTCCCTGCCCTTTTTTATCGCCTTTTACGAGCCCATGAGCCCGACGCAACTTTTGTGGCTGTTGCTTGCGGGCGCGGCCGCAACGGCGGGACAATTCTTCATCACGGCGGCCTACCGCATGGCGCCCGCAAAAAAGATCGCCGTGTTCGATTACGCGCAGGTGCTGTTTGCGGCCCTCCTCGGCTATTTCGTCCTCGCGCAGACGCCCACCCTTTTGAGCCTCATCGGATACGCCGTCATCATCGGCGCGGCCTTCGGCAGGTGGGGACATGAAATGCGCCTTGCGGCAAAAGAGGGAAAGGCGGGCGGAAAGGAAAAAACGGAAAGTGAAAAGGAAAAAGCGCACCGCGAAAAAGAAGAAGCGGGGCGCGAAGAACAAGCAACGGTAGGCGAAAAAGAAGAGACGGTGCGCGAAGAACAGGCAACGGTAGGCGAAAAAGAAGAGGCGGGGCGCAAAAATGGAAAAGCAACGGGCGAAAAAACAGAGACGGAACGCGGAAAAGGAAAAGCGGGGCGCGGAGAAGAAGCAACGATAGGCGAAAAAGAAGAGACGGTGCGCGAAAAAGAGACTGTGCGCGGGAAAACAGAGATAAGCCGAGAAAAGGAAACGGCGGTGGGCGAAAAAACGGAGACGGAACGCGGAAAAGTGAAAGCGGTTCACGAAAAGGAAGAGACCGTGCGCGGAGAAGAAGCAACGATAGGCGGAAAAACAGAGATAAGCCGAGAAAAGGAAACGGCGGCAGGCGGAAAAACAAAGGCGGAATGCGGAAAAGAAGAGGCCCTGCGCGAAAAAACGACAAACAAAAGCGGATAAAGAGGCGCTTTCCCGTTGCTTTTTCGGGCAGAATATGGTATGATTGACCTACGGTTATGAAGGACGAGAAGAAGGAAAACTTAACGTCGAGCGAAGAAACCGCACGCGAAACGGAGCCCGAAGAGCAGACCGAGGCGAAGGCCGAGGGAGCCGACAAGGCGGACGAGGCGAAGGCCGAGGGAGCCGCGAAGGCGGACGAGGCGAAAGCCGAGGAAGC
>CANQBW010000070.1 GCA_947589565.1 uncultured Clostridia bacterium | reverse complement strand
AACATCGCGCCCGTGCCGCCCACGCCGCGGTACCAGCCCTGGAAGGTGTATTCCACCGAGTTGGCTTCCGGTACGGGCAAGGTGAAGTTGGACTGGCGGTATTGCACCTCGAATTCCTGCTCTTCCCACGTGCCTTTGCCGTCCGTGATAAGGGTAATGGTGAATACCTTCGGCGTGAAGTAAGCGTAAAGGGTCAAATCCCCTCCGCCGAACACGCTCTCTTCATATTTCGGCCCTTCGCCCGTGTCGCCGCCGGGCGCACGGTACCAGCCCTTGAAGTCGTACCCCACCCAACTGAGCGTATCGAGTTCGATGGGATCGCCCGCCGCAAGGTACACGTCGTCCAAAAGGTCGATCTCGTTGGACTGCACGTCGAACTTCACGGTATATACCGTTACGGGAATTTCCTCCCAATCGGTATCCGTGCCGTCCACCACGGCGCAGACGTAGATGGTCTGCTCGCCCGCGGCGGGGAAGGCGATCTCCGCCTCCGCCTTCGTCACGGTCTTTATCGCGCCTTCTTCGCCGATCTTCCATTTATAGGAAGTCGCGCCGTACACCGCATCCCACGTCGCCACGCCGCCGCTGTACGCAAGATTGCGCACTTCCCGCGCGTTCGTCACCGTGATGGGATCGGACGCATACGATTTTTCGGCGGCCGCCGAACCGAGCGCGTACACATAGATCTCCGCTTCGTCCGCACTGCCGAAATCTTCCGCTTTCAAAACATACGTAGCGTTGGGCGCCTGCACCGGCTTGCCGTTGATGCTCAATTCATAGCCGCCGGTCACGCCGTCTACCGCCGTCCACGTCACGGTGTTCCCGCTGAACGTCACGTTCTGCGGCGCCGCAAAGTTGGCCTTGTTGAAGTTCTTCGCCGTCGCGTCGGGAGAATTCCACCCGAACGCCTTCGGCGTGACCTGCACCGTCACTTCGCCCTTCCCCACGTTCTTCAAGGAAAGGCTCTCCCCCGTCACTTCCGTTTCCATCACGGTATGGCGGTCCAACGCGACCGACACGGCATACTTCTCCGCCTGCGCCACTTCGTTCCACGTCACGTTGCCCGTCGCCGCGTCAAAGTTGATGCCCGTCACCGCGGGAAGTTCGTTGATGTAGACGTACTCTTCCGATTCGCTCGCCACGTATCCCGCCGCAGACGCCTTCACGGTGAAGGAGATCCCTTCTTCGCGCATGTCGCACGCCGAGAAATCGTAAGCGATCGTCGTCCCCGCATCCGCAGGGATGGGAACGTTCACATCGTTATGTACATGCCCTTCCGAACCGCAGACCACCGTGATGCTGTAAGCCGTCGCGTTCGCCACGCGGTTGAATAGAAGGGTCGCATTCTCTACCTTGAACACCGATACGCGCGCGAGCGCTTTATTATTATAGTACCGCGTCGTCGTGTGCCCGCCGATCTCTACCTCGATCTTGTACTCCCCTTCGTCCGCCGTTGCAAAGTCAAAATCGGTGTATCTCGTCGTACCGCCCGCCGTCAGAGAGGCGTTCGTGTTCACCACTACAACATCGTCGGGCCCCGTGATCTTCAAATTGTATCCCCCGAGGTTGTTCCCCTCCGCGGAGATCTCCACCCCGGCCGCCGTCACGGATACCACAGGGTTTTCGTCCTTCCATACCGCAAACAAGGTCAGATTCTGCGTCACCACCGTATCCGAAGTAAACGCATACGTCAGTTTGTCTGCGCGCTCAAAATCGCTCACATACCACCCGAGGAACTCATGTCCCGTCCATTCGGGGGTATCGAGGAAATACTCATAGACTCTGTTGCCCGTCGTCGTCACGGCCTCGGGCGAAGCCGCACCCGGGTAATTCAGGTCAAAGGAGACCTTGAACTCGGGGTCGAGTTCCGCCACATAACGCGCGTGCAACGTCTTATCCTCGGTGATCGGCTGCGAGAAATAAAACGGATTCTTATAACTCGTATCGGTGTACCAACCGACAAACACCACGTCCGCCTTCGTAGGCGGCTGGGGTTTGGCGATCGTTCTGCCGTTGATGACTTTCACGTCCGCGATCTCGCTTCCGCCCGCCGTATCGAACTTCACCGTGTATTCGATCTTCCGCAGGAAGACATAAGTGACGTCCGAATATTCCAGCGTGATCGTTTCGCTTCTGTACCGCGCCGCGATCGCACCGGCCCCTTCGGGGGTCAGCGTCAGCGTCTCGCCTTCGAGATCGTACTCCCCTTTCAGTTCGGTTTCCCCGATCGTCAAAAGGAAGGTGCACTTCTCCCCGAGCACCAACGTGTTCTCCGCTCCTTCATAGTCGCAATAATATTCGCCTGCTTCGGAGCCGGATACCTTCTCACCCCCCCCCGTTTCGCCGCAGGCGGCGAACACCGCCAGCGAGGTCACGATGGCGAAGAGAAATCCGAGGACCATCAATATCTTGCGTTTCATAAAATAACCCATCCTTTATGAAAGATTGCAACCATTATAACATTCCCCCCCCGTGCCTGTCAACCGAATCGGGCCCGTTTTTCGGAAAAAAATTATGAAATTACGCATTTTTTTATAAAATTTTTTCCCGAAAAACCAAAAAATGACGTAATTTTTTACACTTTCACAAAAAATGTTTTTCTTTTTCATTTTTTCCTTTTGGGGAAAATGAGGGGGCAAACAGGGGTCAAACCGAGGCTTTTTGCCCCCTTTTTTGCTCCGTAATATTATTATATCTCCCCGCCTGCCCCGCCGTTCCTCCTCCCGACAAGGTTTTTCCCTTCCCGTACCCCCGAATATTTTATATTTGCGTTGAATTTTATTTATACATCGATTTATGCAACAATGCAACCCCAAAAAAATATGTATATTTCTCCTCTTCCCCCCTTCCCGCCCC
>CANQBW010000069.1 GCA_947589565.1 uncultured Clostridia bacterium | reverse complement strand
TGCGCTGTGAACCGCAACGCAGACGACGCGCCATTCTATATGTTTTCCAAGCGCGGCGCACGAGCCTTTAGGCGAGTAAGAGTCCCCCCGGTCGATAGAACATTGTAATACGAATTATAGGAACGTCCCGTCGATAGCTTAGGGGATTCTTCGACGACGGCCCCCTGCGGGTGCCTGCTCAGAATGACATGTTTATAACAGACAAGAAAATATACCGAGCGTTGCGGGGTGGAACGTTGCGAGTTCTGTTCAACAGCGCAGTGCGCTGTGAACCGCAACGCAGACGACGCGCCATTCTATATGTTTTCCAAGCGCGGCGCACGAGCCTTTAGGCGAGTTTAGCCGAGCTGGTGGCGAGGCGGGGTTCGGCGGGTGGAACGGTGCATTCTTGCTCAACAGTCCTGCGGACTGTGAGCGCACCGTGACAGGAGCGCCGGCAAGCGCTCCGGGCTTTGCGGCGGTCCCTGCCGCCCAAAGCTACCGCCGAACGGGACACCGTACTCGCTGCGCTCGTGCGGCCCAAGGAAGAAACAGTAGAAAGGTCGAAGCGCAAATGTCCCGGGTCTTTTTTGCTACTTTTTTCAGCATTGAAAAAGTAGGTGCTGTTTCGCACTCGAGACAAAGCAAAGCGGATTGTCGCTTTCAAGGACCGCCCTTCCGGCGGGAGGAAAAAGATTTTAAAGCGATTTGTCGCTTTCCCCCTAAAATCCTTTGACATATCTTTCCGAATATGGTATTCTAAGTAAGACGGATGCGAGGTTCCGCGCTCTCCACGCGTAACTTGGCATCTCGCGAATACTTCCATAGGAGGATAAATAAGAAATGGAAAAGAACGAAATCATCGCAAAATTCGCACAGCACGAGGGGGACACGGGCTCGCCCGAGGTTCAGATCGCCCTTTTGACGGAGCGCATCAACCACCTCAACGCGCACCTGCAGATCCACAAGCAGGACAACCATTCCCGCCGCGGTCTTTTAAAGATGGTCGGTAAGCGTCGGGGACTTTTGGACTACCTCAAGCGCACGGATATCGAGCGTTACAGAGCGATCGTTGCGGCTTTGGATCTCAGAAAGTAAAAAATAGAGAGAGCGGCGAGAAAATCGCTCTCTTTTTATATGCTGTGCCGCCGGGGGCGGCATGGCGCAAGAACAAAAAAGAAAGGAGTAAGATTGAATGGTTACGGCAAATTACAGAGAATTTAAGACGACGATCGGCGGAAGAGAAGTCACGGTCGAGACGGGCAAGTACGCAGAGCAGACGAACGGCTCCTGCGTCGTGCGCTGCGGAGAGACGGTGGTGATGGTAAACGTCTGTATGTCGGCGGAACCGCGCGAGGGAATGGATTTCTTCCCTCTGCAAGTAGACTATGAAGAAAAGATGTACGCAGTGGGAAAGATCCCCGGAAGTTTCAAGCGCAGAGAGGGGAGGGCGGCAGACAAGGCGATTTTAACTTCCCGTCTCATCGACAGACCTCTGCGCCCGCTCTTCCCGAAGGGACTCTTCAACGATGTGGTCGTCATTGCGACGGCGCTCTCCGTCGAGCCCGACGTTGCGCCCGAGCCCCTCGCCATGATCGGCTCCTCCATCGCGCTCGCCATTTCGGACATTCCCTGGGCGGGCCCTACGGGTTCCGTCGTCGTGGGCATGGTGGACGGCGAATACGTCATCAACCCCGACTATGAACAGCGCGAAAAGAGCACGATCCACCTCAACCTCGCGGGCACAAAGGACGCCATTCTCATGATCGAGGCGGGCGCGGACGAGGTCACGAACGACGACATGGTCGGCGCGATCATGTTCGGACAGAGGGAGATCAAGAAGATCTGCGAATTTATCGAGGGAACCATCGTTCCCGCCGTCGGAAAGCCCAAGAAGGAGATCGAGCTCTATCACATTCCCGAGGAGATCGACAACGCAGTCCGCGCATACGGCAGCGAAAAGATCGACTGGGCGCTCGACACCTTCGACCGCAACGAGCGGCAGGCAAGACAGGACCAGGTCGAGGCGGAGATCCTCGAACACCTCCTCGAGAGCTATCCCGACAACAAGCGGGAGATCAAGGACAGCGTCTACTATCTGACCAAGGAGAAGGTCCGCGCGAAGATCTTCGATCACGGCGTTCGTCCCGACGGCAGAAAGCTCACCGAAGTGCGTCCCATCTGGTGCGAGAGAAGCGTGCTTCCCCGCGTGCACGGCTCCGCCGTCTTCACGAGAGGACAGACGCAGACCCTCACGACCTGCACGTTGGACATGCCCGCCGCGGCACAGAAGCTCGAGGGGCTCGACGATGAGGTCGAAAAGCGCTACATGCACCAATACAACTTCCCCGGCTACTGCACGGGCGAGGCAAAGGCTCTGAGGAGCCCCGGCCGCCGCGAGATCGGTCACGGCGCCCTCGCGGAACGCGCGCTTCTCCCCGTCCTTCCTCCCAAGGAGGATTTCCCCTACGCGATCAGAGTCGTCAACGACATTCTTTCGAGCAACGGCTCCTCGTCGATGGCGTCCGTCTGCGGCTCCACAATGGCGCTCATGGATGCGGGCGTTCCCATCAAGGCGCCCGTCGCCGGTATCGCAATGGGACTCATCAAGAATCAGGAGACGGGCGAATACCGCATTCTGACGGACATTCAGGGACTTGAGGACTTCCTCGGGGACATGGACTTCAAGGTCGCGGGCACCGAGAACGGTATCACGGCGATCCAGATGGACATCAAGATCAAGGGAATTTCCGAAGAGATCATGCACAAAGCGATCGAGCAGGCGAACGAGGGCAGGAAGTTCATCTTAGGCAAGATGCTTGAATGCGTGCCCGAAGTTGCGCCCGAGCTCTCCAAGTATGCGCCCCGCATCGTCTCCTTCAAGATCGACCCCGAGAAGATCGGCGACGTCGTCGGCAAGCAGGGCAAGGTCATCAACTCGATCATCGCCCAGACGGGCACCAAGATCGACATCGAAGAGGACGGCACCGTCTGCATCGCGACCTACGGCAACGCCGAGGGCGCAGAGCGGGCGAGGGCGATCATCGAGAGCATCGTCCACGATCCCGAGGTCGGAGACCTCTTCATCGGCACCGTCGTGCGCATTCTGTCCACGATGGGCGCGTTCGTCGAGTTCGCTCCCGGCAAGGACGGCATGATCCACATTTCCAAGCTGAGCAACAAGCGGGTGGAGAAGGTCGAAGACGTCCTCTCCGTGGGCGACACGGTCAAGGTCGAGATCATCAAGATCGGCGAAAAGGGCGTCGACTTCAA
>CANQBW010000068.1 GCA_947589565.1 uncultured Clostridia bacterium | reverse complement strand
CTGTAATGGAGAGTGTCAACCCAAGCGGTTCAAGAAGTTTCAAGAGAGTCGTAAGTTGCGGGTCCGTGACCCCTTTTTCGGTACGGGCGATACACGTCTGCGGAACGCCCGAAAGAATTTCGAGCTGTTTCTGCGATAATCCGACGGCTTTTCGCGCTTTTACAAGCTCTTCCAAGAGCTTTTGCCGGAAGTCCTCGATGTTCGTCGGCGGGTCGCAAGGAACTCCCTTCTCATAGATGCCGTCGGCGGCAAGGTCGAGGTCGTCATTCCAAATCAAGCCGTAGCCGCCCATGTCGATCTTCACCTGTTCATATAGCCCCTGTACTTGCACAAGAGACTTGAAAGGCGGGTATTTCTCAATGAGCGGCTTTAAGTCGAACCGCTTGTATTCGCCCGTGGAAAAGCCGACAAGCAGGATATAGTCGGGCAACGTGGCGACAGAGTTGATTTTCATAAACATAGGTATTCTCCTTAATCAAGAGGGGGCAGAGTGTGGATGTTCTGCGTTTCCCACATCTCAAGCAATGCTTTTTGGTGGATCGAAACCCATTCTTTGACGAGCTTTAATGCTTTGTCGGGCAGATCACCTTCGAGCATGGCGAGGGTGCGGACATCGATGACGCCGATGTATTCTCCATACACAACGTGGATATGGGGCGGATTATGCTCGGAGCTGAAGAAGTACATCTTTACGATCATTCCGTAAAATCTTGAAATTGTAGGCATGGGGGATTCCTCCTAAATTGCTTTCCGAAACAATTATAGCACATAAGCTATTATATGTCAATAGCTTTTAAGTAATTACAAATCAAGGAAAAGGAGAAAAAAATTATGGAAAATTTCAAGTTCAAGAAAAGTTTCTACAATGTCATGAGCGACATGACGGACAAACAGGCAGGCGAGTTCATCAAGGGCATTTGCGAGTATGCGTTCAACGGCAAGCCGTTCCATACCAACGACAAATATCTCCAAGGTGTCTACCTTTACATCAAGCGCGAACTTGACGTTTCCGCGATGAACAGCGCGAACGGCAGAAAGGGCGGGCTTGCCACGATGGCGAAGAACAAGTCGGCTGCGCCCGAAAGCGTTCATGTGATCGCAGGGGAAATCATCACCGAAAACCCTCTTGCCGGCATGATAAACTTTCTGAAAAGGGGGAACGAGAAACCGACGGAAACGGGAGGGAAAGTGTTGCATGAGAACCGAAAATGATAAGCAGGATAAGGCGGTGCCACAACTTCGTTGCGGCGCCGCGAGAGCCGCCCCTCGCGGGGCGGGGAACAAGTCGGAAACCGACTTTTCCTTCGGGGGTGAAAGGGATGGGAGAAGAGGGAGCGGATAGACGGATACGGCGGTATATCCGTATCACGGACATAGAGCTATGGAGGCTCATCGACGAGATCAGCGAGGATCCCCGCTATGCGGAGAGTTTCAACCTTCTCATCAATGACGCACTCGTGCAGGGACTTCCGATCCTCAAACGGGATGTACTCGGAACGGTGGAAGAAGAAGTCGAGCGGGAAAAAAGTGCGGAGGCGGCGGCAATGCCCGCAGAGGAAAAAGAGAGCCATGAATTTTATGCGCTGTCCATACAACTCCTTCGGGAGATCCTCTTGAATGAAACGCTGATAAAGTCCATGGTCGCCGCGGTGTTCAACGCAAAGGGGCTTGAATACAACGGGATGAAAGTGCCGGGGAACAAGTTTGTGCAGGGTACGCTCTGTGATACTCCCGAATACCTTGAAAGCTACGAGAACCGAGGGATCAAGAAACTGCGGAAGTAAGCAATGAGCAGTCAACCCGTTATCTTCAATATCCAATATACACCTTACTCCCTTCCGAGATCGGCGACAAGCATGGAGCGGGCGGCCCATGCGGAAAAGCGCTCTTTCTACGACATGACGGGCGAGAAGAATATCTATGAGTACATGAATACCGAGGGCAAGCGCACGGGGAAGTCACTCTTTAAGTCGATGTTTGAGTATCTGCAAAAGAACACGGGCGTGTTCAACGACGAGGGCATGATCCCCGAACAGGAAGTTTCCGAAATGAAAGCGCGGCTGAAAGCGAACAAGGGGAATATCTACCACGGTTTCATCTCCCTCGCCGAAGAGGATTCTTATAAGATCGACACACCCGAAAAGTGCATTGAGTTCGTAAAGCGCACCTTCCCGAACTTTTTTCGGGACGCACGGTTTCACAAGGATAACATCGATCTCATGTGTGCGCTCCATAAAGACAGGTCGCACCTACATATCCACTTCGTCTTTTGGGAGAAAGAGCCGAAGTACAAGGGTAAAGACGGAACACTCACCTACCGCCGCTATGCGCAGATCGACAAGAAAGCGATCGACAATATGTTTGTTCGCATGGAGTTATATCTGGACGACCGCAGGGGCAAGCTCTATAAATCACGGACAGAGGCGGTCAAAGACTTGAAAGAAATGCTACGCCCGAGCAAAGTCATGAACACGACACAGGAGATCCGCAAAGAGATCATTGCCCTTGCAAAGGATTTACCGAAGGGCGGGCGGCTCTCCTACGGGAG
The DNA here is from genome assembly GCA_947589565.1 of uncultured Clostridia bacterium. GTDB lineage: Bacteria > Bacillota > Clostridia > Christensenellales > Borkfalkiaceae > Gallimonas. The sequence goes on along the minus strand of CANQBW010000068.1, from coordinate 1,062 downwards.
CGAGAACATGAAACCTTACCGCGACAGGATAGACAGGATCGTTCAAATGTTGCTCCGCTATGACAGGCGGGCGCGGCAGGCAGACAAAAGGTTTTGGATCGCCCTCGAGCAGCGCAAGGAGTCCGTGAAGAAAATTTGTAGCAACCCCGCAGTGTATTCGCAAAAAAATGTCAGCATGGAGAAGATGGAGCGTGAACCCCAGACCTTTCAAAGACAAATCGCCGAGGGGAATATCCGTGTGATCGAACAAATCGAGGAGGACTACCGTCGGCGGCAGGGCAATCTCGTCTTGAACCTTGCAAAATACATCAAACCGCAACTGTATGAAGGAAAGAAGAGGTATTCGCCCAACGATACAGGCTTGAAAAAATCGCTGGGTATATCCCGTCGGAATATCAATGCCGCTTGCAAAAAGTTATTCCTTTCATTCGGAACAGAATGTGAGGAACAAAGCAGGAGTTTTTCTCATCGGTTGGAAGAAATCGAAGAGGAAATTGCCCGTGAGCGGGAGAAACGGGAAAGAAAAAAACGGGAGGACTATAAAAATTGAATTATGGATAGACAAGAAGCTTTCAAACACAAAAAGAGGAAACCAAAGAGTACGCTTGTCGCGGTTTGGGCGTTTATCTTCGCGGTGGTGGCGGTTGTCATCGCGCTTATATTCGCCTTGCTCGGCAACGACTTCGGCGGTATCTTCGGGAACAAGAACTATTGGCTGTTGGTCGGTGTGGTGAACGGATTATTGCTTATGGGCTTTTTGTTTCTGTACCGCATCGACGCGCAGAACATAGCAATGCAGGAGAACGACCTCGAGGACACGGAGTGGCTGACGACAAAAAAACTTCGCAAGATGAGAGAGTTCACCGTGACGACATGGAACGGCGTAAAGGAACACGACGATGAGATCGTGATCGGCGCGGAGAAGAAGAAAAACAGCGTTGAGATCATCTCCACGAGCCAACTTCATGCACTGATCGTCGGCACGACGGGTAGCGGCAAGACGACGGGATTCGTCGATCAGAATATCGCAATTTTAGGTAGGAGCAAAGGAAAGCCGTCTAT
>CANQBW010000067.1 GCA_947589565.1 uncultured Clostridia bacterium | reverse complement strand
ACCAAGAGAAAGGAAGAGTTTGTGCCGATCGAGGCGGGCAAGGTCAAAATGTACGCCTGCGGCATCACCGTATCGGGCGAGGCGCACATCGGGCACGGATTTCAGGCGATCCTCTACGACATTTTCCGCAAATTCCTCGAAAAACAGGGCTATGCGGTCACTTACGCGCGGAACTATACCGACGTCGACGACAAGATCATCGCAAAGTCCCGCGAGACGGGCATTCCCGCCGATCGCTATGCCGAGATGATGATTGAAAAGATCGATTCCGTCATGCAGGAGCTTGACGTCGGCGAGCCGACGATCTGGCTCAAGGCGACCTGCTCCATGCAGGAAATCATTTCCTTTATTCAGGAGCTGATTGCAAAACACCACGCCTACGCCGCAGAGAACGGGGACGTCTACTTCGATGTGGACAGCTTTCCCGCCTATGGGCAGCTGTCGGGGCGCAACAAAGAGGACATGCTCGACGGCGTCCGCGTCGAAAACGACGACTGCAAGAAAAATCCCTACGACTTCGCCCTCTGGAAGGCGGCAAAGCCGGGGGAAATTTCCTGGGACTCCCCCTGGGGCAAGGGAAGACCGGGCTGGCACATCGAGTGCTCGGCGATGAACCGCGCCGCCTTCGGCGAACAGATCGACATTCACGGCGGCGGCAGAGACCTCATCTTCCCCCATCATGAGAACGAGATCGCCCAGACCGAGGCCCTCACGGGCAAGCGGTTTGCAAAGTATTGGATCCACAACGGACTCATCAAGGTCAACGGACAGAAGATGAGCAAGTCCCTCGGCAATAGTTTGCTCCTTGAAGACCTTTTAAAAAAGTATTCCAACGAGGCGATCAAGTTCGCGCTCCTTTCGACGGGCTACCGCGGCGACGTCAACATCACCGACGACCTCTTCCCCGACGCGGAGCAGAAACTTGTCCGCTTCTACACCCTCATCGCGCGTGCGGAACAGGAGTTTCCGGACGAAAAAGAGGGGTTCCCCCAAATCGACAAGAGCTTCGACGAGGCGATGAGCGACGACTTCAATACCGCCCTCGCCCTTGCCGACCTCTTCGGGTATTTCAAGGAAATTTCCCGCCTTCTCGACGAGAAAGATCCCACTGCGAAAAAGATGACCAACCAAATTCGGGAGACGTATTCGCTTTTGGGGCTCTTCAAGAGGGACGCGGGGGAATATCTTGCAAAGTATGCGCCGAAGGAAGAGGACGCGCCCGCCGAAGTCAAGGCGGTCGCCGACGAGCGGCAAAAGGCGCGCGCCGAAAAAGATTGGAAGACGAGCGATCTTCTCCGCGACAAGCTCAAGGAGATGGGCTATGCCGTCAAGGACGGCAAGGACGGCTACACGCTCACCAAAATATAAGAGGCAGATTATGATTTCAAGCAAGGAACTTCGGGAAAAGTGGCTCTCCTTCTACGAGAGCCGCGGACATGTGAATATCGGGGCGGTGTCCCTCATCGGCGACGGCACGACGGGGGTCCTCTTCAACGTGGCGGGAATGCAGCCCCTCATGCCCTATCTTTTGGGGAAAGAACACCCCGCGGGAAAGCGGCTCTGCAACATTCAGGGCTGTTTGCGGACAGTCGACATCGACTCCGTCGGCGACTCCTCCCACTTCACCTTCTTCGAGATGATGGGGAATTGGTCGCTCGGCGACTACTTCAAGCGCGAAAAGACGCAGATGACCGTCGAACTTTTGACGAACGTCTTTCATCTTGACAAGGAGAAGCTCTCTTCGACCGTCTTTGCGGGCAATGATTCCGCGCCGCGCGACGAAGAGACGGCTACTTTCTTGAAAGAGCTCGGCATTTTGCCCGAGCACATTCACTATCTTCCCAAAGAGGACAATTGGTGGGAATTAGAGGGCACGGTGAACACCCCCTGCGGTCCCGACAACGAGTGGTTCTATCCTTCGGACCCCGAGAAGAAGGAGCTCGTCTTCCCCGATGACTATGTGGAGATCGGCAACGACGTCTACATGCAGTACAAAAAGACGGAGAGCGGATATATCCCCCTTTCGGAGAAAAATGTGGACACGGGGTTCGGATTTGACCGAATGCTCGCCTTTTTGAACGGGCAGACGGACGCCTATAAGACCGACCTCTTCGCGGGCGCGGTCAGGGAATTGGAAGCTCTCTCGGGCAGAAAATACGACGAGGGCGGCGAGATCCGCCGCGCGATGCGCATTGTCTGCGACCATGCGCGGACGACGGTCATGCTGCTCGGCGACAGAGTCGGCGTGCTCCCCTCCAACACGGGGGCGGGCTACATTTTGCGCCGCATCATGCGCCGCGCGATAAGGTACTTAAGATCGCTCTCCCTCTCGGGCGACGCCCTCTTAAAGCTCGCGGAAATCTTCATCGAGGAGGTCTACGGCGAGGCATATCCCCTTTTGAAGGAGAAAAAGGGGTACATTCTCGACGAAATTCAAAAGGAGACCGCCCGCTTCGAGGCGACCCTCCAACAGGGCATGAAGGAGTTCGAAAAGTGCGTCGAGTCCCTTGCCCGCAAGAACGAGTTCATGAAAAAGAGCAATCCCGATTACGTTCCCGAGACGGTCATCGGCGGCAAGGCGGCCTTCCGCCTCTACGATACCTACGGGTTCCCCCTCGAGCTTACCGAGGAGCTCTGCGCGGAGCGGGGGCTCTCGGTCGACAAGAAGGGCTTCGAGGCGGCGTTCGAGGAACATCAGGAGAAGAGCCGCTCGGCGGAGAAGGGGGAGAACAAGGGCGGACTCGCCTCTCATTCGGAGATGGCGATCAAGTACCATACTGCGACCCATCTGCTGAATGCGGCGCTCAAGATCGTCCTCTCGCCCGACTGCAACCAGCGCGGCTCGAACATCAACGACGAGCGACTGAGATTCGATTTCAACTTTGACAGACCCATGACGGCGGAGGAGATCAAGGCGGTCGAGGACCTCGTCAACGAGAAGATCAAAGAGGATATTCCCGTCGTCTTCCAAGAGATGAGTCTCGAAGAGGCGCGGGCGCAGCACTTTGTCGGCGTCTTCGACAGCAAGTACGGCGAGGTCGTAAAAACCTACTCCATCGGCGACTTTTCGAAAGAGATGTGCGGCGGCCCCCACGTCGACCGCACCGGCGTGCTCGGCACCTTCCGCATTCAAAAGGAGCAGAGCTCCTCTGCGGGCGTGAGGAGAATCAAAGCTACCCTTGAATAAATTTCGTCGAAAAGGTTTCGAACGAAATCTTCCCTACGGGAATATTTACGTTCGAGGAAATTGGCTCTCGAGTTCCCACAGCCTGGTCCTCTCATTCGTTTCAAACGACAAGAAGCCGCAAGCTGGCAAATTGGGTGGAGCGTTGCGAGTTCTGTTCAACAGCGCAGTGCGCTGTGAACCGCAACGCGACAGCCGAGCTGGTGGCGAGGCGGGAGTGAGGCGGGGGCTACCGCCGAACTGCAGCGCAGGGAAACCCTGCTCGCACACATTGATTTTAGAATTTTTTCTCTGTCATGTTGAGCGAAGTCGAAGGCGCGTCATTTTAATGAGAATCCATGCGCGCCTCACGAGCCCCTTTCCAGTCATTCCGAGCGCAGTCGAGGAATCCCCCCGGTCGATAGAATGTTGTATAGCGTTTTCAAGAACGTCCCGTCG
>CANQBW010000066.1 GCA_947589565.1 uncultured Clostridia bacterium | reverse complement strand
ACGTCCGTCTGCCCGGCAAGATTGACCGAGATGTCGCCGATGGCTACCTTCACGCTCTTCACCTGTTGGACGTAATCGATGTTGCAGGTGGCAAACTTTTCTTCGTCGTCAACCGCGATCGCCTTCAATTCGATCTTTTCGCCGAATGCCTGGGAGCAAGAGACGGTGCAGACCTTGCTCTCCATCAGATCGTCCGCGTTCGTTTGCAGGGTGATGTAATCGGTGACTTCCTTCCCGGTCGCCCATTCGGCATCGGGATCCTTCCAGGCGAGTTCCCATTTGATCTTCGTGTTGGAGGCCTCGTTGTCCGGGGAGACGGTGGCCGTCACCGTCTTTGCCGTCTCGGATGCGGGGGAGATCCCGTATGCGGCAAAGCGTGTCCGGGGGATGGCCACGCTCATCAAGGCGATGTTGTTGCTCTGGATGCCGGCGTGCTCGTCCGTTTGCCCGTTCGCGACCTCCTCGGGCAACGTCATGCCGCCGTTCGCCGGCAGGACCGTTTCATATTCGACCTTTTCGGCGACGACCTCGTCCTTCTTAAACCATTCCGAGGGCTTTTGCTTTCCCTTCCCCCAAAGTTGGAGCCCGCCGAGTACGGCGCCTGCGGCGATGACGAGCGCAAGGAGCACGCAAAATATTGCGAGCCCCTTGTGCGAGTGTTGGTTGTACTTCCTTCTGTTTGCCATATTTCCTCCTTCGCCCTCTCCGGGCGTTTCTTTCAATCTACGAGTTCGAAGCCCAAAATTTCGAAAATTTGATAGGCTTTTTCGATTGGGACCTTGTAATAGCACATCATGTTTATCGTGTCCATGAGGATGGTGTCGTCATTTGCTTGGAGGCATTGCATAAACCACCGGATCTCCATTTCAAATTTCTCGTCCGCCTGTTTTGCCTCTCTTTTTAGGCGGCGATAGATCTTGATTTTTTGGAATGGTTTCAGGACCTCGTAATCCGTTTCGGCCTTTTGGTGGGCCTTTACTGCGTTATAGAAGCGTTGGATGTAGGTTTTTCGCAGAGGTTTCATTTCTTTTGCGCGCCTCGAAATATTCGCGGATACCGCGATGGCAGACTTCGTAATCTATTTGTACGTCCGTGACGAATGCCTCGCATAGCCCTTTGCGGGGGAGAATGGCGCATAATTTGCAACAGTCCTCTCCGCTTTGCAAAAGTTTGTCAATAAGATACCGCTCAAACGGCGTGGAGTTGTTGGCCTTTTTCATGTTTTTGGTCATAGGTTTAGGTATTTTTGTTGACTTTGGTCCTTTTTTTGTGTTACGATAAAACAAAAAAGGAGGTGTCCGTCATGGAAGAGAAAATCAGCATCGAAGAACGTGTTAAAATTCTCGAAGAGAAACTCTCTTCACTTCAAGAGAAGTACGATAAATTGGTTGATCGTTACGATGAAGTGTTGAGATTTTACGCGTATCACAAGGAAGATGTTTTTGCGATTTTGCAAAAATTCGGTTATGCGTGATCCGGATCGGAAATGTAATCTTGCAGGGCGGCGCACAGTTCTTTAATTGCTGTTTGCGTCGCTTTTTTTGTTTTTTCGGTGGCGGGAAGTGTGCCTTCAAGCATAAGGCGATAGATGCGCACTTCGTTTGCGATGGCTTCGGCAATCGCATCTGCCTTTCCGCGTTCGATGAGGGGCGGAGAAAATTTTTCTTTCTCCGCCATCGTTTGTTTTGCGGCTTTTTTCATTCCACCTTTTAATTCTTGGAATTGCGTCATAGTTCCTCCTTTCGCGCGCGTGTCACCAAAAGTGTGCGCTTTCGGAGGTATTTTAGCACAGTTTTTTTGCATTGTCAACAAAACTGTGCGATTTTTTTACGACGAAACGAAATTTTGTTAAAATTGAAGAAAAGAGAAAGGTAAGCGGAGGGGAAAATGCAAACAAATTTATTGAAATTAAGAAAAGAAAAAAATGTATCGCAGGGCGATGTGGCAAAATTTTTGGGGACTTCTAGACAAGTTGTTTCCCGATATGAGCGCGGGGATACAGAGGCGAATTATGAGACTTTGTGTAGACTTTCCCAATATTTCGATGTTTCCGTTGACTACCTGCTGGGCAACTCAACTTTCTACTATCCGGACCGTGTAGCGTCTCAACTTTCGGAGATGGAAAAGCAACTTATTACATATTTCCGGAGGCTTCCCGGGCAGACGCAAAATTATGTTTTCGGAATCGTCCAAAATCTTGCGGCGCAGGGATGAGCGATTGTTGAAAGGGCCCGAATATGATAAAATCCCCCTAAAAAAGGAGGATTTTATCATGAATGAAATCGAAAAAAAACGATCTATGGCTGTGTCAACGTTCTGATGATGCTTTTGAACGAGGACGCAAAGCGCGCGGAGGCCGCCATGCATGCGACCACTGCGCGGAACGATCTATCAAAGGAGGTGGTGTTGCGAGGGCTCGAACAAAGAGAAGAGGAAAGAGAGGCATTTTTCGCCGAGGAGGAGATCCGAAAAATGCCAAAACAGTTTCGAAAATTGTTCAGAGCGAATAGAGTTACTGCGCACGTTCGGCGCAAGCAGAACGGCGTCTATGAAATTCGGGCGCAAATCAACGGGATAAAGATCGCGGCGTCAGCGAAATTGCTTGATATAGCGAAAGAGCGTTTTATTGCAAAGTTACCGGAAAGCGCAACGGAGCGGGGCGCGGAGAAAGTAAATGCGCGCATGCTTTTTGTGGAGTACATGGCAAAGTGGCTTGAAACAGTGCGGAAACCTCGCGTGAAGGACGAAACGTTTGATGGCTATATGCGGACGTTTCGGAAAAATATCGAGCCGTATTTTGCGGGGAAATCGATTGCGGAGATCGGTGTTTTCGATTTACAGGATCTGATTTCTTGCTATGTGGATGAAGGGAAGGATCGTACCGCAAAAAAAGTGTATCAACTTTTGAAAGCGTGCTTTGAATGCGCCGTGAGCGACGGGCTTCTGATGCGTTCTCCGATGGCAAAGATCGATTCGCCTTACTATGAGCCGGATGACGGTGTCCCGCTGTCGATCGAAGAGGAGGCACGGTTGGTCTCCAATCTAAAAGCGGACCCGTCGCTTTTCAACCAAGCGTTTGCTTTTATGCTCTATACGGGGATCCGGCGCGGAGAACTTGCATCGGTGGACGTCGCCGACGGTTGGGTGACGCTTATATCCGGGAAGGGGCGTAAAGGGCGAAAAGTAAAGAGGCGTTCGTTGCCCGTCTCGCCAATGTTGAAAAGGGTCTTACCCTATATCGATGTGGAGGCGATCAAGTCCTTGAAGGCGATTTCTTTGACGCACGCCTTCAAACGGCGGTTTCCGGAGCATCACCTGCACGAACTTCGCCACACGTTTATCACCCGTGCCCAAAGTTGCAAGATCCAACGGGAACTCGTCAGTTTTTGGGCGGGGCATAAGGCGGATAATTCGGTCACGTCGATGGTCTATACGCATTTTGAGAAATGTCCCGAATTTCAAATAGAGTGTATAACTCTATTTGATTATGAGATTTAGTCCCAATTTAGTCCCAACTTTTGCCGAATAGATTTCGCAAAAAAGAAAAAATCGTTCTCTGCCAAGCCCTTTTTGAAAGAAAAAAGCCCCTCAAAAGGGGCTGGTGGAGGCGCCACCCGGATTTGAACCGGGGAGTCAGGGTTTTGCAGACCCTTGCCTTACCTCTTGGCTATGGCGCCA
>CANQBW010000065.1 GCA_947589565.1 uncultured Clostridia bacterium | reverse complement strand
TATGCCTCCCTCTCCCCTACCCGCAAAGAGGATCTGAAAATCTATTTGCGCGCTCTTTCCGGTGCGGGGGCAATATCCGAAAAGAAAAAAGCGTAAAGGAGAATTGCAGATGAGAACCCAACGGCCTATTCCCATGAAGGCAATCACTTGCCCGCGTTGCGGCGGTACTTCCGTGGAGTTTATTACGGAATACCATAAATGCATTTGGTTGAAGTTCTTCCGAAATCTATGTTTGATTACGGCGATTGCGTTTTTTGTTTTGTATTTATTTTTATTTCTGCAAGGTATGACGAATATTTTTGCGGCCGTTGTAAAGGCAATCGAAGAAAGTACAACAAGTACGCGAGATCCAAATAAATTGTTGGGAAATTACGATATTTTTCTATATATCTCCGCGGCTCTTGTGGTCGTTTCTTTTGCTATGCAGACCGTGATATACTTTGCCGAACGAAGAACGCATGTGCAAGGGATCTGCCGCGACTGCGGAAATATTTGGCGGTTAAATTGAAATTCCGAGGGATGATTTTATGAACGAACTTGCAGAAAAACAAAAGAAACTCTTCGATGATCTGCGGCATACCGACGAGAACGGCGCGGAGTATTGGCTTGCCCGCGAATTGCAGGGCGCATTGCAGTATGCGAAGTGGGAAAATTTCCATAAAGTCATCCAAACTGCGATGATCGCCTGCAAGATCAGCCAACAGAATGTTGGAGATCACTTTCCTGAGGTCAGGAAGTCAATCACTTCCGGGAAAGGGCGGAAAGCAGAAATTTTGGACTACAAACTTTCCCGCTATGCGTGCTATCTCATCGTGATGAACGGGGATCCGCGCAAAGACGTGATCGCGTGGGGGCAGACCTACTTTGCCGTACAGACGCGGCAGCAGGAACTCGCCGAACTTTACGACCGCCTTTCCGAGGACGAGCGCAGGCTCTTCATCCGCGGCGACGTGAGACAAAAGAATATGTTGCTTGCGGAAGCCGCCCACCGCGCGGGGATCATCACTCGCCAAGAATACGCCGCTTTTCAGGACGCCGGCTATCGTGGATTGTACGGCGGAATGACCGCTCGCGATATTGCGGAGCATAAAGGCCTTTCGGAGGGGCAAGAGATCCTCGACTACATGGGAAGTGAGGAACTCGCGGCGAATCTCTTCCGCATCACGCAGACGGAAGCGAAGATGAAGCGCGAAGGCGTGAGCACGCCCACCGACGCAAATGCGGCGCATTTTGAGGTTGGGAGGACGGTGCGGAGGACGATCGAAGAACTCGGCGGCACGATGCCGGAAGAACTTCCGACGCCGGAGCGCGGGATTGCGGAGCTCGAGGCGGAGACGAAGCATCAGATCGCGCCGAAGAAAGAGAAAAAATGAATTGGTGACAAATTGTCACCAACTGAAATTTCTGCCGTAGTCGTTTTTTGCTACGCAAAATCCGAAGAAGGCATGAAAAAACCGCCCCGAAGGGCGGTTCTGCAAAGAGATCAAATTCTTTCCAATAGTTCCTCCGGCTTGATCGCCGTTACCTTGCTGCCGTTGAAGTCCTTGATGTTGCGGGTGACGATGTAGTCTGCCTTGATGCGTTTCGCCGCAATGCTTTGAAGCGCATCCTCATAGTCGGAGAAATTCAGTTCGGTTGCCTTCTTCAGATCGTCTGCTTTCAGATCTGCGATATCGAGAATGAGGGAGAGTTGGTCGATGATCTCCCGGACGCGTTTCGCGTCAAGTTCTTTGCGCAGGATATAGACGATGTTGGGAACGGATAGGGCGGAGATGTAGCCGGTGATCTTCTTGACTTCACAGAGTTTTAAGATCTTGGAGGATGCCTCCACATAGGGGGCGCGGGCTGTGAGTACGTCCAAAAGGACGTTGGTATCAATCAAGATTTTCATATTTCTTTGCCCGCTCCTCGCGTATCGCTTTGTCGTCATAGTTTTCTTTCAGCACGCCCACAAGGGCGTCTGTCAGGAAAGAGACGGTTCTTTCGCGGGAAATGAGCCGTGCGACCTCTTTTCCGTTCCGCAAGATAATGACGTCGTTCCCGGCCTGAACATATTGCAGGTATTTTCCGAAGTTGTTCTGTATTTCGGTCGCCGTTACGGTAGTCATGATATACGCCTCCTTATATTCTCTAAAATTATTATATCCGATTTTAGGGATAATGTCAATGGTTTTAGAAAAAATAAAACCGTAGTCGTTTTTTGCTACGCAAAAATCGACTAAAAATATTGAACGTTTCTGTGATATAATTCCTGCGGAATATTTTTCGTAAGGAGATTGCAGAAGATGGATCCCGAACTCGTGCGCGAGAAGCTTCGACTTATCGTATGCCTGACTGCTGAAATACAGGCGATGTTGCCGGACGAGCCGCCCCGACCACATTTGGTGCTTGTAAAGGACGGCGACTATGATATCGGCGACGATCTGCCGAATGTGGCGAAGCCCTCCCGCGCGCGGGAGGGCTTCCCTATTTTATGGGGAAGGCATAGCGAAAAAAAAGCCGTGGAGGAAAAGAAACGGGGAAAGAAAACAAAACAACGCTTTTCAAAAATGGCATCAAGTAAATTTCAAAAGGAGATTTCCAAGATGCCACAAAAACTACAAGAAAAAATTAAAAAGGCCCTCATCAGAGAGCCGCGGTATCACAATCGGGTCTATGAGAAGCGCGCTACGATCGACGGTATCTTGATCGTTGGGTGCTCGCAGGATGCGGAGGAGTGCCAAGTCAAATTCATCGAGCAGTTGACAAAATTTTTGTCGGCGCAACGAGATGAGAACGGCAACACGCATGCGTTCCACTCCACGACGGCGAGCATCCTCTTCTCCGAGTTCGCCACAAGGTGGTTTGAGAACGTTCACAAAATCAAGGTCACCGAGGGAACGTATTATGACGACCATTCGACTTTTTGGAAGCGCGTCATCCCCGTCTTTGGCGATCGGCGTTTACGCTCTATCACCTCGGCGGATTGCATCGATCTAATCAGCGATTTGCTAGCAACAGGCCACACGAGAATGACGGAACATTGCGACGGCCTTCTTCGGCAAGTGTTCGATTACGCGGTAAACAGCGAACTCATTCCGAAAAATCCCATGAATGCTTTCAAGCGGGTGAAAAGCGAGCGCGAGAACGGCGTCCCCCTCACCAAGGAAGAAGAGCGGGAATTTTTGAAAGCGCTCGATGGCACGAAATACGAAATGCGCTATGTGGTTGCACTCTATACGGGCGTTCGCCCCTGCGAGATCTCGAGTATAAGGATCGACGGAGAGTTCATCGTGGCGCAAAACCGCAAGCAAAAAAATCAGAAACGCATCGTATACAAAAAGATCCCGATCACGCCGATGTTGCGGCCGTATCTTCCGAAGTTGCGGGAAGCCCTTCAAAATTGGGAAGCGCTTACGTCGCATTCCGAAAGTTTCTACCGCGATGAGTTCAGACGCCGCTGTCCCGGGCAGCATACCCCCTACGATCTCCGCACCACTTTTGCGACCCGTTGCCAAGAGTGCGGCGCATCGGAACAAGCGGTTCAGGCATGGATGGGACACGCTCCGAACTCAATTTTGGCGAAAGTTTACACGAAACTTTCTGACGGCTACCTTCTTTCAGAAGGTAAAAAAGTAAAATACTGAAAATTGCCCCCAAATTCTGCCCCCATATTGTCCTTGTGTTTTCCCTCAAAAATGGCGGTTTTTGCCCTCAAAACGGTAAAAAACAGCAGTTTTTTGAAGAAAAAACGGCTATGAGCGGGTTAGGGACCAAGAGGTCGCGTGTTCAAGTCACGTCACCTCAACCAAAAAAGCGGGGTTTTTCAATCAAAAACCCC
>CANQBW010000064.1 GCA_947589565.1 uncultured Clostridia bacterium | reverse complement strand
GCGTCCGCGAACCGTGTCAGGGTAGGGATACAGCAGCACTAAACGGAGCCGCGCGTGTGCCATAGGGTTGCTTTGTCGGAGTTACCTGTCGCGCTTCCGCTTCGGTGAACGTAACAAAAAAAGCTCTCACAGTTTTTTTCGTAAAGCAGCGCCGTCCGCATTTGCGGACGGCGCATATTGTTTCGACTAATCTCATCGAATGAAGCAGCGCTATGTTTTTTCGACTCAGCCGTTGCAGGTGGAGCAGGAACTGCCGTACTGACGGATATAATACCAATCGATATTGTTGGAGCAGGAGCTGCATCCGCAGCCGTTGTTGTTCCCGTTGTTGCATCCGCAACCGTTATTATTGTTGCATCCGCAGCCATTGTTGTTACAGCCACAGCCGTTATTATTGCAGGAATTGCAGCGATTGCATCCGCAGCGGTTGCATCTGTTGCAGGAGTTGCATCCGCAGCCGTTCGAGTTGGTACCGAAGAGATTTTGCAGGGTAGTTAAGAGCACATCGTTGTTGCAGGAGTTGCAGCCGCAGCCGTTATTCCAGCCGTTGTTGCAGCCGCAGCCGTTATTGCAGGTATTACAGCACATGATCAGACCTCTGTTGTAGAAATTTGCGGTTTGGACCGCATTCCATTTTATGCTCAGAAGGTGCCTCTGCGCCACCTGTTTTTTTAAAAGCGCAACATCCGGGGGGATCCACGCTCGCTACGCTCGCTTTCGACTTCGCGGCTTCGCCGCTCCGCTCAGGATGACATGTCACACATGTTTTTCAGGCACCTGATCCAGAGAGAGGCGAGCGTTCGGTGCCCTTCTAAAGTCGGATGGCAGTAGTCGAGCGTCTCATAGTACTCCCCATATGCCGCAAGGTCGGCCAAAAGGCAGCTCTCTTTCTCCGCCGCCCGTTTGATCGCCTCGTCGTAGCGGTCGTCCCGCCGCATGAAGCGATCGTATCCGAGCTCTAACCCCTCTTTGAGTTTTCCGAGGGGCAGCGTCGCGCAGATTATCTGCGCCGAGGGATAATTTTTCTTGATCTTTTTCAGCATGAGAAGATACGCGCCGAAAAATTTGGTCGGGTCCTCTTCCTCTTCCGTGCCGAGCGGGACCTCGAAGCCGCGATCGTTCGCGCCCATTTCGATCAGGATGAGATCGGGCGTCTCCCTCCCCTCTCCGAGCGAAACGCAGCGGCGGTCGGAGCAGGCGGCGGGGAAAAACTCGCCCGCGACCGTACTTCCCGAGAAGGAGTTGTTGACAAGCAGCTCCCCCTTTAGAAAAGAGATGACCTGCATCCACCAGGTATCGTCTACACCCGCAAGGCCGTTGTCGACGATCCTATCTTCCCGATAGTATACCGAATAACCGTAGGGATTGTAGCCCTCATAGGTCGAAATGGAGTCCCCCAAAATGGAAATTTTTCTTCTCTGCATTTTCCCTCCTCGATCCGACGACGCCCCCGCGGCGATTGCCGCGGGGGCGTCTGCTTAAAATGACAACGCTATTTACTTACTGAGTTCGATCCCGCGGCGGATGGCGGCTTTGTTGAGTTCGACGAACTGCGGCTTGACGTTCTCCGTCAGAATCGCGTCCCAATCGATGTGTTCGAGCTTCATGGAGCCGATGATCGTGCCGAGCAGGATCATGTTCATGACCTTGGGGCTTCCGATCTTTTCCGCCTCTTTCTCCGCTTCGATGACGGTGGTATCCGCTGCGCGCTTCAATTCCTCGATAATTCCCTTGGGATACTCCGCCTGGCCCGAAGTGATGGGCATTCCGGGAATTTCGAAATCGTTGACAAAGACCTTTCCCCCTTCGCGAAGATAGTCGAGATAGCGGAGCGCCTCCATTTTTTCGAATGCGACGATAACGTCCGCCTGCCCCATTTCGATGACGGGAGAGTAGACCTTCTCCTCCGAATAGCGGATGTGCGAGGTGACCGACCCGCCGCGCTGGCTCATGCCGTGGATCTCGCTCATCTTGACGTCGTAATTTGCCTTCTGAAGTCCGAGCGTCAGAATTTTGCTGGCGAGGATGGTCCCCTGTCCGCCGACGCCCACGAGAAGAATATTTTTCGTCATTGCTGACCTCCTTTGATCGCCCCTTTCGGGCAGATCTGTTTGCAGACCGTACAGCCGACGCACATCGTCGGGTCGATGGCCGCCTTCTTCTCCGTGACGGAGATCGCGGGGCAGCCGCTCTTGAGGCACGCCTTGCAGCCGATACAAGCCTCTCTGTCCACTTCGCACTTATACTTATAAGCGTCCGGCCACTCGTTCTTGTCGTACAGGCTCATCTTCTTCAATACGCAAGGGTAGCGCGTGATGATGACGCTCGGCTCCTTGAGCGCAATCGCCCAATCGAGGGTCTCGCGGACGAGCTTGAGATCGTTGGGATCGATGACGCGGATATTTTCGATGCCGAGCGCACGGACGATGCCCTCGATGTTGACGATCTTGGTCTCCTCCCCCTGCGCGGTGTAGCCCGTGCCGGGGTTCTGCTGATGTCCCGTCATGCCCGTGATTCTATTGTCGAGAATGACCGTGATGCAGTTCCCCTTGTTGTAGACGATATCGAGAAGGGACGTCATGCCGCTGTGGAAGAAGGTGGAATCCCCGAGGACGCCGACCACGCGCTTGTTGTTCCCCTCGACCATATTGAGCACCTTCTGAATGCCGTTCGCGCCGCTGACGGACGCGCCCATGCAGCAGTTGCAGTCCATGGCATTGTAGGGAGAGGCGTAGCCGAGCGTATAGCAGCCGATGTCGCCCGAGACGATGACGTCCTTCCGCTTGCCGAGTTCATAGAAGAATCCCCTGTGCGGGCAGCCGGCGCAGAGTGCGGGCGGACGGCCGATCACCTTGGAGCGGTCGAAGGACCTTACAGGGATCTCCCTTCCCGTCACGACCTTCCGAACGACGTCGGAAGTAAGTTCGCCGAAGGCGGGGAAGTATCTCGAGCCGTCGGGCGCAAATTTTCCGTAGCAAATGCCCGCAAAGCCGAGCATCTTGACGGCGTCCTCGATATATTCGTCGTTCTCCTCGATGACGTAGACCTTTTCAAGATTTTTCAAAAACTTCTCCATGAGTCCCATCGGAAGAGGGAAGCTGAAGCCGATCTTGAGGTAGTTTGCATCCGTTCCGAAGACTTCCTTGGCATAGTTGACCGCCATGCCGCTTGCGATGACGCCGATCTTGCTCTTATTGTCCTCTATGTAGTTGAAGGGGCAGTTATCCGAGAAAATTTTGAGTGCGTCGAGCCGCTTTTCCACTTCCGCACGTCTGACTCTCGCATTTGCGGGCACGCAGACATACTTCGCGGCGTTCTTCACATAGGGGGTGATGGGACGCTCCTCTCTGTCCTCGAGCTCGACAAGGCTCTTGGAATGGCAGACGCGCGTCGTCACACGGATGAGGACGGGAGTCTCGTACTTCTCGCTCAATTCGAAGGCGAACTTGGTCATCGCCTTGCACTCCGCGGAATCGGAGGGCTCCAACATGGGAACTTTCGCATGACGCGCATAGTTGCGGTTGTCCTGCTCGTTCTGAGAGGAGTGCTGACCGGGCTCGTCGGCTGTCACAACGACAAGTCCCGCATTTCCGCCCGTGTAGGCGATCGTGAAAAAGGGGTCGGCGGCGACGTTGAGTCCGACATGTTTCATACTCGCAAAGCTGCGCGCTCCGCCGATGGACGCGCCGTAGGCGACCTCTAAGGCGACCTTTTCGTTGGGCGACCATTGCGCCGCAATTTCCTTGTATCCCGAAATATTTTCGAGGATCTCGGTACTCGGCGTTCCGGGGTAAGCCGCCGCAAACCGCACGCCGGCCTCAAAGACGCCGCGCGCGATCGCTTCGTTCCCCGTCATAAGTTGTTTCTTAGACATCTTAACCTCCAAAAATCTTATGTCCTCAGACGTATTGTAACAAAAAC
>CANQBW010000063.1 GCA_947589565.1 uncultured Clostridia bacterium | reverse complement strand
CTTCGCCTTCTCGTAATTGTCCGCGCGGAAGGTGAATTGGATGGGCCGCGTGACGATTCCGTCCTTCGCCTGTTCAACGCTGAAGGACAGAGTGTACTTCGTCCCCTCGAAGATCACGTTGAACTTTCTCATCAAATCCTCAACGTTGTCATAATCGGGCATCGTCGTGATCTGATCCTCGGGCATCTTGAAGATCTCCTCGAGTTCCGCCTGCATTTTGTCGTAAATTCCTTCGCGGATGTCGGCGATGTCCTGTTTTTCGGCAACATCGAGTTTCTGTTGGTCGATTTCCTCCAAGTCCTTCTTGATGGGATAGTAGACCAGGAAGAAGTACAGCCCGACCAGAAGAATGACGATCAAAAGGAGGAGCAAGATTTTTTCTCTCGTCGTAAACCGACGGGTCATCAGGTTCTGCATCTCATTTTCCTCCCTTATCCGCGTCGTTGAGGGTGATTCTCAAAGAAACTCTCTCTTCGCCGTCTTCCGAAGTATACGTCCTCGGTTCCGACTTCATCACGATCTCTTCCTCGCTCAATTTTACGACGAGCGTCGCGACGTCATCGGCCGTCATTCCGGAGAGTTCGAGCGTGATGAGATTTTTATTGAAAGAGATCGACCGCACCGTGCTGACGGGATAGATCTGTCTTTCCAAAAGGTCGAGAATGACCATGGAATCGTAGATCGTGCTGTCAAATCCCTCGTAATTATATTGATTATAGCGCTTTTGGACATCGTCATAGTCGGACATCTTATCGAGCGTCTGCTGCAAGTGAGACTCGGCTTCGTCGAGTTCCGCCTGCGCGATCTTGACGCGCTCGAACTGCTTGTAGACGCCGAAATACCCGATCACAGCCGCCAACGCCAAGACGATGACAAGAAGCGGCACGAAGAGCGCGGGCGAAATGACCGACTTCTCTTTCATGCACAAATTGAGCGTCGTCTTGGTCGGTATGACGATTTTATCCTTTTTTTCTGCGGAATTTTCTTCGGTTGCCATTCAAAGCCTCCTCATTGCAGAGCGGCGCCTGCCGCCGCAATTACCAAAGCATAGTCGACCGGCTCTGTCTCTTTGCCGGATTTTCCCTTTTCGGAGACGGGCGCAGCGCTCGGAGCGCTTTCCGCGGTCCCCTCTCCCGAAGTCGCCTCTTCGGGAGTCTTTAAAGTTTCCTCTTCGGAAACCTCTTCGGGTGCGGACTCCGTCTCGCTCCCCTCTCCCGCATTTTCCTCGGGATTCTCTTCCGAAGATTCCTCGGGATTCTCTTCCGAAGGCTCCTCGGGATTTTCTTCCGAAGGTTCCTCGGGATTTTCTTCCGAAGGCTCCTCGGGATTTTCTTCCGAAGGTTCCTCGGGATTTTCCTCCGAAGGTTCCTCGGGATTTTCTTCCGAAGGCTCCTCGGGATTTTCTTCCGAAGGCTCCTCGGGATTCTCTTCCGAAGGCTCTTCGGGATTCTCTTCCGAAGGCTCTTCGGGATTCTCTTCCGAAGGCTCTTCGGGATTTTCTTCCGAAGGCTCTTCGGGATTCTCTTCCGAAGGCTCCTCGGGATTTTCTTCCGAAACGTTCTCTTCGGAAGGGGCGGAAGTCTCCTCTTCCGCATTTTCCTCATTCATTGAAGTGCCGTTGGTCTCTGCAACGGGCTCCTCCGCGGCCGAACCGTCAGTGACGGTCGGCTGCGGAATGAACTCGCTCAGATCGGTAATTTCGATGGGCAGGCGGCGAAGCATATCGATTAATGCCTTGATCTTGACGCCGCCGCCGCAGCAGTGGAGGTGTTCGAGCCTGCCGCCGCCGTTGAAGCGATAGAAGTTGACCGCCTTTAAGACCTCGATCGCCATGGCATTGTAAATTTCCAGGCAGCCGGGGAGTTCGGTCGAGTTCTCGTAGTTGCTCTCACGGTAGGTGGCGGACAGATAGTGATCGTCCACCCCGAATTTTTCCGAAATGACAACGTCCAAGGCATTGCATCCGTAATCGATGACTCTCACGCTCTCGAACCTGTCGCCCGTGAACATGAAGAGCCGCACAGCGTTGTGCCCGATGTCGAGAATGCCGTGCCTGTGAGGATCGCCGCCATGTGCGCGCAGAACGTTGACATAGGCAAGTTCCTCGGGGATCGCCGCCTTCAGCTTGAAGCCCGCCTTCGCGAACATCCGCGAATAGTCGGCGATGACGTCCTTGCGGGTCGCCGCGCCGATGAGATCGTACTCCTTCGGCGTCCCGTCTTCGTTCCTGATGATGTCAACGACTGCATAGTCAAAAAAGTAGTTGCGTTTGTCGTCGGTGATGAAGTCGTGGAACTCATAGGGAAGATTGAAGATGAGCTGTTCCTTGGACATCGCGGTCACGGTAAATCTGCGGCAATAGCACAGACCTGCCGGCAGCACGACGGACGCATTGCGGACGCGGATCTTCTGGGTCTTTCGGACCTCTTTGATCGCGTCGCTCATTGCATCGAGAGAGGTGATCCTACCGTTCTGGACCATGCCTTCCGCCAAGCGCTCAACGATGCTGCGGACGATTTTGTCGTTCTTTTTCACGGCAATATGCAGGGCATGATTGCCGATGTCAAATCCCGCGCAATTCTTCATAGTTTCTCCTTGATTTGGTTCGCGATTTTCATCGCCGTGAGAAGGACAGCCGTCCCTCTCTTGCTACAACAACGAAAGATAGAGGTTCACGACCTCGGGCCCAACGAGCAGAGTAATGTAGCCCGCAAGTGCGATCCAGGGTCCGAATGCAAACTCGCTCTTGGCGCGGACGATCGCCGCATACAAAAGCCCGAACAGACAGGACAAAATCAAGAGGATGAGTCCGCCGTACAGTCCCGTAAAGAGACCGAGAACTCCGTACAACTTGACGTCTCCCCCGCCGAGGGACTCCTTTTTGAGGATCACGTCCATCACGAGCGACATCAAAAGCATCCCTCCGCCGTAGACGAGCGCGCCCCAGAGACCCTGAACGAGCCGATTGTACCAATCATCGTGCGCCCACAGAAAGCCCACAAAGATGACAAGCGCAAACAGATGCAGCCCGTCGGGGATCTCCATTGTGTCGTGGTCGATGAGTGCGACCGCAAAGAGCATTCCCGTCAACAGGCAAAACTCGATTGCCTCGAACTTGAGTCCGACCTTCAGCTCTACCGCAAGAAAGACCAGCCCCCCCATCAGTTCCGTCAGAAGACAGCGGATGGGGATTTTGGCTTTGCAGTGGCGGCATCTGCCGCGCAAAAAGAGATAACTGAAGATGGGAATGAGGTCCAAAACGCCGAGCTTGTGCCCGCATACGGGACAGTGCGACCGACCCTCGAATACCGATTGCTTCTCCGCATATCGATCCGCAGCACAGTTGACAAAGCTTCCCATACATGCGCCGCAGAGAAACGTCAGGACGAGAATGTAAATCCTCACCAAGAGCATGTAATCCATTCTCTGCGACCTCTGTGTGATTTTTTTGCGAGGTACGGCGGAAACCGCCTTTACCCCCCATAACGCGCCGCCTCGAGCGGCGCGTGCGCTCCGCAGGGTTCCCCTGCTTCGCGCCTTGGCTTTCTTTTCGGACTTCCGCACTTCCCGGGGACATCCCTCTCCCCGTTCCGACGGCCTTCCCTCTGTCTTTTGTTGTTTTGAGCCGAAGGTCGAGATGTTTCGACTCCACTTCGTTCCGCTCAACATGACATGTGGTAACGTGCGACGCACACCCCTTTTGTCATTCCGAGTGATACGCAACACACCCCTTTGTCATTCTGAGCGGAGTGTTGCGTCTGCAACACGCAGTCGAAGAATCTCGTCCTTTTGTCATTCCGACCCGAAGGTCGAGATGTTTCGACTCCACTTCGTTCCGCTCAACATGACATTTGAGCTCGCCCTTCTGCCCTTTCACCTTCGCTCCCCCACAGTCCCGTTTTTCTCAACCCAGACGTACCAGATTGATTTGGGGGAGGACAGATTCGGCTCCCGCCTCATCTATCCTCCCTTCCCCCCTAAGACATGGGGGGGGGGGGAGCCCTATAAAAATTTCAATTAGGGGGGTT
>CANQBW010000062.1 GCA_947589565.1 uncultured Clostridia bacterium | reverse complement strand
CCCGTTCTATTGTGCAACCACACGCACCTCACGAGCCCCTTTCCTGTCATTCTGAGTGGAGCGAAGCGGAATCGAAGAATCTCGTCCTTAAGGAAAGGCGAGTAAGAATCTCGTCCTTTGGCAGGGTATCACAATAAAGACGAGATGTTTACTTCGCCTACGGCTCGTGCGAAAATTGCGCTGTCCGCATTTGCGGACGGCGCAATTTTTGTCATTTTTAAAAAAATTTTTATATATGACAAGAGGTGTCATATATAATGTGTTACACTCTTCGAAAAGGAGGAGAGATATGCATTTTTGGGGTGATTATTATGAGGGCGATTCTTATCATACGGAACTTCCCCCGAACGCGCGGGGGGAGAATTTCGAAGAGATCGCGAAAAAGATTTGCTCCCTGCGTCCGCTCCTGTCCGAATTTGTCGTGATCGACCTTAAAAATACGGACGGGACGGAGGGTACGCCGTCGTTTTTTCAGACGTCACGCTCGCGGAAATACGTTTCGGACCCCGAAAAGCGATACCTGTATTACGTTGAGATCGGCATTCGCTCGAAAAACGGGCGCGGTGCGATGCAGCTCTACGGCAAATATGATCTTTCATGCAAAGAGGCCGTACGTCTCTTTTATGAAATCTGCGGAAGGAGAAAAACGCCCGACCTCACCCAATGGACGAAAATTCCCCGAAGTCCGCGGGCAAAAGGGCGGGACAACGTGCGCTTGAAGAAAATCTTGGGTCTTTGTCTGAACGAAGAGATCGAAGAGCCATTCCGCAACGAAATTCTCTCGGAGACATTCGAAGAGCTCAGCGACTTTTCGGATACTCTTTATTCCGAACTGTATTACTCGCTTCTCCGGGACGAACCATCAAAGCGTTATCTTCAGATTTTGGCAGAGCACACGGACGATCCCGTGCTTGCGGCGGCAAGGGCGGAGCTTCTCTATCGGGAAGCGGACAATGTGAGCGATCTGAAGGCCGCCCATGATCTCTATGCCCATGCCGCCCGCATCGGATCGCTCCGCGCATGGTTTGGGGCGGCGAGAACTCTTCTTGACGCACGGTTGGGACCGCCCGACATGGAACGCTATGAGGAGAGTGTGAGAGAACTTTTCGATTTCATTGCACAGAACCATGCGGAATACACCCTCTTCGCGCTGCCCGAGGTCATTCTCGAACTCTCCCGCATCGAGGAGCGGCACGATCATCTCGAAAAAGCGATTGAATTTTGTCTGAATTGGAAACAGATGGAGCTTTCCGTTTCCAACCACTGGTGTTATCCTTCAAAGGATACCGAAAAGATCATTTTGCAGCTCTATCGGCTCACGGAGTTCGACCCCTCCGATATGGACATCACCGATCTGTTCTATGTTTTTAAGACGCCGTGCAGGGTGACGATCCGTCTCGAAGACGGCGCTAAGATCGAAATCGAATCAATTCGTTACGAGGACGAAGTCATCGTGAAGTGCAACGAGACATACTTCCGCACCGTCGCCGACTTCTTCCAAAACTTTTTCTATCGGGGAAAGCGGATCACCGCTTTTCTCGATCAAATCGCCGGTCTTTCCATGGAGGCGCCTTATGAATGAGAAACTCGAATACTATCAAACACTGCTCTTCAAGCGCGAGAACCTGCAAAAGGAGGGGGAATTTTTGCAGATTTCCTATCTGCAGACCTTCGGAGAACTGCTCGAGGAGCGGTATTCCCTCTTCATCGAGTGCGTCAAATACAAAAAAATGCTCTCCTTCTGCTATGCCCGAAAAAACGCGGGACTTTCCGTCTTTCGCAGAGAGATGGAAACTTTTCTCGAAGAAGCGATGGCTCCTTTTTACGAAAAACTCGCCGCGCTTACGAAGATCCGCAACGAAAAGCTCATCGAAATTCCCGAAATGGAGCTCTTCCGCATCAAGAAACTCTATCGCAAACTCGCGAGAATGCTGCATCCCGACCTCCATCCCGCGCTCTGCGGCGACTTCGAAGCGTACAGCCTCTGGAACAAGGTTCGTCGGGCATACGAATGCAACGACTATCATGCCCTTCTCGAAGCGGAAATCCTCGCGGCGGCGCTTCTCGAAAAGCGGGAGGGCACGGCTTTTCAGATCGACGTCGATGATCTCGAAGAGAAAATATCGGAACTTCAAAGTGAGCTCGACCGCCTTTTGCAAGAGGAGCCCTATCTCTACAAATTCTTGTTGAACGACCGGGAAGCGGTCGAGGAAAAAAAGAGAGAACTTCTCTCGGAGATCGAGGACTACCGGAACTATCTGAATGCGCTGAAAAGAGAAGCGGAGACGCTTCCCGTCAAGGAGGATTAAGCATGGAAAACAGACTGATCCCCGCCGAACAGGCGGTGCAAACAATTAAAAAATTCGAACTCGGAGACATCATCAAACCGCTGGTCCGCGAAATATTTTTGAAGGATGTCCCCGTCCGCGGCGTCCTCTTTGCGGAGAGCCGCCTCAAAACGGTCAAAGAGGGAGAGGAACTCCTTCTCCTTCGGAAAAAAGCCCCCTACGATGAAAATCTCGTCGCCGTCTATCGGGGAACGGAGAGACTCTGCGAACTTTCCGAACGGGACGAAGAAATTTTTGCCCACCTGCTCGACGCGGGCAAAAAACTCAAGGCAAGAATAAAGCGCGTCATCGTGACTCCTGATTATTGCACACTCCTTCTCTCGATTTTTCTGATCGATCTTTGAGACGACCGCGCTCGGAATGACATCGCTTTAAAGCCGCCCTTTGTTTCAAATTTACTGCGCGAGGCAAGGTCTCCTTGCCGGAGCGGCACCCCATTTGCCGAACCCCTTCGGCTTATTGTCGTGAAAGCGACCGTGAGTGGAGCGTTGCATTTCTGCTCAACAGCCCTGTGGGCTGTGAGCGCAACGCGACAGCCGAGCCGGTGGCGAGGCGTGGTGAGGCGGGCGCTACCGCCGAACCGGGGTTGTGGGAACTCGAGAGTTTATTTCTTCGACAAAAAGATTGCGCAGCAAGATTTTTGTCGAAACTATTTTATTAGTTCTTTCCAAATTTCTTCAAACCGCTCTTCCAGGGCAAGGACGTCCTCGGCGAGACGGCGGATGTCCTCGTCCTCCTCTTCGTCGCTCATGTCGGAGAGGCTGCTTTTGAGGGCGGTGATGCCCATCACGGTGCCTTGGGTCATCATTTCCGCGATATGGGCGCGGGAATTGTCCGTCATCGTGTTCATCTTGATGCTCGACCACATCATCGCCTTTTTGATGGGGCCGGGGTTCTTGAGTTCGATATTCTTGTCCTTTGCAATGATCGCTGCCCGCGAACACATCTTTTCGTACTCCTCATGTTCGCGCATCAGCTCCTCGCGCACGCACTCGTCCTCCGATTCGGGCAAAATGTCCGTGATGGACTGGAGCGCCAGCTGACAGTTGCGGTGTACTTCCGCCAAAATTTCTTCGCTCTTTTTGAATGACATAGAAAGAGTTTGGGGAAAAGGCAAGAAAAATATACGAATACGATCAAAACCGCTTGACAAACGCATTCGATTATGATAAATTGGACGATGAGCCGCTAAGGACGGGCACCAAAGTGCGATAAGCCGCCTGATCCTTGCGAGACCGGGAAGAGGAGGTATTCAAAATGTACGCGATCATTGAAAACGGCGGAAAGCAGTACAAAGTTTCCGAGGGCGACGTCGTGAGAGTGGAAAAGCTCAAGGCGGAAGTCGGCGACGAGGTCACGTTCCGCGCCGTCATGGCGTCGGACGAGAGCGGCGTCAAGATCGGCAAGGACGCCGAGAACGTCAAGGTTACTGCAAAGGTCGAAGCGCAGGATAAGTTCAGGAAGATCATCGTCTTCAAGTACAAGTCCAAGAAGAACGAGCGCAAGAAGCAAGGTCATCGCCAGCCGTTTACGGCAGTCAGAATCGAAAAGATTTCGCTCTGACACAAAAATTTCAAATCAAGGAGGCAGAAAATGTTTTTTATTGCATTGTTCGCTCATAAAAAGGGAACGGGCTCTTCGCACAACGGCAGAGACAGCAACGCGAAGCGGCTCGGGGTCAAGCGTCAGGACGGACAGAACGTGC
>CANQBW010000061.1 GCA_947589565.1 uncultured Clostridia bacterium | reverse complement strand
GCGCTGTTTGACGCGTTTGACGAGAAATTTCACATCTTCGAAAAAATCGATATGAAATGGTTCTTCTACTACGTTACGGACATCTCCATCGTGTTTGCGATCCGTATGATCAACGAGGGCATGGAATGCGACGAAGCAATGACCGAGCATATCTGGAACCTCGTCTGGGGCGGAGAAAATTATCTCATCGACAATTAAAGCTGGAAAATCGAAGGGGGAGACCGGTCGTCTCCCTTTTTCTATAAAGTTTTGCATAGTACTATGTCTGACATAGTATTTCAAGAAGCATTGAAATCTGAGTAAAAATATCATTATATGGGTAAAAATGAAAAAAAATTTGTAAAAATACCCAAAAATGGCAGTTCGAGCCTTGACGCGCGGGCTGCTTTTTGATATAATGAAATTACACTTTCATAGGGGGATACCATCATGTTCAAAAAGAAAACCGCTCAGATCGATCCTCAGACGCGCGAGGCGCACATCGAAGAGACAGCGAAGAAGCTCAGGCTTCAGCTCATGACCTTGGAGAGAAAGAAGGAGGAACTGTTCGGAAAAGTCCTCGAGGCGAGAAAGAAGGGCTTGAAGACGCAGGAGGATCAGGCGCGGGGCTTGATGCGCAGATGTATGGCGACGCACCGTCAGGTGAGCGGTATGCTCATGACGCTGGAACTTGCCGTCGAGGCGAGGGATCTTTCCGAGATCAGTCAGAAGTTTTTGGAGAGCATCGGTATGCTCTCTCAGGACATCGTAGCCTCTGCAAGCAAGTCCAACGCCAAAAAGACGGAGAAGGAGTACCTGAAGGCGATGTATGTTGCGGGGCAGAAATCCAAGGAGCTCGATCACATGCTCGATATGGGAGAGTATTCGGCGATCGCGTCCGTCGAGGGCAGCCAAAACACGGAGTATGATTCGGAGATCGATTCCATGATCGAGAGCGCGGAGAGCGGAAGCCGCTTTTCGGACACAGACGGGATCAGATCGTAAGGGGAGGGGCATATGTCTTTTCGGAAATATCAGAAGGACCTCGAGCAAAAGAGAGAGGAACGGGAAATTCTGTCGGAACTTCAAAGCACCGTGACCCTTCTTACAAAGCGCAGGGACGAGTCCGCCGCGAAGGCGCGGGAAGAGCTGAGGAAGGGGAATGAAAAGAGCTTTTCGGCTGCCGTCTCGCGCCTGAAAAATGAAATGTTCTGCCTCGCGCAGGCGAAGGATATGCTGAACAACTATCAGCGGGCGTGCGAACTGAGGAATATGCAGTCGGTGAGCAAGAAGTTCGATTCCTCCTTCCGCGCCATCATGCGGGAGATCACGGGGAGATCCGGGGGCGCCTCGGAGGAGCTCAAAAAACTTTTCAAAAGCAACAGCTTCACCTTTGAGAGCAGCGTCGGCTCCCTCTCCGACATCAGCGATGAGGAAGTCCGCTCCCTTCTTGAGGCGGAAATTCGGCGGGAGGACGAAAATTTCGAAGATACCCTCCGAAAACTCGAGCGGGAGCTCGGGATCGAGCACTTTGAGCGGCCGTCTGCGCCGCCCGAAGAGTTCCGCAAAGAGAAAGAGCCTCTCTTTGAGGATATCATTCGGTTTCCCGAGGAGCATTTTCCCGAACAAGTCACTGAGCTTCCTCCGCTCACAGAAGTGGAGGAAGAACCCATTTCTCCCGCCCTTCCCGTCGGCGTGGGGGGATATCTCGAGGCGCCGGAACCTTCCGAGAAAGAGTCGAAAGAGGAAAGGCCCGCGGAAAACATCTTTTCCTATGACGGAGAGGAAGTCACTTCCTTCCCGCTCTCCATTCTGAGCGACCGCGAGGATCGCGCAAAGATCCGCGAGGAAAACGAGAGAGACATCGAAGAGATCGTCTCGGTTCTCGAGGAGAAACTGCGCGACTTCGGCATCGCGGTGAAGACGGAGAGAACTTGCGTCGGCGCGCTCTTTTCGAGGATCGAGATGAGACTTCTCGGGACGACGACGCTTGCGCAGGTGAAGCGGATCGAAAAGGATATCGCCATGGCGCTCAAACGCTCTGTCCGTCTGCTTCTGCCCATCGAGGGGAAGGACCTCATCGGCGTAGAGGTCGAAAACGCCCGCGCGGAGATCATTCCCGTAAAGGAGCTCCTCTTACAAGGGACGAAGGAGGGGGAGATCAAGATCGGATTGGGCTTTGACCTCACCTATCAGCCCTGTTATAAGAGCCTCGATTCCCTTCCGCACCTGCTTGTCGGCGGGACGACGGGGAGCGGGAAGAGCAATTTTCTGCATTCCGTCATCGCGGGGCTGCTCTATTTCTATTCCCCGAGGGAAGTCCGTCTCATTCTCGTCGATTTCAAGCGGGTGGAGCTCGGGAGATATCAGGGGATCCCGCACCTCGTCGGGGGAAAGATCGTCGACGAACAGGAGGAGGCTTTTCAAATGTTCGGCGAACTTTCCGAGGAGATGGATCGGCGGTATAAGCTCTTTGCTTCGTGCGGGGTGCGCGATATCGCCGCGTATCATGCAAAAATCGGGGAACTTCCCGCGATCGTCGCCATCGTGGACGAATACGGCGATCTCGTGGGTTCGGGATACGAAAAACAGATCGAAAAACTCATCCAGCGTCTGGCGCAGAAGGCGCGTGCGTGCGGCATTCACCTGATCTTATCCACCCAGCGCCCCAGCGTCAAGGTCTTGAGCGGCGTCATCAAGGCAAATTTCCCTACGCGGATCGCCTTTTCGGTCGCCTCCCATGTGGACAGCACGAATATCCTCGACGCGAGCGGAGCGGAGGACCTCATCGGCAAGGGGGATATGCTCTTCAGCCGCGGCAACAAGATCGAGCGCCTGCAGACGCCCTTCGTATCCGAAGAGGATATTCAAAGTATCGTTGATTATTTTAATCATTAAATAATAATTAAAAAAGTAGGATCGGAAAGGATAGAGAAATGGCGGAAAAGTTTTCGGAAGCGTATCTTGTCGAACAATTTCAAAAGAACTATCGCGAGGGGCTGGACGCGATGAACGCGGGGAACAAGTTCCTCGCGAAGGATAAGTTTTTCAGGGCGGCGAACTTCCTTTCGGAGCTTGCCGAACTCGGGAGTCCGTCGCAAAGAGAGGAGCGCCGTGTTCAGGCGGCGCGGCTGAAGGCGATCTCGGACGCGCTTCCCTCGCGCAAAGAGAAAGAGGGAGAGGTGCGCACCTATTCGGGCTCGGGATCCGGTATGGACAGCTCTGATCTGTCGCAATTCTTTACCTTTTACGCGGCGGAGGAGCTCACCGAGGGATTCGAGGGAGTCGTCGGACTCGACGAGGCGAAAGCCGCGGTGACGGAGTACGTCATTCTGCCGCACAAACACCCCGAGGCGTACAATTATCATTTCCTCGACAATCGGACGATCCTGCTCGAGGGCCCTCCCGGGACCGGGAAGACGACCTTTGCAAAGGCGGTCTCCAAGGAGATCGATCAGCCCTTTGCGCTCATCAACGTCGCTTCGCTCGTCAATTGCTATGTGGGGGAGACTGCAAAAAATATCGACAAGGTCTTTGCCTTTCTTCGGGATTACACCGAGAGACAGAAGTGCGGGGTGACCGTCTTCATCGATGAGCTCGATGAGATCGCCAAGCGCAGAGGGGGAGACGACAAGGCGTCCGAGGCGGCGATCCCCGCGCTCCTTCGCAACCTCGACGGCATGAAGGGAAATAAAGATTTCCTCATTCTCGCCAATACCAACCGCAAGGACGTCATCGACAGCGCCATTTTGCAGAGATTCCGAAAGCAGCTCTTTATTCCTCTGCCGAATGCCGAGATGAGGAAGGAGCTCTTCCGTCAAAAACTCAAGGAGATCGAGCCGTCCTTTCTCGAACAGATCGATCTCGACAGCGCGGCGGAAAATTCCGACGGGCTCAGCGGGCGGGAGATCACATTCGTCTGCGATGATTTCAAATATTTCCTCTCCCGTCTCAAGGCGGGGCTCACGGAGGAGAGTGTCAAAGAAAAATTCGATGCGCTCATTCGGGAAAAGAGGGCGCAGATAGACGCATAACAAAGGGAGAAAAAATATGAAATTTACAAAAATTTGCTGCCCCATTTGCGGGGCGGACAATTTAAAAGAAGAGGACGGCAAATTTTATCGCTGCGGCGCCTGCGGCAGCCGACTGCTTGCCAATACGGCGGACGAGGAGAAAGAGGCGCTCAAAGCCCTTCTCGATGATTTTAAGCTGGAACAGCTTTCCAATGCCCGCAAAAATCTTTACAACGCGACGCACAGGGAGTTCGGCAGGAGCGAGGAAGTCCTCTCCTGCGTCCGCGCAGTGCAGCAGTTCTACCCGGACG
>CANQBW010000060.1 GCA_947589565.1 uncultured Clostridia bacterium | reverse complement strand
GGCGGTGCGCCGTATTCGAAGGCGTGATAGAGGGCGGGAAACTTGCTCTCCACGCTCGCCTTGTCGAGTCCGACGAGGGAGAACGCCTTGAGCATGATCTCGGGGTCGTGGTTTCTGACCGCGCCCGAACTGAGCTCCACGCCGTTGCAGACGATGTCGTACTGCCAGGCGAGAATTTCGAGGGGGTCCTTTTCGCAGAGCGCCTTCATGCCCCCCTGCGGCATCGAGAAGGGATTGTGGCAGAACTCGAGCTGTCCGCTCTCCTCTCCGATCTCGTACATGGGGAAATCGACGATCCAACAGAACCTGTAGACATTCTTTTCGAGAAGATCGAGCCCCGTGCCGAGCATCGTGCGCAAAATTCCCGCACGCTTCTGCACCGTCTGGAGTTTGTCCTCTGCGACGAGTGCGACGAATGCGTCCTTCCGGACGCCGAGCTGCTTTTTCCACTCCTCGGCGTTGGGAGATATGAATTTTGAAATTCCACCCGCGGGCGCCCCGTTCTCGTCGAGTTTGAACCAATAGAGGGCTCCCCCCTCCGTCTTGATCTTGAACTCCTCGCAGGTCTTGTCGATCCACTTGCGCGGGACGTTGACCCCTTCGACGACGATCGCCTTGACATGTTTGAGCATGATCGGGTCGAATCCGCAGTTGACCGTGAGGGAAGTTACATCTTTGATGAGGAGCGGATTCCGAAGATCGGGCTTGTCCGTTCCATAGGTCTCGAGCGCCTCCAGATAGGGAATGCGGCGGAAGGGCGGCTTGTCGGCGTCCCAGCCCGAATACTTTGCAAAGACGGGCGGGAGCACCTTTTCAAGTACTTCGAAGACGTCCTCCTGCGTCGCAAACGCCATTTCGATGTCGAGCTGATAAAATTCCCCGGGCGAGCGGTCCGCACGGGCGTCCTCGTCGCGGAAACAGGGCGCGATCTGAAAATAGCGGTCGAATCCCGAGCACATCAGAAGCTGTTTATACTGCTGCGGCGCCTGGGGCAGGGCGTAGAACTCCCCGGGATAGAGTCTGCTCGGGACGATGTAGTCCCGCGCCCCCTCGGGCGAAGAACTCGTCAGAATGGGGGTGGAAATTTCGAGGAAGCCCTGCTCGGTCATGAGACGGCGAAGATCCGCGATTATATGCGAGCGGAGAACGATCTTGTCTTTGACCGCAGGATTGCGAAGGTCCAGATAGCGGTACTTTAAGCGCGCGTCCTCTCCCGCCTCCGTGGAATGGGAGACCTCGAAGGGAAGGGCGGGAACAGACCTCTTTCCCAAAATTTCGACGCGGTCGGGAATGATCTCGATCTTTCCCGTGGGAAGTTTGTCGTTGGGCGCGGAGCGCAGAACGACCGTCCCCTCCACCATGATTGTCGACTCGGTGGGAATCTCCCTCAGGAGAGAGAGGCAAGGTTCCTCCTGGGCGACGACCTGGGTCACGCCGTAAAAATCGCGCAGGACGGCAAAGAGAAGTCCCCCCTTGTCGCGTTTTGAGTCGAGCCAGCCGGAAAGCTTTACTTTTTTGCCCTCGTCCGAGCTTCTCAGCTCGCCGCAGGTGTGCGTTCTAAAATACATCGTTTTCCCCTTTTATTTTGATTCTCGGACGATCGTGATCGTCGCCTTGTCGCCGTTGATGTCGAGCTCCTTTGAAAATCCTTCTCCCTTCCCCTCGATGATCTTTTCGCAGAGCACATCGGGAGCGAAGGAGCCGCTTTCCAAGACCTTTTTCGCCCGTCCTTCGGCTTGATAAAAGATCTTGATGCGGTCGGTGACTTCAAAGCCCGCTTCCTTTCTCATCGTCTGAATGCGGGAGACGAGTTCGCGCTCCGCCCCTTCGAGCAGAAGTTCTTCGGAAAGCTCGGTATCGAGAGCGACCGTGACCCCCTTGTCCGCCGCCGAGACGAATCCCTCTTTGGAATGGGTAAAGATCTGCAGATCCTCCTCAAGGAGAGTCACTTCTCCGTCCAAATCGACGGTATAGCTTCCCTCGCTCTTGACTTTGCGGACGACTTCGCCCGCGTCGCACTCCGAAAGGAATTTGGATATATCCTTGAGTTTTTTCCCGTACTTGGGGCCGAGCGTCTTGAGCTGCGGCTTGAGGGAATAGGAGACGAGGTCCTTTGCGCTGTCGAGATAGCGCAGTTTTTTGACGTTGAGCTCTTCGAGGACCACCGATTCGAGCTCCTTTCCGAGCCTGAAAGCGCGATCGGATGCGATGAGCATCTCTTTAAGCGGCTGACGGTTCTTGACCCCGCCGCTGTTCCGCGCGGCTCTGCCGAGTTCGACGATGTTCAGAACTTCCTCCATGCCCGCCTCGAGCGTTTCGTCGATATAACCCTTCTCCGCCTTCGGGAAGTCGCAAAGGTGCACCGAGAGCGGCGCATCTTTGTAGAATGCGGGCACGAGGTTCTGATAGATCATCTCCGCCATGAAGGGCGTGAAGGGCGCGAGCAGTTTTGCAAGGGTCACGAGGACGGTGTGCAGCGTCATATACGCCGCGATCTTGTCCTCCGTCATCTCGCTCCCCCAATAGCGGTCCCGCCCGCGGCGGACATACCAGTTGGAGAGCTCGTCGACATAGTCCTGAATTGCCCTTGCGCTGTCGATGACGTTGTACTCCGAAAGTCCCTTGTCAACGAACGCAACGAGCGAATTGAGTTTGGAGAGCGCCCACTTGTCCATGAGGGACAAACGGCATTTTTTGAGGTCGTACTTACTCGGATCGAACTTGTCGATTTCGGCATAGAGCGTGAAGAAAGCGTAGCTGTTCCAGAGAGTGCCCTGGAATTTTCTCTGCACCTCCTGAACGGCGTCCGCGCCGAAGCGGGAAGGGATCCAAGGCGCGCTATTCGTGTAGAAATACCAGCGCACGGCGTCCGCGCCCTGCTTGTCGAGGACGGTCCAGGGGTCGACGACGTTGCCCTTGTGCTTGCTCATCTTGACGCCGTTCTGATCGTTGACATGTCCCAGGACGATACAGGTCTTGAAGGGAGCCTTGTCAAAGAGAATTGTGGAGATTGCAAGAAGGGTATAGAACCATCCGCGCGTCTGGTCGACCGCCTCCGAAATGAAGTTCGCGGGGAAGGTCTTTTCGAAGAGCTCCCTGTTCTCGAAGGGATAGTGATACTGCGCAAATGGCATGGAGCCCGAGTCGAACCAGCAGTCGATGACCTCGGGCGTGCGGCGCATGATCCCTCCGCACTTGGGACATTTGCAGGTGAGTTTGTCGACATAGGGCTTGTGCAGCTCGATGTCGAGGGGGGCGCCCGTCTTTTCGGAGAGCTCCTTGTGAGAGCCGATGACTTCGAACGCGCCGCAATCCTCGCAGACCCAGACGGGCAGCGGGGTTCCCCAATAGCGGTCGCGGGAGAGTCCCCAGTCGATGACATTTTCGAGGAAGTTCCCCATGCGCCCCTCTTTGATCGTCTCGGGGATCCAGTTCACCGAGCGATTCGCGCTGATCAGGCGATCCTTGATCTTCGTGACCTCGACAAACCAGCTCGAACGCGCATAGTAGAGGAGAGGGGTGTCGCATCTCCAGCAGTGGGGGTAGGAGTGTTCATAGGGAATCTTCTGAAAGAGCAGTCCCTTTTCGCTCAAGATGTCCATGAGCGGCTTGTCCGCCTTCTTTGCGAACAGTCCGTTGACGTCGGGGCAGCGCTCGTCGAAGCACCCTCTCTCGTTGACGAGCTGCACGACGGGCAACCGATATCTCTTTCCGACTTTATAGTCGTCTTCGCCGAAGGCGGGCGCGATGTGGACGACGCCGGTGCCGTCCGTGAGCGTCACATAGGTGTCGCAGACGACGTAGTAAGCCTTTTCCTTGAAGGTCCCCTTCGCATAGTCGAAGAGCGGCTCATACTCCGTCCCCTCGAAGCCCTTGCCCGTGCGCCGTTCGATGACGGTGTAGTTCTCGAAGAATTTCCCCGCGAGCGCCTCCGCGAGGATATAGCGGACGCCGTCCGCCTCGATCTCGACATAACTCTCGTCGGGATGCATACAGAGGGCGACGTTGGAGGGAAGGGTCCAGGGCGTCGTCGTCCAGGCGAGGATATAGCAATTTTTGCGCCCCTTGACGGGAAATCTTGCGACGACGGAGGTCTCCTTGACGTCCTTATAGCCCTGTGCGACCTCATGAGAGGAGAGCGCCGTCCCGCAGCGCGGGCAATAGGGCACGATCTTATGGCCCTTGTATAAAAGCCCCTTTTTATGAATTTCCTTGATCGCCCACCACACCGATTCGATGTAGGAATCGTGATAGGTGACATAGGGGTTGTCCATGTCCACCCAATAGCCGACGCGGTCGGACATCTTCTCCCAGTCCGACTGATATTTCCAGACAGATTGCTTGCATTTCTCGTTGAAGGGCTCGATGCCGTAATTTTCGATGTCCTTTTTTCCGTCGAGGCCGAGGGACTTTTCGATCTCGAGCTCGACGGGGAGCCCGTGCGTGTCCCAGCCCGCCTTGCGGAGGACATGGCAGCCCTTCATCGTCTTGTAGCGCGGAATGATGTCCTTCATGACGCGCGTCAAAACGTGCCCGATGTGCGGCTTTCCGTTTGCGGTCGGAGGACCGTCGAAGAAGGAGAACTCCTCCCCGCCCTCCGTGCGCTCCAC
>CANQBW010000059.1 GCA_947589565.1 uncultured Clostridia bacterium | reverse complement strand
CTCCGCAACCGTCTGAAAGAGGCGCGTGCGGAAAAAAATCTTTCGCAGGGGGAGCTGGCGGCGCTTGTCGGCGTCTCGCGCAACACGATCTCCTCCATCGAGACGGGACAGTTCTGCCCCACGGCGAAGCTCGCCCTGATTCTGTGCATCGCACTCGATAAAAAATTCGAGGAACTCTTTTATTTTTGAAAATTATGTTTCGCCAAACAATGTGCGCCGCACTACTTTTGTAGCGCGGCGCACTGATTCTAAATTACTGCGCGAGGCAAGGTTCCCTTGCCGGAATTGTGAAAGCTTATCGATAGCTTAGGGGATTCACGCTCGCTGCGCTCGCTTTCGACTCCGTGGCTACGCCACTTCGCTCAGAATGACATGTCTAACACAACTTTTCCTCGTCGAGAAAGATCACGAAGCGAGCTTTTCGACGAAATTATCAGTATTTTGTGACCTTCACCGAGACGATCCGGATCGTCTCCGTCGGGACGCTGTAAGTTGCGGTGATCTTGGCGTTCTTGACCTGTTCGAAGGGGTCGTTCTGGTTGAGGACGACGTCCCTATCCACCGCGAAAGGATCGCTCGCGTCGCGGGAGCTTGCAAAGTCGGAAAGCGCATTCGCAAACTCTTCGAGCTGCGCCTCGTCCTTCACCATGCCGAAGACGCAATAGTTGTCCTCACTGTTTCCGCTGCTGACGGAAGTCGACGTCACGGTGTAGAAGAGAGAGGTCGCGCTGTTGTACTTGTAGTAGTCGCCGTCCTGGATCTCTCCGTCGTTTCGGAGAGTGCTCACGCGGGTGTTGTCCGCCCCCTTGTCCATATAATACATGACGAGGGCGCCCTTCGTCTGCCTGTATGCCTTGTTGTTCTTCTCGACGCCGTTCGCCTTGAACTCGCCGCGGAGAGTGTAGGTGGGGTCCTTTGTCCCCTCATAGTAGACGGTCTGCGTGAACGTGATCCCCTTCTCCTCTTCGAGACGCTTAACTTCCGAAAAATAGTCCTTCTCCCGAAGATCGCCATGCTCGTCCAACACATAGCCGCCGCCATAGAGGACCGCGCCGTTTTTGTCGTAGCTGTGGATCACGGTGCCGTCGTAGTAGCCTGCGTCGGCAAGCTCCAAAAAGTGCTGCACGGTCTGAGGCGCACCGTCGCGCGTGAGCAGATATTCCACCTCGTATTTTTTTCCGTTAAATTCATAGGTGATCTTCACTTCGGGATAGCTCGTATCGCAGCCGGCAAAGCCGAACACCGCCATTGCGGCGATCATTGTTGCGCCTAAAATCGATAACCTGCGTGCTCTCTTCTTCATAAAGCCTCCGTTCAAGGAAATATTTACCAATTCTATTTTACTAAACTTTTGCCCTTCCGTCAAGCGGTTTTGGATTTATTTCAACCACAACGCAAAAAATCCCGCGCGGTCTTCCGTGCGGGATCTTGTTTGCCTTCTCTTACTTGAGTTCTGCAACCGCGCCTGCTTCCTTGAGCTTTGCAAGAGCAGCCTCTGCGTCTGCCTTGGGAACGCCCTCTTTGAGGACGCCCATGCTCTCGACGGCCTTCTTCGCCTCTGCAAGACCGAGACCGGTGAACTCGCGGACTGCCTTGATGACGCCGATCTTGTTCGCACCGATCTCCTTGAGGACGATGTCGAACTCCGTCTTCTCCTCTTCCTGGGGAGCAGCCTCCGCTGCGCCGCCCGCTGCCGCACCGCCGCCGACTGCGACTGCCGCCGCTGCGGATACGCCGAACTCTTCCTCGAGAGCCTTGACAAAGTCGTTGAGCTCTACGACGGTCATACCTTTCACTTCTTCGATAAATTTCTGAACATCCATTTCCTTTTACCTCCGGAATTATTTTTAAGATTTTTGGTCTGCGATTGCCTTCAGAACAAACGCAAGATTTGCGATGGGAGCCTGCAGGCAACCCAACATTTTCGCAAGCAACACCTCTCTCGAAGGGATCGCCGCAAGTTTTTTGATCCCCTCTGCGTCCACATAAGCGCCGCTCACATAGCCGCATTTGGGCACGACCTTCTCCGCAAGCGCGGGTTCGTCCTTGACTGCCTTGGAAAGAACGGAACAGCTGCCCGTCTCATCGGGGCAGAAGATGAACGCCGTAGCGTTGTTCAAGTCCTTCTCAAAGCCCGAAATTCCCAATTCCTCGAAGGCTTTGCGGACAAGGGTGTTCTTGTAGACCTTGTACTCGCCGCCGATCGCACGGAATTTGTTGCGAAGATCCGTTACTTCTCTGACTGTCAGTCTGTCGTAGGTGACGAGAAGGACCGACTTGCTGTCGTTGATCTTCGTCTTGATCTCCTCGACGACTTCTTTCTTAGCTTCGAAATTTGCCGACATTGTATTCCTCCATAAGCTTACGCCCGATTAAAAAATCTCCGCACCGCAGACGGGTACGGAGAGAAAACTCTTGTTCTCTTCCACCTCGACGGGAATTTGAGCATTTCTGCACCCGTTGTCTGCGGCGAAAATCATTTTTTCTTTATTATAACGGCTTTCCACGCAACCGTCAAGCGTTTTTGGTTACATCTTTGTATAATTGACCTTGACGCCGGGGCCCATCGTGCTGCAGACGACGACGCTCTTCAAATACTGTCCCTTTGCAGCCGCGGGCTTTGCCTTGATGATCGCGTCCATGAGGGCGGTCATGTTCTCGAGCAGCTTGTCGTGACCGAAACTCTTCTTGCCGATGGGGCAATGGATGATCGCGGTCTTGTCGAGACGGTACTCGACCTTACCTGCCTTGACTTCGGAAACTGCCTTCGCAACGTCCATCGTGACCGTGCCCGACTTGGGGTTGGGCATGAGGCCCTTGGGGCCGAGGAGTCTACCGATGCGCCCGACGACGCCCATCATATCGGGAGTCGTGATCATGACGTCGAAGTCGAACCAGTTCTCCGTCTGGATCTTCTGGATCATCTCCTCCGCGCCGACATAGTCCGCGCCCGCAGCCTGTGCCGCGTCCGCGCGCTCGCCCTTCGCGATGACCAAAACTTTCTTGGTCTTGCCCGTTCCGTGAGGGAGCACCAACACGCCGCGGACCTGCTGATCCGCCTGGCGGGGATCAATGCCGAGACGGACGTGGAGTTCCACCGTCTCATCGAACTTTGCCTTTGCGTTCTCGATCACATGATCGACCGCTTCGCCGGGATCGTACTGCTTGCTGCGATCGTAGGATTTGAGGCTTTCCGCATACTTCTTGGAATATTTCATACTTTCCCTCCTCACTCCTCTACGGTCACGCCCATGCTGCGGGCGGTTCCCTTGATCATGCTGATCGCGCTCTCGAGCGACGTGCAGTTGAGGTCGGGAAGTTTGGTCTTCGCGATCTCTTCGACCTGCGCTTTCGTGAGTTTGCCGACCTTGGTCTTGTTGGGGGTCGCGCTCGCCGTCTCGAGCCCGAGCGCCTTCTTGATGAGGACGGGCGCGGGCGGGGTCTTGAGGACGAACGTGAAGGAACGGTCCGCATAGATCGTCATTACGACGGGGATGATGAGTCCCTCCTGTCCTGCCGTCTTTGCGTTAAATTCCTTGGTGAAGCCGGGAATGTTGATCCCGTGGGGGCCCAGCGTCGAACCGACGGGGGGACCGGGGGTGGCTTTCCCTGCGGGAAGCTGGAGCTTCACCACTGCAGTGATTTTCTTTGCCATTTTCTTTGCTCCTTCTGTGGTTCCTGTGACGGCGACTGAAATTTGCCGTCTCCCACTCTATCGAAACCGCGAAAAATCGCGTCTTCGCCGAAATTTACGATTCCTCGGAACTCTCCGAAGGAATCTCCACTGCGTCGGAGTCGATCCGCGTCATCTGCACGTACTCGACTTCGACTTCCTGTTTGCGCCCGAACATGACGATCTCCACCTTCGCGCGCTGCTGCTCCTCGTTGACCGAGGTGATATAACCCAAAAATCCCTCTAAAGGGCCGTTGTCGATGGAGACCCTGTCTCCCGCCTTGAAGTCGGCGTCCTGCACAAAGTCTTCAAGACGCATCTTCTTGATCTCGTCCTCCTTCATCGGAATGGGACGGCCCTGCGGTCCGACAAACCCAGTCACGCCGCGGGTATTCGTCACAAGATACCAGATCTGGTTGGAATAGATCATCTTAATAAAGACGTAGCAGGGAAGAAGCTTCCTCTCCACGACCTTCTTTTTTCCGTTGGCTTTCTCTTCGATCGTCTGTTCGGTGGGAATTTTCACATCGACGATGCTGTCGCCCAAGTTATTGTTCTCGATAAGACGCAGAAGGGAATCCTTGACCATGGATTCGTAGCCCGAGTAGGTATGCAGAATGTACCACTGCGGCACCGTATCGTCAATCGCCATACGCTCACCCCAAATTCGAGCCTAAATTCGTCAGGAGCTTCAAGAGTTCCGAGAAGCCGTAGTTGACGCCCGTCACAACCAAGAGGAAGATCGCCACGATGACGATGACGACGCCCGTCGCCTTGAGGGCCTGCGGGAAGGTCGGCCATGTCACGCGCTTGAGTTCGGAGAAGGTCTCCTTGAACTTCCTGCCGATGCGCACAAAAATATTCGGCCGCTTGTCCTTCGGCTTTTTATCCGCCTTATTGACGCTCTTTGCCTTTTTCTCGTCCTTGTCGACAACTTCTTTCTCTGCCATTTTCTCTCTCCGTTCCGGATTACTTGGATTCCTTGTGTAAGGTATGACGCTTGCAGGTCGGACAGTATTTCTTGAGCTCCAACCGATCGGGATCGTTGCGCTTATTCTTGAAGCTGTCATAGTTTCTGTTCTTGCACTCCGTGCACTCGAACGTCACCTTCTGCCTCGTTGTTTTTACAGCCATGGTGGTTTTGCTCCATACAAAAAATTACACCTTTCGGTGCGTAAGAAAAGTTTATCATAAAGAAAAAGGCTTGTCAATCGATTTCTTCTCCATTTCGGAAGGTTTTT
>CANQBW010000058.1 GCA_947589565.1 uncultured Clostridia bacterium | reverse complement strand
GCATGCCTGTCAGTGGGCGTGCTTGCGGGGTGCGGCTCGTCGAACAGCGTCGTCATCTGGGGCGGCGCGGAGGACCAGGTCCTTCTGAAGCAACTCGTAGAGGAGTTCAAAGAGGCCAACCCGGACGTCAAGGAGAAGATCGTGGTGCGCATACAGGATCCGTGGAATGCGCAGTCGGTGGTCGCGAACGATCCCGAGAAGGCGGCGGACGTCATTCTGTGCCAGAACGACCATATCGGCATCATGGCGAAGTCGGGTCTTCTCGCGGAGATCCGCGACGGCACTGCGGCGACGTTTGCAACGGATATCCGCACAAACAACGATAAGAACGTCGTGCAACAGGTCACATACAACAATGCCCTGTACGGTTTTCCTCTCACGATGGATACCTACATTATGTACTACACGACGGACATTTTCGATGAGACAAAGAACGTGGACGAAGCCTTCCTTTCGAGCGTGGACGCGATGCTTGAGGCCGATATGCCCAACATAAAGGGCAGCAAAGAGAAGGCGAAGGCGTTCGGGTTCAATATCGGGGACGGGTTCTATCTGAACATGGGCTTTTTCGCAATGGGCTGTACGCTGTTCGGCGAGGACGGCACGGACGTGACGGCCTGCAACTGGGACAACGGAAACGGCCTGAAATTCATGCAGTATGCGGCGGAGAACTTCCGTCAGGAAGTGGAAGTGATCCAAAACGGGAAGCCGGAGAAGGCCGATGGGCCTTTCAAGTCGGATGATGCGAAGAATCTGGCGACGGCCGTTCTGAACGGGCGTCTCGGCGCGTGCATATCGGGCGCGTGGGAGATGAAGGATACGTTCAAGGGCGCAACGAACATAAAGTACAGAACGTTGCCCTCCATCGAGATAGACGGCGAGAAAAAGCCGCTCATTTCCTTCTCGAACAGCAAGGTATACGTAGTGAACAACAAGAGCACGCACAAGGCAACGGCGTCGCGTCTTGCGGCGTATATCACGAGCGAGAGCAGCCAACTGCGGTATGCGGCGGAGCGGGGGTATTATCCCTCCAATCTTGCGGCGCAGCAGAATGACGCGGTGAAGGAGGATCCGTTCTTTAAGGTCATCCGTGCGCAACTTGACATGTCCGTACCGGTGCCTGTGATCCCGGAGATCTCGAGGTATTGGGAGGCGGCGAAGTCGCTTGGCTCGTCCATTTACAACGGGTCCCTTGCGGGAGACACGGAAAGTTTGCAAAAGTCTCTCGACTCGTTTGTATCCACGGTAAAAGAGGGCACGAAATAACGTTCATACGCCCCATCTTCATGAGACGGGGTCTATGATAGGGAGCGCATACCCCCCCTTGTGCGTTCCCAAACCAACTCATCCTATTCGCCGAAGGCGAATTTTCCCCCTAACTGCCGCTCTCTCTTCGGAGGGGGCGGCACGCAGGAGAGGTAATCAATGGAAGAAAGCAAAGAGATCAACAAAATAACGATCAAAGAGGTGGCGCAAGAGGCGGGCGTATCGGTGACGACGGTGTCGTTTATTCTGAACGGCATTACGGATAAATGCAGTAACGAGACGCGGCAGAAAGTATTGCACGCCATCAACATATTGGGGTACCGGCCGTCGCGTGTGGCGCGGTGTTTTGCGCGGGGCAAGAGCGATAATATCATCCTTCTTGCGGATAAGCACAAGACGGTCTTGCAACAGGCGGAGAGTTTCAAACTGGTCCGCATGCTCGGGAAGGCGTTGGAGAGGAACAGGCTCAACCTCATCATCCGCACGTATTTGGAGGCGATCTACGTGGATTCGGCAGACGCCATCATCTGTGCGGGGACGGAGGAAGAGACGTTCCGCAAGATCGCGGCGGAGAATTTCGTGCCGTTATTGGCGGTAGATTCGCGCATTCACGATGAACTGTTCTTTCAGGTTTTTCAGGACTTCGGCGCGGTGATGCGTGCGGGTCACGAGCGGTTCGGCAGTGATTTCTCTGTGGTTCTCGTGGACATGTACAGCGAGAGTTGCAAAGAGGAGATCCGCGAGGTGTGCGGGGACGTGACGTTTTTGTCGGAGCACGGGCTGGGGTGTGTGCCGAGAGGGAATATCGTCACGGTGAACGAGAGCCTGATGAACCTGCCGGAACTGGCGGACAGAGAGAAGTTGCTGGTACCTGCGATCACGGAGAAGCGAGTAGACGCCATCCTTGATTGTTATTACAAGGCGGTAAAGAGAGAATCGGTCGCCACCCACGTCGTGCGGATTTGAAACGAAGGCATTGAGTCCGCACGTTCTGATACTATTTAGGTAAAACGGTTTACTATGAACAAATACGCGATCACCCACATACCGGATAGCGAATACGCATACCCCCTGGACGAAAGCACGCTGCGTCTTGTACTGAAAGTGGCGCGGGGGGAGGAATACAAAGAAATAGCGGTACTGTGGAACAACAAATATGATTTTACCAAGCGGCGTTATTATGCGCGGATGCGGAAGTTATGCAGCGACGGGCAGCATGACTATTATATCTGCGATCTAGCGGGATCGGACGTGCGCTTTGCCTATATATTTCTGCTGACTTTGCCGGACGACGGGGAGTACTATTATTCCGAGGAAGGCGTCACGGAGGAGTACGATTTCAAGCACGGATACTACACGTTTTTCCAGTATCCGTTCATCAACAAGGCGGACGTCATCACGGCTGTCCCGTGGGCGAAGGAGGCGGTGGTGTACCAAATTTTCGTAGACCGGTACTGCCGCGGGGACACGGGGAAGGACGGGAGATATATCACGCAGGAATGGTCACGGATCCCCAAGGCGAAGGATTTTGCGGGCGGGGACCTCAAAGGCATCACGGAGATGCTGGATACCATTCACGGCGAGGGCTTCAACACGCTGTATTTAACGCCGGTGTTCCGTTCGCCGAGCAACCACAAGTACAACGTTGCGGACTACACGAGAGTGGACCCCATGTTCGGCACGAACGAGGACCTCTATGAACTCATCCGTGCCGCCCATGCCCGCGGGATGCGGTTGATCTTGGATGCGGTGTTCAATCACTGCGATGAGAGCAACCCGCTGTTTGCGGACGTAAAGGCGAAGGGGCAAAAGTCCGAGTTTTACGATTGGTTCATCGTACACGGGGAGAAGCCGAGGCGTCTTGTGCCCTCCGCGGGAGGGGAACAGTGGGGCGGAGCGTCCCACGATCTTTGCAACTACGAGATCTTTGCGGACTGTCCGTACATGCCGAAGTGGAACACGAGCGATCCGAAGGCGCGGGAGTATCTCATCAACATAGCGCTGACCTATCTTTCGTGGGGCGTAGACGGGCTGAGGCTGGACGTCGCGGACGAGATCTCGCATATATTCTGGCGGGAGTTCCGTAGCGCGGTGAAGGCGAAATATCCCGAGGCTCTGCTCATCGGCGAGGTATGGCATGAAAACGGCATGTACCTTGGCGGGGACGAGTTTGACGGCGTGATGAACTACAAACTGCAAAAGATCTATACGGACTATTTTGCGTGCGGGCTGTTCCCGGCGCAGGAAGCGGCGGACAGGATCAACCGCGTCGTGATGGGCCACCGCCGTCAGGCGAGCGGCATGATGCTGAATTTTTTGGATAACCATGATACGCCGCGGTTTTTGCGGCTGTGCGGCGAGGATGAGACCGCCCTGCGCGTTGCGCTTGTCGCCCTGTATTTTTCGGCGGGGATGCCCTGCGTGCTGTACGGGACGGAATTGCCCCTCACGGGGGACGGCGACCCCGATTGCCGCAGGACGTATGATTGGGCGCAGAAGCCGCGCCATGCGCTGTTTTTGCGGGAACTTGCGCGGATGAGGAAAGTATTGCCCGAGGGCGAGTTCTACGCAAAGACGGAACATGGGTGCCTCGTTCTCGTGCGGGAGAATGCGGCGGAGCGCGTCAAGGCGTATTTCGGCAAGGCAAAGACGCAGGGCGACATAATTTTTGAATTTGAGAAT
The DNA here is from genome assembly GCA_947589565.1 of uncultured Clostridia bacterium. Taxonomy (GTDB): domain Bacteria; phylum Bacillota; class Clostridia; order Christensenellales; family Borkfalkiaceae; genus Gallimonas. The sequence goes on along the minus strand of CANQBW010000058.1, from coordinate 1,750 downwards.
GTGAGGCTCGTAAAGGAGAGCAAATGAGCAGAGAACGGCTACTGGACCGGTTAAAGGACATCGACGTAAAAGGCAAGACTGCCGTGGAGTTATACCGTGAGATCTCCTCGGCGTGCATGGAAGAAATATTATCGGAGAAGCAGAGGACCCCCGCGCGGTGCGCGTATTACTTCTCCGTGGAATACCTCATGGGGCGGATGTTCTTCAACAACCTGCTCGCGCTCGGCATCCTGGACGAGGCGCGGGAGATCTTCGCGAAGAAGGGGTTCGATCTCAACACGTTTGAGGACGTGGAGGACGCCGCGCTCGGGAACGGCGGGCTCGGCAGGCTTGCCGCGTGCTATCTGGACAGCGCGGCAAATTCGGGGTATGCGCTGTACGGTTTCGGTATCCGCTACAAGTACGGCCTGTTCCGCCAGAAGTTCGTCGGCGGGGAGCAGGTCGAGGAGGCGGACGACTGGCTGAAAGTATGGGGGGACCCGTGGTCTGTCCGCCGCGCGGACGAGGCCGTCAAGGTGCGGTTCGCGGACATGGTAGTCACGGCGGTGCCCTACGACATGCCCATTTACGGAAAGTCCGTCAATATCCTGCGGCTGTTTCAGGCGGAGGGGAGCGAGGAAGCGGAGAAGATCTCGGAGTACCTCTACCCCGCGGACGATACGGAGGCGGGCAAACTTTTGCGCATCCGGCAGGAGTATTTCTTCTCTGCCGCGGCGGTGGGGCAACTTATCAAGGGCTATGTCAGGAAGTACGGCGCGAACTTCGCGCACTTCCCCGAATACCACGTGTTCCAACTCAACGATACGCACGCGGTGTTTGCCGTTGCGGAGTTTTTGCGGCTTCTCACGGCGGAATACCGTCTCGCGTTCCCCCGTGCCGTGGAGATCGCCCAAAGGACGTTCAACTATACCAATCACACCATACTCCCCGAGGCGCTCGAATGCTGGGACGTCAAACTCGTGGAGAAGATCCTGCCGGGGATCGCGCAGATCCTGACGCGGCTGCACATATACGCGCGGCGCGGATGGAGCACCTGCGGCTACGCAAAGCCCGAAATCTCGGAGATGGCGATCGTGCGCGGCGGGAAGTTCTGCATGGCGAACGTCGCCGTGTATATCTCGGGGCACGTGAACGGCGTCGCGGAGATCCATACGAAGATCCTCAAAGAGAGATTGTTCGCGGCGGCATATAAGCATTCGCCCGAAAAGTTTCTCAATGTCACCAACGGCGTGACGCAGAGGAGATGGCTGCTTCTCTGCAACGAGGAACTCGCGCGGTTCTACGATGAACGGCCCGGGCGGATCTGGCGGGACGATCTGTCGCTCATACAAAGCGTAAACTGCGGGGATGCGTCCACGCTTGCGGCGTTCACCCGCATCAAGGCGGAGAAGAAACGCCAACTCGCCGCCTATATCGAGAGGAAAGAGGGCATAACGCTGCTTCCAGACGCCATCTACGTCGCACAGGTCAAGCGGTTGCACGAGTACAAGCGGCAACTCATGACCGCGTTTGCCATCCTGCGCATTTACTTTGATCTGAAAGCGGGCAAACTGCCCGGGTTCACGCCCACGGTGTTCATCTTCGGCGCGAAAGCGGCGGGAAGTTACAAGCGGGCGAAGGAGATCATCCTCTTCCTCAATAAGATCGCCGAACGCATCGCGGGCGACGAAGAAGTGAACAAACAACTGCAAGTCGTGTTCGTGCAGAACTACGATGTCTCGTATGCCGAGAAGATCGTCGCGGGGAGCGA
>CANQBW010000057.1 GCA_947589565.1 uncultured Clostridia bacterium | reverse complement strand
TTTTCCGCCCTTGCATTCCGCCGTGGTGCCGAGCGGAGAAAATTCGACTTTGCCGGAATCGCTCTCGCTCTCTTTCCAAGTTCCTGTCTTCGAACCGAGCGAAAGAGCCGAGTTCCCGACCGAAATCGTATAGGAGCCGTCATCCTTGAGTTCGATGGAGTAGAGATCCTCTTTGATCTCAAAAGAAAGTCCGGGCAAAATATCATACTTATCGCCGACTTTCAGGGTCTTTGTCTCGCTTCCGTCAGTAACTTCCATGGAGACAAATTTGTAGGTTCCCGCTTTGCTTCCGCCGCAGCCTGCGACCGCGCAAACGCACAGGGTCGCAAGAAGGACAGTGAGGAGCCAGTAACGTAATTTTTTCATACAACACTCCTTTGATTTTTGATCGGTAAGATTATATCACCCTGCCCAAAAAATGGCAAGCAAAATGACTCCGAAAACCAAAGAATTTTTCAACATCTTTTTATATCAAATTTATAGAGAAGAGCCGACTTTCCGTCGGCTCCCCTTTTTTTTAAGCAAAAAAGTCAGGATCTCTTACAGCAGGAGCGGCCCTGAGGATACAGCGGGAGTTCGAAGAATCCCGAGCAGACCTCCTGGGAGTACTCCTGGGCGGGCGGGATCGCGCAGTAGCCGTAGCTCGGCACGAGAAGTTCGACCTGCATGGCGACTTTCAAGATCAGGGTAAGGCAGGCGCTGATGTTGAAGGAGTTCGTCGCGGGGTTGAACGCGCCCTCGGGCGAGACGCAGGATGCGATCGCGGTGACCGTGAACGGCATGACGGATGCGGGCGGAACGTACATGAGGACGTCCTCATTGACGACGATCTGCGAGGTCGCCCTGCCCTCGATCCCGTTCGCGTCGAGGTAGACGACCTCGAGGGGAACGGTGACGGTGCACTGCACGCGGGCGCACTGGCCGTCCGTCTGCTGATCGACGGAGAGGTTGGAGACGATCCCCTCCGAAGCGAGCGAGCGTGCGCTGATGAATGTGAGCGGATATGTAGGATTCGCGGGGACCTGGTTGGAGAGCGCGATGGGATAGTTTTCAAGCCGCGTCTGGATGATGCCGGCGTCGAATATTTTTTCCGCTTGAATACACACTTTTTCGCAAAGACCGTTCAACGGATTGCCGGTGATCGTTCCGGGGCAATGATCCGATGAGAAGTTGGAAAAAAATGACATTTGTAACCTCCGTAAGCCTGAATTGGCTCTACCCTATCTTATGAACGGGGGAAGCCGAAGTGTTCATAGAATGACGAGCTGACCGGGATACAGATATTTTGTCATGTTCTTTTTGATGAAGTTTTCCCGCGAGCCGCACAAAAGAGTCATGCTCTCCCCGCCGCGAACGAGATAGAGATTTCCGTTCACAGAGGGAATTTCGAGCACGCTCCCCTCTTCGGGAGGGCTTGACAAGTGATTGTAAGCCGCAAGAAGGCGGGGCGGGATGCGGAAGACCCTTGCAATGTCCGAAAGAGTCTGCCCTCTTTTGACGCGGTAGAGCGCCGGTGTTTCGAGAAGGAGTTTCATGGGTCTATTGTATGCGGAGAAAGGGAAAAAGAGACCGCATAAATGCGAGGACAGGCGGAATATGATAGAACATGCAAAATATCTACCGCACGGCTGCCGTCGTCACGATCTTTTCCGCGATCGAGCACGGCTTGGGCTTTCTATATCGGATCATTCTCTCGCGGGTGCTGGGACCCGAGGGGCTGGGGGTCTACCAGGTCTCTCTGACCGTCTTTGCGGTGTTTCTGACGGCGACCTCGAGCGGACTCCCCATCACCCTCTCGCGGATCATCTCCAAACACAGAGCGAACAACTATCGGCGCGGAGAGCAGTCCGCCACGACGGCGGCGATTTTGATCACGATCGCCGTGAGCGTCCCCGTCACACTGCTCCTGTTCGCGCTGAAGGGGCCCTTTACCAAGGTCTTCTCCGATCCGAGGTGTGCGGACCTCTTCTATATCCTCATCTTCGGGCTGTCGTTTACCTCCGTCTATGCGGTCTTAAGAGGATGTTTTTGGGGAAACAAGCGATTCTTCGCCTATTCCCTCGTCGAACTCATCGAGGAGATCATCATGATCTTAGTGGGCGTGAGCCTTCTCATCGTCTTTCAGACGGGGATCGCCGACGTCAACCTTGCTGCGATCGCGGTGCTCATCTCCTATCTCTGCTCCTTCTCGATCGCGCTCGTCTACTTCATCGTGCGGGGCGGACGGCTGAGAGACCCGCGCGGGGAATTTCTTCCCCTTCTGCGCTCCTCGCTGCCCGTGACGGCGATGAGGACTTCCTCCTCTCTCGTCAATTCCTTCATCTCCGTCCTCTTCCCCATGCGATTGATGGCGGCGGGAGTCTCCTCCTCCCGTGCGATGAGCGAATACGGCGTCGTCTACGGCATGGTGATGCCCGTCCTCATGATCCCCTCCTCCCTCATCGGCTCCATCGCGCTCGTGCTGGTCCCCGAACTGAGCGAATGTTTCTATAAAAAAGAGAAGGAGAAACTCTCCGCGCTCGTCGAAAAGGCGCTCAACGTGACCCTTCTCATCGTGGGGCTTCTCATTCCCTTCTTTGTGGTGTGCGGTGGGGACGTCGGGGCGCTCCTCTACTCCAATGCGGCGAGCGGAAAGCTCATCTCCTCCTGCGCGATCATTCTGCTCCCTATGAGCATCACGATGATCGCGACCAGCATTCTGAACTCTCTCAACTGCGAGCGGCAGACTCTCTTCTATTTCATCCTCGGCTCCCTCGCCATGCTCGCCTGCACCTGGTTTTTACCCAAATATTTGGGGAATGGGGCGCTCTGCGTCGGCATGGCGTGCGACTATACGATCTCGGCGGTCTGCTCCCTTATCATGCTCTCCAAAAAGACGGGCGCACTGCGCTCGTGGAAGTACTTTCTCCGCCTCACCGTCGCCGTGCTGCCCGTCGTGTTTGCGGGATACTTTATGCGGCAATTTTTGGTGACTTACTTCAGCTATATCCCCGCCTTGATCTTGACTCTCCTCTTTATCGGCGTGCTGGAAGCGACGGTATTCTCGCTCATGAGGCTCGTCGACCTCAAGGCGCTCCTTCTCCGCTTCTTCTCGAAGAAGGCAAAGGCGTGATTTGTATTCTGATTTAGGTTTCGAACGAAATCTTCCTGCGGAATCTTTCGTTCGAGGAAATAGGCAAACAAAAATTAGTAGCGCCGTCCGCGAACGCGGACGGCGTTTGTCGTTTTACGATGTCATTCTGAACGGAGCAACGCAACGCGTTGCGCAGTTGAAGAATCTCGTCCTTAAGTGAAAGGGGCGAAGTAAACATCTCGTCCTTAATCATAAGGTGAAAGATCGAGACCCTTCGACTGCGCTCAGGGTGACATTTAAATTAACCTGCGCCGTCCGCGTTCGCGGACGGCGTTTGTCGTTATACGATGTCATTCCGAGCGCAGTCGAGGAATCCCCTTGGTCGATAGAGTGTTGTTGGACGTCTTATGCCTTACTCGAAAAATTGACGGTTGTATGCGACGGAGGGATGCTGCGGAAAGCGTTCCTCCGTGATTTTATGATATTTTTCGGCGATCTTCTTTTCGCCGAGGGCATAGTGACAGCAGACAAGTTCCAGAAGGGGCACGATCGTGCGGCAGGCGGGGTCGTCGAAGTCGCCCTCCGCGCTGTGATCCTTTGCCTGCAGCGCAAGTTCATACCAATAGACCGCCTGGCGGAATCTGCTCTCCTCACGGAAAATTTTTCCGATCTCACAGAGAATGACGGCGCGAGGCTCTCCGAAGCAGAAGCTCAAAAAGTAGCTTCTCAGCGCCTTATCCCGTTCGCCGTGCGCGGCATAGCAGAGCCCCAAAATGCGGCAAGCTTCGATCTTGTTGACATACCAGCCCTCTCCCGCGATCATCTTGGAGAGGATCGCCGCCCCCTCGGTATACAGTTTGTGATAGTAGAGTTCCCTCCCGTAATAGAAGAGATCGCGCGGGGAGAGAGGCTCCTCCGCCGCCCACTTCTGATAGATGCGCAAATTGCGATGACTTCTGTCCTTTTTGCTCCCCAAATGGACAATGGGGAGGGGAAAATCCTCGATCTTTCCCCGCGGAACGATACACTCATGCACCCGCCCCACCCAGGAAAACTCTGCGCTCCGCTTGATGAGCCGCTCGCGGTAAAACCGCGTCGCGCAGTCGCAGACCCCCATTTCATAGGGGCAGCGCAAAAGGTCGGGCCCTTCCTTCTCCAAAAACGAGAGAAGTTCCTCTTTTTTCTTGAAACTCTCTTCGGGAAGAACGTCGTCCGCGTCCATCCACATGAGATAGTCACCGGATCCCTTCGAAAAGGCAAAGTTCCGCGCGGCGGCAAAGTCGTCGACCCAGGGGAAGGAGTAGATCTTGTCGGTAAATTCGGAAGCGATTTTTACTGTTTTGTCGACGGAGCCCGTGTCCGCGATAATGATCTCATCGGCAAAGCCTTTGATACTTTGAAGACAGCGGGCGAGGACTTCCTCCTCGTCCCTGACGATCATACAGACGGAGATTTTCATAGTTTTGTCACCTCTTTGTTCTCTATAAGATATGATGATAATAGGCGTTTTGTGCGCCGATTTACGGCGGCAAAACACAAAGGAGGATGAAACCTATGTCCATGTACAGGACGATCCAAGTCTTATGGCAGTGCAACTGCGGTTGCGGCTGCGGTTGTAACTGCGGCTGCGGCTGCAACTCGGGGAGCTCCTACTATGTCCCCGGATTTTCTGTGAGAACGTATATCCCCACCGGCGGGGGATCGGGAACGACCGGTCCCACCGGCGCAACCGGCGCAACCGGCGCGACGGGTGCAACCGGCCCCGAAGGTCCTACGGGTCCCACCGGCCCCATCGGCGTGACAGGCCCGACGGGCGCGACGGGTGCAACGGGCGAGATCGGATTGATCGGCGCGACCGGCCCCGAGGGCCCCATCGGTCCCACAGGTCCGACGGGCGCGACGGGTGAAATCGGCCCCACGGGCCCCACAGGTCCGACGGGCGCGACGGGTGCAACGGGTGCCACAGGTGCGACGGGTCCGATAGGCCCCACGGGCGCGGACGCCGCAGTTACCCCCGCGGCGGCAGTAGAGCAGATCGCCGACACGGGATCTGCGACGCCCGGTCAGGTCGCCGAGACCATCAACGAGATCATCACCAGCTTGCAGGCGGCGGGTCTCATGGATACCTGAGATTTGTTGCAGGGCGGCGCACGGCTTTTGCCGTGCGCCGTTTTTTTGTTGATTTTCTCTGCCCATCATGCTAAAATGGATCTATGAAAGTATTCATTCCATGCGGGAAAAATTCCGTCGAGGGCGAATTGTATCTGCCAAAGGGGAAGGAGAAGTTTCCGCTCGTTCTCATGTGCCATGCGCTCGGGGGAAGCAAAGCAAATTTTCATCTGACAGCCGAAGCCTTTTGCAGGGCGGGGATCGGGGCGTTCGCCTTCGACTTCCGCGGGGGCGGAAATGCGGACAAAAGCGGCTTTCCGACCGCGCAAATGACCCTCTTTACCGAAAAAGAAGACCTTGAATGCGTCTTCAAACATTTTCAAGGACAGGCATTTGTCGGATCCGTCTCTCTCTTCGGCGCGAGCCAGGGGGGAATGGTCGCCGCCATGTTCGCGGAGGAACATGCAAAGGAGATTTCCTCTCTCGTTTTGCTCTATCCCGGATTTTGCATTGCCGATCATCTGCGCGCCAAATTTCCGCGCGAGGAGATCCCCGAGACCTTCGAACTCTTTCAGATCAAGCTCGGAAGAGACTATGTCGCCTCCCTGTACGATTACGACACCTTTCGCTCCGTCGGCAAGTTTCCCCACCCCGTGTTGATCTTTCATGGGGATAAGGACCCTCTCGTCCCCCTCTCCTATTCCCAGAGGGCGGCGGAAATTTATCCGAATGCGAAGCTCCTCGTCCTCGAAGGAGAGGGCCACGGCTTTACCGCCCGCGGCAACGCCTTCGCCGCCGAGAAGACGATCG
>CANQBW010000056.1 GCA_947589565.1 uncultured Clostridia bacterium | reverse complement strand
TCGTCGAAGTCGGAGACGGTGGTGCCGTTGTCCGTCTTGCCCATGCGCTCGATGGAGCCGCCGTTGTAGAGGATGGCCTCGGTGAGAGTGGTCTTGCCCTCGCCGCTATGGCCGACGATGGCGATGTTACGGATATTGTTTGCGGATACGCCCATAAAAAACCCCTTATGATTTGGTTTATGCCGCGCGCTCGCGCACGCCGCTATTTCTATTATACAGGAAATCGGGAAAAAATCAAGTGGAATTGTAAATTTATTTCTTAAAACGCGATAATTTCACAAGCGGACCTTGCACGCCGCCCCAAAGTTTGCTATAATGGCGGCAAAGGAGAAGCAATTATGAACGAATTTGAACAATTCATCATCAAGAGAAGGAGCACCAAACGCTATACCGATGCGCCCGTGCCCGAAGAGGTCATCCGCCGCATCTGTGAAACGGGCACCTATGCCGCCACGGGGCGGGGGAGACAGTCGCCCATCATCCTCGCCGTCACCAACAGGGAACTTCGGGACAGGCTCTCGAAGATGAATGCCGAAATTATGGGCGCAACGGGGGACCCCTTCTACGGCGCGCCCGTCGTTCTCGTTGTCCTCGCGGACAAGAATGTAAACACGCGCGTGTACGACGGGAGCCTCGTCATGGGCAATTTGATGCTCGCCGCAGAGGCAGAGGGCATCGGGAGTTGCTGGATCCACCGCGCAAAGGAGGAGTTCGAGAGCGAAGAGGGCAAGGAGATTTTGCGCTCGCTCGGCGTGGAGGGCGAGTACGAGGGCATCGGCCACTGCGTGTTGGGCTATCCCGCCGAGCCGCCCAAGCCCGCCGCCCCGCGGAAAGAGAACTACGTTGTGTATGTGAAGTGAGGAAAAACGCTCGTTTTGTGTTTTTACGGTTTCATTTTTCGCGCGCTTCTCGTATTATTTGAAGCGACGGAGTGAACGGGCGGCGTAAAAGAGGAGAATTGCAATGAAGTACGAGAATATCTCGATAAAAAGAGCGATGAATATGATCGCGCAGGGGCAAATGTATCTTCCCGAGATCCAGAGAAATTTTGTTTGGCGGGAGGAACAGATAGAGAACCTCTTTGACTCCATCGTCATGGGATACCCCATCGGGACATTGTTGTTTTGGAAGACGACCAAAAAGGCGATCTCCGAGAACAATCTCGTGCTCTACGAATTCATCAAAGATTATCATCAACGGGACTGCTCGGAGAATAAAAAAGCGCCCGAAAAACTCGTCACCGATTTCGACAATTATTACATTGTCTTGGACGGACAGCAGAGGCTCTCCGCCCTCTATATTGCATTACAGGGGAGCATTGCCTTCAAAATCAAGAAAAAGTGGTGGAATACCAACGAGGCGTTCCCGAAGAAAAAACTTTATTTCAATTTGGATTCGGCCGCCGATCAAAAACAGGACGACGACGGATTTGTGAAACGCTTTCGTTTTTTCAGCGAGACAGAGGTTCCGGCCGATCACGCATGGTTCAAAGTCTGCGATATTTTGGATTTCGATACGGAATACGAGGTTTTACAATACATAACGGCACATGGGCTGAACGAGCAACAGAGCAAAAATCTTCTGAAATTATACAAGGTTTACATTGCCACCGGCGACGAGTCGATTTTGAACTTTTATTCCATTGAAGAAGCCGATTACGACGACGTTCTGAACATTTTCGTCCGTATCAATTCCTCGGGGACGTATCTTTCCAAGACCGACCTCTTGTTTTCGACCATCGTTTCGGGCTGGACGGACGGCAGAGAAAAGATAGGGAGCCTCCTCCGCGAATTGAACAACAAGGGCGAAAAATTCAATTTCACCAGAGATTTTATTTTGAGAACGTGTCTCGTTTTGACGGGGGCTCCCGTAAACCTGAAAGTCACGTCGTTCAAAAGGCATACGATCGACGTCATCCGCAGCGAGTTCGACAGAATTAAGTCGGCATTGATCAAGACTGTGAAAATGCTCGTCGATCTGGGCTTTTGTCGGGATAACATTACTTCCTACAACGCATTAATCCCCATTGCGTACTACATGTACAAGGGCGGCACGGACTCCGAGGAAACGCTTGGCGGCGTGCGGAAGTATCTTGTGGTGTCTTTTTTGAAAAATATCTACGGCGTTGCGAGCAATTCGGCTCTATCTGGCACAAGAACAGCGCTCGATAAAATAAAGTGTGCCGCTACGCCCTTCGGGATCGATATCTTCAAGGACGTCGTTTTGGTCGGCAACAGGAAATTCAGCATGAACAGGGAGGAGATCGAGGGGTATTTTTGGAAAGAAAAGGGTTGGCACACCTTTTTGTTGCTCTCCGCTTTGTACCCCGAGAAAAAGTTGGGGCATATCGAGTGGCATCAGGACCATGTTCATCCCTATGCGGGCTTCGAGACGGGCAAGTTGAAAGCCGCGGGAATTACCGATAAGAAAACGATCGGAGATTGGCAGTATCTGCGCAACACCTTGCCCAACTTGCAGTTGTTGGAGGGGAAGGAGAACGAGAGCAAGAACAATACAACGCTCATCGATTGGTGCGACCGCGGCAACCGCGTCGCCTATCTCGATGACGACGTCTCAAAGGAGATAAAAGATTTTGAAGTCTTTTACGTGCGCCGCAAACAGAAAATGCTCGACGAACTTACGCGAATATTGGAGATATCATAGCGTAGCGGGGCGTTCGCCGACCGTTCCGCGCATCTTTCCCGATAACAAACAGAAGGCAGGACAGGCAAAGAGCCTGTCCTGCTATTGATTAATCAATACAAATATGCTATAATTTATCAGAAAACTTTTATAGGGAATAAAGAAATGGCGCAAAATCAAATGATTAACAAGTTAGTGAAAAAATTGCAGGAAAAATCAATCGATTTTGATGATGTCCCTGAGGAATATAGATCTCACCCAAAAATTGCAATGGCAGAAAGAGAGTTGGGTATTCGCAAAACAATATCTAAAGGGTATGATATCATTCGGAACACTTTTTTTGTAAACGAATTGATTATTCGTAAAAATTTTTTTGGGAGAGAATATGAAGCGGAGTACACGTCAAATTTTGGCAATTTTGCTACGTATTTTGAATTTTTAGGCGGGGACATCTATGAGAATGCGTGCTACTATAAATATGAATTTTCGCAAGCAGAAAGAAAAAAGTATTCCTTAGACTTGGGAAAAATGAATTTTTCCTCGTTGATTCATTTTACAATAAACGAATTTCCCGTTGGGTTTTCAAAAGATGAACGACAACAATACCGATTGAAAGAAAAAAGAAAGAAAGCGCTTGTGCGAAAGGTGGAAGCGCTAAAATCCTGTATTGATTACAACGAATTTAAAAACAAACTCGAGTTATTAACAACCGAATTTGCAGATGTCCCGCTGGACTTCTTTTTGTCAACTTTTATTTTCCCCGATAAGAACAAGACATTCGATATTGTCATGGAATATGTAAATCATGTACAGCCATTGGTTTTGGCAAAGAAAATGTGTCTGATTTACAATCCGCAAGAAGTATTCTCACATTTTGATGCCTTATTGTATGCTTCGGATACTGTAAAAAAATATAAAAAACAGTTAAGGCAATTTATTGACGCCTTGGAGAACGAGCAAATACAATTGAAAGAGCGATCCTATTTTGATGAACAGACTCATTTTTTTGTTCATTTACAAGTTGGCGTAGATAATTCAGATGAAAAAGTTGTTGAATTCAAGAGGTATTTTTCAACTTTTGATGAATTAATGGAATTTAGAGACAACAATTTTTCATATTGCAATTTAACAAAAGCTATTATGCCAAATTTTGATTTTTCCAAATACAAAATAGGCGACCGCGCATATTTGCCCATCCAATATCAAACAAATTTAAAATATTCAATAAATAAGGTATATCATAGAGGTTCAGACAAATTTATTGTAAATCAATCATGGAAAGATCAAAACGGAGTTATTATCAGACGTCGTCAGCACACATTTGATTATTTCTTTGATTTTGTCTATTTTTTAAAAGGTGATCTGCGTGACGCCGATTTACTGTTTTGCGACGGTTTGGCGAATGTGCAAGATTTTACGGGTTTGAAGTTGAAAAATGTAAGGGCAAAAAGCGAAATTTTGGACAAACTCGGTATGCGATATCAAGTGGAGCCGATTGCTCATGCAGAAGGTTTCCCTTGTATACAGAAAAATGAAGAGGAAACAGAGGAAGCGCTGGTAGCTGAAAGAGAAGAAGATTTTGAGGATATGCCCAAAGGTCAAAAAATATATTATATTTCCGACTTGCACCTTCTGCACAGATTGAATAACGCACAGTGCAAAAGCGCAGAAGATATTAATTATACAATTCAGAAAATTATAGATAATATTTTGGTTCATGTTAATAGGTGGACGAAGAACATCATTCTGATCGGAGGCGATACTTCATCGGATTTTCCGATTTTTAGTATATTTGTTCAGTTGCTACGAAGCACGATAGACATTAAATGCCCGGGAACGAATGTTATTTTTACTTTGGGAAACCACGAGTTGTGGCCTTTTTCACAGTGCTCTTTTGAGGAAATCGTAGAAAAATATCACAGCATAATATCCGAAAACGGTATGTTTCTTTTGCAAAATAATATTTACTATAGCGATGATTGCAATAATATGAAAGAAATCAAAAATGACGAATTAAATTCTTTGTCGGTAAAAGAAATAAGAAGTCGTCTAAATAAAGCGAGGGTCATTCTTTTTGGCGGATTGGCATTCGCTGGGTATAATAGTGAATTTAACGCAAATCAATTCATCTATAGGGACACGATCAATCAAAAGCAAGAAGTAGAAGAAACAAAAAAATTTGAAATGCTATATCATAAAGTCTGCGCCGATCTATCAGATAAAAGAGTTATCGTCTTTACACACATGCCGCAAAAAGATTGGCGTACCGAAGCGCAACCACAGAAAAACTTCATTTATGTTAGTGGTCATACGCATAGGAATTACTTTTATGACGACGGAGAATATAGGATATATGCCGATAATCAAGTCGGCTATAAGAGCAATAATACGCACCTTAAATATTTTTATGTTGACGACGAATATGATATTTTTTCCGATTATGAAAACGGCATATACGAAATCAGCAGGGAAGAATATAATGACTTTTATCATGGCAAAAATATTCAAATTACATTCAATAGAGAATTCCATAAACTTTTCATGCTGAAGAAAAAGGGATATTACATGTTTATCTTGCAATATCCGAACGGAAAATTGTCAATCCTTAATGGCGGAGCATTAAAGGGCTTAGAACAAAGAGATGTCAAATACTATTTTGATCGTATGGATGAAGTAATCTCTTATATTAAAACTAAAAGCCCGTTCGATGAGTATACAACATATCAAAAACAAATTTCCGAGGCGATTAAAGCCATAGGAGGAGACGGAACAATTCACGGCTCGATTGTAGATATTGATTTCTTCAATCACATCTATGTTAATCCACTTGATCTTACAATCACATCATACTATGCGAGAGATATCGTACGGAAGGTGATTTTTCCTGATACGCTGACGCTCTTACAACGTAATTGCCCAGACCTTTATAAAAACTATCTGAAACAGATTGAAAACGGCTCCCATTCCGCATTGATGCTACAGGAGAAGAAAAAGGGAATGGTTCCCACTCCCGAACTTTACTTGGATACGGATATCTATTGGGCATCGAGGCAAATTAAAAAAATGCAAAAACTAAGTTCGAATATTTTAAGCATATGGATTGAGCCTCTCACAAATATTTTAAGCGTATGGATTGAGCCTCTCACAAAAAAACTGCACGGTAAGAGAAAATGATATTCAAGTGCGGCAAGCCTTTATTGTAAAACGCCACTCATTCATTATGAACGAGCAGGACAGGCAAAAAGCCTGTCCTGTTTTTTGGTGCACCCGGCGGGGATACTGCGCGCTACGCGCTTGTGCGCCGCTTCGCGTCGGGCGAACCCGGCGGGTTCTCGCCCTTGGCGGTACCGCCGGGGCTACTGCGCCTACGGCTTGTGCGCCGCTTCGCGTCGGGCGAACCCAGCGGGTTCTCGCCCTTGGCGAATACACCACAGAGCCCCTGCGCAATTTGCGCAGGGGCTCTGTGGTGTACCCGCCGGGGCTCGAACCCGGAGTCG
>CANQBW010000055.1 GCA_947589565.1 uncultured Clostridia bacterium | reverse complement strand
GCATCATTTAACGCCCCCACAAACAGGGGGACCGCAATTGCTACGAGGACCGCGATGATGGCAACGACGATCGGAAAAAAATAAAAACGCCCCGTCGATAACTTAAGGGGATCCATTACTCGCCTGCGGCTCGTGCGCCACATATTGATTCTCAATAGAACGATGTGGCGTCGACTGCGTGTTGCTAACGCAACACTCCGCTCAGGATGACAGGAAGGAACAGGCGCGTCGTCGACTACACTCGGAATGACATGTCTAACACAACTTTTCTCGAACGTAAATATTTCCGAAGGAAAGATTTCGTTCGAAACTTTAAAAATGCGCCGCACTACATTTGTAGCGCGGCGCATTGCCCTTTGTTCTAAATGACTGCGCGGAGCAGAATCGCCATTCTGCGTTGCGGTTCGGCGGTAGCCCCCGCCTCACCCCGCCTCGCCACCGGCTCGGCTGTCGCGTTGCGCTCACAGCCCACAGGGCTGTTGAGCAGAAATGCAACGCTCCACCCAATTTGCGCCCCACAGGACGCACATTGTCTTTTGAAACGAATGAGAGGACCAAGATGTGGGAACTCGAAAGCCCATTTCCTCGTCGAGAAAGATCGCGAAGCGAGCTTTTCGACGAAATTTTTACTTGCTCTTTTTCTTCTCAGTCTCTTTTTTCTCGGGAGCGGGTTCGCTCTTTTCGGTTGAGGACTTATTGCAGTTGCAATTGAGTTTTTCGTCCATCATTTCGTTGACCTTATCCACAAATTCCGCCTGGCTCTTCTTGACGAGCGAGCGCATCTTATAGCTGTTCGCCACAAGCAGCGCACCGCCGACCGCGCCGATCAGCACGCCGAGACAAAATGCTTTTTCCATATTTTCCTCCGAACGGGTATCTTTCTCCCGTCTTCATCAGTTTGTGACAGAATTTGTGTCTTATTCTTCCTTTTCGCTGCGCAATTTTTCCAATTCCGCCTTAAGACGCTCATTCTCCTTTCTCAAATCGACGGCAAGACGGGAATAGAGCTCATCGATCTCCCGCTCGAGTTTTCTCTGCAAGAAGGTCTTTTCCTCTTCGACCCCCGCCTCCTTGGCGATCCTTGCAACGCGTTCGGGCTGCTTCTTCAAGAGATTCCGATACTTGTTCTGCATTCTGAGCATCAGACGCTCGTCCCCGCCGCAGACGTTCATGATGGAGCGGCGAATGGAATAGCCCTTGCTCTTTTCGGTGAGGACGCTCTTCAGAAGCTCATCTGTCTCCTCCTCGGTGAAGGGACGCACGACGCCCGCCGTCAGATTTTTTCCATCCAGAATTTTCTCGACCCGCACGTCGTCGCGCTTCTTTAAAAACGCATAGTAGTAGTTTCTCACACTGCCCTTTGCGCGGCTGTGTTCCTTCCCGTAGGTCTCGAACAGGTAGGACAGCGTCTTCCCCTCGCTCTTTCCCGTATAAATGTATTCGATGAGATCCGTCGCTTCTTCTTCGGTGTAGCCGTTGATCTTATTCATAGATAGCCTCCTATTTTCAAGCGACATGATTTTTGACATAATTTTATCTACTTATACATAGAACAGTTACTATGAGAGTCTTTTTTTTATCGGAAATTCCCTGTGCGCTCTCCGTTGCGGGGAGCCATGTCGGACTTGTGGACGGGTTTGAACGCTCCGTGGAACTGGATCCGAGCGACGAACTCTACTGTTCCCTCGCGCCCGTCGGAGAATATCTCCCCGTCGGATTCGTCTTCAATGAGAAATTCCTCTTCGATCCCCCTCCGCAGGTCAAACTCTACCATGCGCGAGAATTTGTCGCGGTTTATGTCTGCAATTTTCTGCATTCCGATCCCTCCCTGCGCGTGATCCGGCAAGAGCGCATCGGGAGCGCCCTTCTGACCCTCGTCCGCCAGGGAAAGTTGCAGCTGTATTTCGATTTCGGAACGGTGAAGATCATCGATCTTCCCGAACTGCTCTCCGACGGCGTCTTCGAGAAGACCTCGGAGGGATTTTTGCTGCGTGGCAGCCGCGGATTTGCGCTGATCTCCGCAGAAGGAGAGCTATTGCTCTGCCAGGAAGGGACCGTGATCTCGACGGAGGGGTGTCTCAAGGCGGAAATTTCCTTCCATGACAGCATGGGACACACGGCGATCTGCGAATGGACGGAAGGAAAGCTGACCGCCTGCTCTATCCGCTCCGCGAATCCCCCGCAGGAGAACACCTTCGCGCTCGCGTTCTTCGAATGTGTGCTCATCGGCGCCGACCCCGCGCAATTTCTGACGGAGGAACTTTCTTCGCGAGCGGGCGTTCTCAAGGAATACTTAGGAGACTTCTGTTCGGTAGTCCTCACCGCCGAGCGGGAGAAAGTGGGGCTCGTCTATGAGAGAAAGCCCCGCGTCTATGACGTGCGCTACTTCCGCATTCAATTGAAAGACAAGAAAATTTGCAACATTCTTCCGATCGAATAAAAAATCCCCTCCGCGAGGAGGGGAACTCTTTCAAATTTTATTGAGGCTGAGCGGGATCGACCTCTTCGAGGTTCTCGCTGTCCAACACTTCCGCTTCCTTGGGGAGACGGATGCCCTCGCTCGAGAAGCCTCTGCCGCGGACTTCCGAAATGACGCTCACCATCATGAACGCCTCGGGGTCGATGCGATGGACTTCCTCTTTGAGGCGCACAAGCTCACGGTTGGAGACGACCGTAAGGAGCACATGGCACTTTTCCTTCAGATATCCCGTCTGTCCGTAGAGCGCGGTCACGCCGCGGTTGAGCTTTGTGATGATCATCTCTCGAATGTCCCGATAGTGCTTGCTGATGATCTTGACCTGCGTCTTCTTGAGACCGATCGGCGAGACAACGTCGATGACGACCGAGGAGAAGAGTTCGAGCAGGATACCTGCGAGAATTTTCTCGATGGAGAGCTCGGGGAAGAACTGCATGAGAATGATCCCGACGTCCACCACCCACAGGGAGACGGAGACGGGGGTCCCGAAATATTTTTTGAGAATGAGCGGCGGGATATCCGTGCCGCCCGTGCTCGCACCGACGCGGACGACGAGCCCGATCCCGACGCCGTAGAGCATTCCCCCGTAAATGATCTGCATGAAGGGCTGACTTGCGGCGATCGTCAAGCCGCCGTGTGCGTTCATATACAGAGTATTTAAAAAGGTGAAGAGGCTCAGAAAGGAAGGATACAGGAGCGTCCCCAGAACCGTCGCCGCAAAGAACTTCTTGCCGAGACAGATCCCGCCCACGATCAAGAGCAAAATATTCGCTATGTAGACGGTGACGGAGACGAGCCACTCCTTGCCCGTCAGATCGCGCACAAACGCGCCGAGACCGGTCGTTCCGCCGACCGCAAAGTGATTGGGCACGATAAACAATCCCGACCCCGCGGCCGTGATCGCATTGCCGATGATGACAATGAGAAGGTATTTTATAACTTTGAGAACCTGCTTTTTGGTAGGCTTTTTCAGTTGGATTTTCATGCAAATGTCCTTTCCTTTGAAGACCGAACGACATTATAGCACTTTCAATTTTCTTTTGCAATCGTTTTTTGAACCTTTTTTCATAAGAAAAAAGGTTTTTTAAGCGGAATCACTTCCCCCTTGTCATTTTCGCCGAACGGGCGGTTTTTCTTCTGTCATGTTGAGCGGAGTGTTGTGAAGCAACACGAAGTCGACGCCACATCGTTCTATTGAGAATCGATATGTGGCGCACGAACCGAAGGTGAGACAGGTGCGCCCGTTCTATTGTGCAACCACACGCACCTCACGAGCCGTAGGCGAAGTAAACATCTCGCCTTTGAAAGGGGCGAAGTAAACATCTCGTCCTTTATTCTAAATTCACTGCGCGGAGCAGAATCGCCATTCTGCGTTGCGGTTCACAGCGCACTGCGCTGTTGAACAGAACTCGCAACGCTCCACCCCGCAACGCTTTTCGTAATATTAGCATTCTATCGACCGAGGGGATTCTTCGACGACGGCACCCTGCGGGTGCCTGCTCAGAATGACAGCGATAAAAATTCTAAAATTATGTGTGCGAGCAAAACCACGCTTTTGCGCTGCACGACCCTGTTTGCGAGCCACCGCACGCTTATTGTCATGAAAGCGACCGAGAGGATCAAGCAATTCAAGGCAAAAAAGCAAATTTCCTCGTCGAGAAAGATCGCGTAGCGAGCTTTTCGACGAAATAAACTTATTTTGAATACTCACATCCGCAATACGTCTGGCGGTAGAGGTTGTACTGACGGCTGAGTTCGAGGGAGCGCAGATACCCGCCGCGCTTTTTGAAGTCGGACGGAAGGTAGCTCACGCCGACCTCTTCGGCGACCTCAAAGCCGATTTTGTTGATGAGCTGCGCATTTTTGAGCGGAGAGAGGGTCAAAGTCGTTGCAAAATAGTCGAATCCCCTCTCCTTCGCCTCGATCGCCGTCCTCTTCAGACGCAGATTGAAACATCTCTCGCACCTTTTTCCGCCCTCGGGCTCCCGTTCGAATCCCCGCGCGATCTCCTCGAAGTCCTCTTTTTGATACCCGCACTCGAGAAAGTTTCCGAGTCCGCTCTCCCGCATAAATCGGAGCTGTTCGCTCTTTCTCTTTTCGTACTCCTCTTCGCTGTTGAGATTGGGATTATAGTAAAAGACCGTCGTTTGGAAGACGTTCGCGACCCGCTCGAGACATGCGCTCGAGCAGGGTGCGCAGCAACTATGCAAAAGGAGCGATTTTCCCGCTCCTTTCTGCATTTCCTCGGTCATGAGTTGATCGTAGTTGATTTTGTTCAAAGTTTCCCTCGTATGATTTCCGAAAAATATGTGTGAATGCGCAGATCATCCGTAAGTTCGGGGTGAAATGCGGTGGCAAGCATATGCTTTTGTCTGACGGCGACGATATTTCCGTCCGCTTTTGCGAGCACGTCGACCCCCTTCCCCGCGCTCTCCACAAAGGGTCCGCGAATGAAGACGGCGGGGATACTTCCGATCCCCTTGAAATCGAGTGTCGCGCCGAAGGAGCCGAGCTGTCTGCCGTAGGCATTCCGGCGAACGACGACGTCCATCGCGTCGAAGTAGACGTTTTCATCATTGGAGAGCTTCTTTGCGAGCAAGATCATCCCGGCGCAGGTGCCGAACACGGGAAGACCGCCCAAGATCGCCTCCTTGACGGGGACGAGCAAGCCCTCCTCGCGCAGAAGTTTTCCCTGCGTGGTGGATTCCCCTCCCGGGAGAATGATCCCATCCAAATCGTCGGTAAAATCGGCAAGACGGCGGATCTCCTTCCATTGGATCCCCAATCTGTCGAGCGAATGCTCGTGTTCCGCAAACGCCCCCTGCAGGGCGAAGACTCCGATCTTCATTACTTTCCGCGCTCTGCCATCAAAATTTTGATCTCTTGTTCGTTGATGCCGACCATTGCCTCGCCTAAATCTTCGGAGAGTTCTGCGATGATCTCGGGCTTGTCGTAGTTGGTGACCGCCTGCACGATCGCACGCGCACGCTTTGCGGGATTGCCGGACTTGAAGATCCCGCTGCCGACGAAGACGCCCTCTGCGCCGAGCTGCATCATGAGCGCGGCGTCCGCGGGCGTCGCAACGCCGCCCGCCGCAAAGTTGACGACGGGAAGACGCTTGTTGTCGTGGACGTACTTGACGAGTTCATAGGGAACGCGAAGTTCCTTCGCCTCTTCATAGAGTTCGTCCTCGCGCATACTGCCGACTCTCGTGATCTCGCTCATCATCATGCGCATGTGGCGGACCGCCTGCACGACGTCGCCCGTGCCGGGCTCGCCCTTCGTGCGGATCATGCTCGCGCCCTCGCTGATCCTTCTGAGCGCCTCTCCGAGGTCACGCGCACCGCAGACAAAGGGAACCTTGAACTTGGTCTTGTCAATGTGATAGACGTCGTCCGCGGGAGAGAGCACTTCGCTCTCGTCGATATAGTCGATTTCGATCGCTTCGAGAATCTGAGCCTCGACAAAGTGACCGATCCTGCACTTCGCCATGACGGGAATGGAGACGGCGTTCTGAATGCCCTTGATCATCTTGGGATCGGACATACGGGAGACGCCGCCCGCCGCGCGGATGTCCGCGGGGATCCTCTCAAGCGCCATGACGGCACACGCGCCCGCATCCTGCGCGATCTTTGCTTGTTCGGGCGTTGTAACGTCCATAATGACTCCGCCCTTCAACATCTGGGCTAAGTTTTTGTTGTACTCGTAGCGTTCGTTCATATTATATTACCTCTTTTTTAATTGTCGGTTTCTTCATCCGCATCGTCCTCGTCGTCGTAGATGCGGCAAAATTCCTCGAAGAGTTCGTCCAGAAGGTCTTCGTCTTCGATGGTTTCCAGTTGTTCGTCGTCCTCTCCCCCGACGAGGTGATAGATCGCCACCTCGTCGCCTTCGTCGTCCTCCTCGGGGTCTTCCTCGGCGGGAAGGGCGGGCGTGAGCGCGACATACCATTCCTTTTGATATTCAAAGGTCAAAAGATGCTCATATTCATGCTTGACGCCGTCCTCGTCGATGAGTTCGACGCGGTTGTCCTCAAGCTCCTCTGCATTCTCGTTCCTCTCTTCCTTCATGTTCATTTCCTTCTGCCTCCTTGCAAGATACGATTCCAAGATGTAAGCCGCGGCGAGAGAATCCACCGCTTTGCGCTTTTTGTCTCCCTTTGCGGAGATCCCCATGCCGACGAGATCGCGGCGGGCCTCCAGGGTCGTGTAACGCTCGTCCTCCGTCTCGACGGGAAGAGAGGTACTCTCTTTCAAAAGCGCGAGAAATTTTTCCGTTTTATCGGTCTGGACGCTCCTCGTCCCGTCCGCATTGAGGGGAAGTCCCAAAACGATGCGTCCCGCTCCCTCCCGAGAAACAAGAAGGAGCAGATTTTTGACGTCCTCTCTCGGGTCCTTTGTGCGAAAATAGGTCTCGAGCGGCATCGCATAGCTGTTGAACGGATCGCTCACCGCAACGCCGATCCGCCTGTCTCCCACATCAAATGCCATGACCCGCTCTTGCATGACCACATTATAGCACCTTTTTTTCGGATTGTAAAGAAAAATCACCCCCCTATGCAGATTTGTCATTTTCTTCCCCCCTAAGACATGGGGGGGGGAAGTCAGTTAGGGGCGAATTAGAGGTTACTGGACTGCGTTTGAAGTTTGCTCTCGCTTTTGCTCAAAG
>CANQBW010000054.1 GCA_947589565.1 uncultured Clostridia bacterium | reverse complement strand
AATTTCAATCCACGCACCCCTTGCGGGGTGCGACGGGGTGAGGCCTCCGGCGTGAGCCTGTATATCGAATTTCAATCCACGCACCCCTTGCGGGGTGCAACTCGAGGAGGCCGCGGCGGAGC
The DNA here is from genome assembly GCA_947589565.1 of uncultured Clostridia bacterium. GTDB lineage: Bacteria > Bacillota > Clostridia > Christensenellales > Borkfalkiaceae > Gallimonas. The sequence continues at coordinate 7,576 of CANQBW010000054.1, read as the reverse complement.
CGGTAAAGGCTCAATTTCAATCCACGCACCCCTTGCGGGGTGCGACCTCCAACTGGCATAGGGCTTTGCCGATGTCCTCGTCATTTCAATCCACGCACCCCTTGCGGGGTGCGACGAGCAACGCAAAGCGGGCTCTCAAACCGCAATGCCGATTTCAACCCACGCACCCCTTGCGGGGTGCGACTCTAAAACAATCTCAGCAGGGGGAAGAGGTTTAGGATTTCAACCCACGCACCCCTTGCGGGGTGCGACGTTGTCGGTAGTAAGGAGTTTGCAGAGTCCGTAAAATTTCAATCCACGCACCCCTTGCGGGGTGCGACACGGCAGCGACAATAAGTCAATACACGTTTTTGGGATTTCAATCCACGCACCCCTTGCGGGGTGCGACGCTATGTCAGCGGTATATAAGCTCGCTCAAAGCAAATTTCAATCCACGCACCCCTTGCGGGGTGCGACTTTCCGCCGTCTGCTCGTCATCCAGCAAATCCAGATTTCAATCCACGCACCCCTTGCGGGGTGCGACCTTTTCCTCGCCTCAGGCGCGGCACACCTGTCAATATTTCAATCCACGCACCCCTTGCGGGGTGCGACACGAGGCGGAGCGAAAGCTGGAGGCAGCCACACTGATTTCAATCCACGCACCCCTTGCGGGGTGCGACCGGCAGCGACAATAAGTCAATACACGTTTTTGGGATTTCAATCCACGCACCCCTTGCGGGGTGCGACGCTGAGCCGCGTTCTCCCGGGTTGTCTGGAGCAGAATTTCAATCCACGCACCCCTTGCGGGGTGCGACTCGGCTCAGATTCCGGGAGCGGGAACATTACCGATTTCAATCCACGCACCCCTTGCGGGGTGCGACGGCGGAGGACGATCCGGCTATCCAGGCGCTGTCTATTTCAATCCACGCACCCCTTGCGGGGTGCGACTGATTTGTTCCTCGATCACCGGCATCCGCTCCGCATTTCAATCCACGCACCCCTTGCGGGGTGCGACCCGAAGGGCGCTGTCCTGCAATCCACTTTCGTTTAATTTCAATCCACGCACCCCTTGCGGGGTGCGACTTCCAGCCTCGCCGCCGGCCAGAAGGTTCAGCATCTATTTCAATCCACGCACCCCTTGCGGGGTGCGACTCCATACAATCAGCTCCTCTTTTTAATTGGCCGATTTCAATCCACGCACCCCTTGCGGGGTGCGACGCGGGGCTTGCCCTTCTGGGTCTTCGCCAGGTCCTATTTCAATCCACGCACCCCTTGCGGGGTGCGACGCCTCTCCCGGCTTTCCGGCTCCAGCATGGCCTTAATTTCAATCCACGCACCCCTTGCGGGGTGCGACAAACATTGAGTCAGTATGTTCATCAAATGAATCGATTTCAATCCACGCACCCCTTGCGGGGTGCGACGTAGGCTCGCGGTAGCTCCCCTCCCCGTCCGCCACATTTCAATCCACGCACCCCTTGCGGGGTGCGACCTATTCACCGGCGAAAACAAAGTCCATGACGCCAGACAATTTCAATCCACGCACCCCTTGCGGGGTGCGACGCTCCGCCATGACCTCTTCGTCCGGCTCGTAATCATTTCAATCCACGCACCCCTTGCGGCGTGCGACACTGTTCAACCCAGGAGCCGCAGAAAACGGCAGATTTCAATCCACGCACCCCTTGCGGGGTGCGACTTTTACCAGCGGCTCCCCGTCCCGGTTGCGGGTATTTCAATCCACGCACCCCTTGCGGGGTGCGACATATATGCGCTTGTCGCTGCCGTGCTTGCGGATTGTATTTCAACCCACGCACCCCTTGCGGGGTGCGACTTCTCGCGTGACTGCTCTGAGTCCTGAGGATCGCCAATTTCAACCCACGCACCCCTTGCGGGGTGCGACGGGCGGTGGGGGCTCCGGCGTGAGCCTGTACATCGAATTTCAACCCACGCACCCCTTGCGGGGTGCGACGAAATTACAAATTTTGGTCTTGCGCTCTTTAACGGATTTCAACCCACGCACCCCTTGCGGGGTGCGACATTCTCAATGGAATTGACGAATATATGGATATGATTTCAACCCACGCACCCCTTGCGGGGTGCGACCAAAGTCACCAAATACAGAGGCTTTTGGAATTTATTTCAACCCACGCACCCCTTGCGGGGTGCGACTTATGATGCTGGACTTGCTACAGTCACAATATAGGAATTTCAACCCACGCACCCCTTGCGGGGTGCGACTATCCGGATTGCTCCGGCAAGCGTAGACGTTTCAATTTCAACCCACGCACCCCTTGCGGGGTGCGACGTTAGACAGAGCATCAAACCACGATGCAATGGAGTAATTTCAACCCACGCACCCCTTGCGGGGTGCGACGACAGGGGTGTAAGCTCATCAAGCTTCGCAAGGATTTCAACCCACGCACCCCTTGCGGGGTGCGACCGGTGGGAAGCTCAGAACCGATTTTCTCCATAATGATTTCAACCCACGCACCCCTTGCGGGGTGCGACTTGCGGAAAACTTCTCCCGTTTCATTGTCTGAGTAATTTCAACCCACGCACCCCTTGCGGGGTGCGACTATGATGCTGGACTTGCTACAGTCACAATATAGGAATTTCAACCCACGCACCCCTTGCGGGGTGCGACCGTGACAGGGACGATGTGAAAATAATTATGTTGGGATTTCAACCCACGCACCCCTTGCGGGGTGCGACGAACGGACACCACTGACACACCGTCTTATCTTCCGATTTCAACCCACGCACCCCTTGCGGGGTGCGACGTTTCATTCCCCAATATTACAACCGTGGTGTTCGATATTTCAACCCACGCACCCCTTGCGGGGTGCGACACGTGTGGTCTGTACGCATGTTCACGGTTTCAAATTTCAACCCACGCACCCCTTGCGGGGTGCGACTGGATTGTCTCACCCTCTATTGCTTCTCCACGGAATTTCAACCCACGCACCCCTTGCGGGGTGCGACTGGCCAATCAGCGCCTCCTGGCGGAGGCTACAGCAATTTCAACCCACGCACCCCTTGCGGGGTGCGACGATACGCGCCGGGATCGCGGAGTACACCGGGACGATTTCAACCCACGCACCCCTTGCGGGGTGCGACCATTTCATCGCCTCCATTTCGTCCCGTATTCGGATTTCAACCCACGCACCCCTTGCGGGGTGCGACGGTAAAATAGCCATACCAACAGTAGGGGTAAAGATTTCAACCCACGCACCCCTTGCGGGGTGCGACTTATGTGGCCTGCGGCTCCACGCTTATCATCCCGATTTCAACCCACGCACCCCTTGCGGGGTGCGACCCGACGATCTTCTCCCCATCAGAGAGTCCAATCATTTCAACCCACGCACCCCTTGCGGGGTGCGACACGCGCAGCGCCCCGTGGCAGCTGCCGAGAATGTATTTCAACCCACGCACCCCTTGCGGGGTGCGACGCCGACAGCGATTCTATACTCTTCTCGTTCTCCCCATTTCAACCCACGCACCCCTTGCGGGGTGCGACCTGGAGGAGTGCAGAGAGCTGCAGATGGGCTTAAAATTTCAACCCACGCACCCCTTGCGGGGTGCGACCCGCTCACCTCTCTTCAAGCGAGATGGAGCATCCGATTTCAACCCACGCACCCCTTGCGGGGTGCGACAGAACGCCATCAGAGTATTCCGCTCATTGTCAGATTTCAACCCACGCACCCCTTGCGGGGTGCGACGTGGTCTGCCGCCGGATCGATACCGATCGAGGAATTTCAACCCACGCACCCCTTGCGGGGTGCGACGTGGGTGGATGATCCGAGGACAGGCCGGCGCGAGAGATTTCAACCCACGCACCCCTTGCGGGGTGCGACTGGTTGGCGGGCGTTTTAACGGGCCGAACGGCTCTGTATTTCAACCCACGCACCCCTTGCGGGGTGCGACGTTGAAATAGAGACATGCACAGTAACAAGTGAGCATTTCAACCCACGCACCCCTTGCGGGGTGCGACTAAAGCCGTTTTTCCCGTTCCCGCGGCCCATCATATTTCAACCCACGCACCCCTTGCGGGGTGCGACGGGCATCGTTTTCACCTCCCTTCAGCTCCTCCAATTTCAACCCACGCACCCCTTGCGGGGTGCGACGGGTGGATGATCCGAGGACAGGCCGGCGCGAGAGATTTCAACCCACGCACCCCTTGCGGGGTGCGACAAGGCCATAAGAGGTATCATACATGCCGTCACCAATTTCAACCCACGCACCCCTTGCGGGGTGCGACGGGGCCTTTCATATTCATACATCCAAAGACAACTATTTCAACCCACGCACCCCTTGCGGGGTGCGACTTGGCTCCGCCAAATTTATTTGGACCGGTAAAAAAATTTCAACCCACGCACCCCTTGCGGGGTGCGACTTGTGGGCCTCATCTGTCAACTGCGACTGAGTGAAAATTTCAACCCACGCACCCCTTGCGGGGTGCGACCTAAACGCTGGTGGAATCATGCTTGACGAACAGATTTCAACCCACGCACCCCTTGCGGGGTGCGACCCGGTAGATGGGCCGGGTGTCGGGTTGTATGACGATTTCAACCCACGCACCCCTTGCGGGGTGCGACCCGGAGGAGGACGAAACATAATGACCTACACCGTATTTCAACCCACGCACCCCTTGCGGGGTGCGACGCCAATCAGCGGCTGCTGGCGGAGGCTACGGCGATTTCAACCCACGCACCCCTTGCGGGGTGCGACGATCTGCTCGCCGTAGAGCCCGACGTCGAACTCGATTTCAACCCACGCACCCCTTGCGGGGTGCGACCCGGCGGCCTCCTCTACAAGCCGCCCGGATCCCCATTTCAACCCACGCACCCCTTGCGGGGTGCGACTTAGACTTAGACTTAGTTTCAGACAGCTTATCATATTTCAACCCACGCACCCCTTGCGGGGTGCGACCTAATGGATCTGGACAACGACCCGGACTAAAAAATTTCAACCCACGCACCCCTTGCGGGGTGCGACGTTCCCTCCTTGCTGATCTGTACTTGTACGGACTATTTCAACCCACGCACCCCTTGCGGGGTGCGACGAGGGCAGTCCGGGTTACACGGCCCGGGGCACTGATTTCAACCCACGCACCCCTTGCGGGGTGCGACCTCCTTTAGGTGTTGCCGTTTCCGGCTTTGAAGTTATTTCAACCCACGCACCCCTTGCGGGGTGCGACGAACATAAGCTCACTATAGGCGCACTGCCAGAGTAATTTCAACCCACGCACCCCTTGCGGGGTGCGACTTTTGGCACTTAATGAGGGACAACTCAGCCGAGTGATTTCAACCCACGCACCCCTTGCGGGGTGCGACAAAGGTGCCCCGGCAAAAGGCAGGTGGCGTCGTATTTCAACCCACGCACCCCTTGCGGGGTGCGACATGTAGACCTTCACGCTGCCGTCGTCCCTCATCTCGATTTCAACCCACGCACCCCTTGCGGGGTGCGACATCAATCCGAGGTCTTGTCCCGATCCATCGACCCATTTCAACCCACGCACCCCTTGCGGGGTGCGACCGCAGGATTAACACCAAAAAAGACAGGAGTGGTATTTCAACCCACGCACCCCTTGCGGGGTGCGACCAAAAGTAGAGTTAAGATCAAGTAAAGTAGGGAATTTCAACCCACGCACCCCTTGCGGGGTGCGACGAGTAACCGCAGCCGTGCGTCATAGGCTCAGCCATATTTCAACCCACGCACCCCTTGCGGGGTGCGACCTCTCCAGCGTCAGTATAAGCTCACGGTCTACATATTTCAACCCACGCACCCCTTGCGGGGTGCGACTTGCTCTCCAGCGTCAATATAAGCTCACTGTTTATATATTTCAACCCACGCACCCCTTGCGGGGTGCGACGGTATTGACTACAGCATTGCTGGTATTTCCGGCATATTTCAACCCACGCACCCCTTGCGGGGTGCGACTATTATCCCACTCCAGACCAGCCTCATCAACAAATTTCAACCCACGCACCCCTTGCGGGGTGCGACGCATATGGGGAGAAGTCCGGGGTACACACCGCTTATTTCAACCCACGCACCCCTTGCGGGGTGCGACACAGGGGCGCACCCCCGGGCCCCTCGGTTACAGGCATTTCAACCCACGCACCCCTTGCGGGGTGCGACTCGATCCTCTCGACTCGCATGATAGATCCTGTTGATTTCAACCCACGCACCCCTTGCGGGGTGCGACCCGACACCAAGGCCAACCAAACTGATGATGACAAATTTCAACCCACGCACCCCTTGCGGGGTGCGACCTGCCGCATTATTTTTTTTAGTGTTTTTGCGCATATTTCAACCCACGCACCCCTTGCGGGGTGCGACGAATCTGAATACCCCTATGTGCCCAAAGAGAAGCGGATTTCAACCCACGCACCCCTTGCGGGGTGCGACGGCCTGGTTATACAAAATAATAATGCCCTCAGTAATTTCAACCCACGCACCCCTTGCGGGGTGCGACTTAGCCATAGACTCGACGTTAGTAGTAGAAGGGAATTTCAACCCACGCACCCCTTGCGGGGTGCGACTACAGTGTGGGTGCGTGTGCCCCAGAGGGTACGAATTTCAACCCACGCACCCCTTGCGGGGTGCGACCCGGCGGCGATGGAGGCGAGGGCGATGCTGAGTATTTCAATCCACGCACCCCTTGCGGGGTGCGACCGACGACCCGCTCCATCATCGGCCGGACCTTCCGATTTCAATCCACGCACCCCTTGCGGGGTGCGACTATTATCCCACTCAAGCCCAGCCTCATCGACAAAGAATTTCAACCCACGCACCCCTTGCGGGGTGCGACATGTCTCTGATTGCCTCCAGCAGTTCGTCCAACGCATTTCAACCCACGCACCCCTTGCGGGGTGCGACATGACGATATGGATGAGCGCCGGGCGCTGCAGGAATTTCAACCCACGCACCCCTTGCGGGGTGCGACCATCCCAGCGCCGTCATCACGCCCGTCAGCTACGAATTTCAACCCACGCACCCCTTGCGGGGTGCGACCGAAAATCCGCTCTATGAGCCATTCGTTAGCGTCATATTTCAACCCACGCACCCCTTGCGGGGTGCGACATAAGTCTCATCTGTACCCAGATCCACGGCCCGATTTCAACCCACGCACCCCTTGCGGGGTGCGACATGACGATATGGACGAGTGCCGGGCGCTGCAGGAATTTCAACCCACGCACCCCTTGCGGGGTGCGACCTTCCCTGCGCGGCTATTTATCGGCAAAAGCCGATTTCAATCCACGCACCCCTTGCGGGGTGCGACCCGCCTCAATCGTGGGCGGTTCGTCAATCTCCTATTTCAATCCACGCACCCCTTGCGGGGTGCGACGCATCGAGCTTGTCCAATTCCCCGATCCGGAGGTGATTTCAATCCACGCACCCCTTGCGGGGTGCGACAAAGGCCACTCGTTATCTCAAAATTTGCTCTTGCTGATTTCAATCCACGCACCCCTTGCGGGGTGCGACTTTGGACGGTCAAATTTATGCAGTATGCGCATCAAATTTCAATCCACGCACCCCTTGCGGGGTGCGACAGCAAAAGTGTACAAAAGACGCGTATTGCTTCTGTGCGATTTGC
>CANQBW010000053.1 GCA_947589565.1 uncultured Clostridia bacterium | reverse complement strand
TATCTTTTTCATAATTTCCTCCTATGGCTAATGTGAGCAGTCATGAAAAATTTATACAAAAAAAGAGAGAGGCTTATGCTCTCTCTTCTCTTCGAATTTTTCGTGATTTTCCTAAATAGAATCTCGGTCCTTATTACTAAGGGCGAGACCCTTCGACTACGCTCAGGGTGACAGCAGGGACAAGCGGGTAAAAAGCGATGTCATTCCGAGCAGGCGTCCGCAGGGCGCCTTCGACTACGCGGCTACGCCGTTCCGCTCAACATGACATCGGTTACGGATAGGTCTCCAGCAAAAACGCGTAGCTCTCTTTGAGGTAATTGACGACGAAGTCGACCTGCTCCTCCCAGGTCTTCAGGGCGGCGATCTCGGGAGGATTCGGCCAATTTAAATGTCCCAAAATTTCCCAGCGCTCGAAGTTTCTTTGATAGCTGTCTTTCTTCTGCTTTGCCTCTTCCACGATCTCGGAGATTGTCGTCTCGATTTTTTCCTGATACTCTGTTAAAAGCCTCCCCACCATCTCTTTAAACTCCGGGTATTCGAGCAGTTTTTGGTACCAGATATTCTGCACGGCATAGAGTTCCCGCGGATTTTTTGCGCCATCATGATAACTGATGTTTCCCATGCTCACGTCATAGTCCCAAAGGGGGCCGCTCTTGAGTTTTCCGCCCTTGTCCCGATACACATACCAGCTCGACCACCCGATGTCGACGGGATGGGTCAGTTCATTGACGATATAAGTTTTGGCGAAGCTTTCAACATCGATCTGCGCCCGGACTTTTGCATAGTTTCCGCTCCACAAAGCGCTCCAAAACTCTCCGAGTTTCTCCTTGATCGCGAGCGTCGCCTCTGCCGGGTATCCCTCTTCGTCCGTCTCGGGGGATTTGATCCCATAGATATGTCCGTCCAGAGAAAACCAATCCACATTTTCGACGCCTTCGCTGACGGCACGCGAGTCAAGTTCCAACAAAAATGCGGGGTCGGTCGTATTCGGCTCTTCGTCGATGTTCACCCTGGTCTTGCCCGCCTCCGTCTGCTTGCAGATGAGGTATTCCCCGTCGTATTGTCCATTCAGATAGACTTCCACGGGCATCGTCTTGTTGTTGAACTCGAGTCCGAGCGTCTCTCCCATTCCCTGCGCGATGCGATTTCTGAGTAAGCTCTTATCTCCGAAGTCTGCAAGCAGGACCCAGGTCTTAGCCGCGCCGAAGCCGAACAGATCGACCTTTTCATCGAACTTTAATTTATAGGGTTTTTTCGGCATTGTCCAAGTGGTATTGCCGCGGCCCTTGATCTTGCCCGTCTCTCCTTGAAATTCAAAGGGATTCTCCGTATTCGAAAGGCTTGCCGTGCAGCGGATATACGTTTCCTTGTCCTCGATGGGCTTTTTATCCTCCGTGTTGATCTCAAAGACGGGAAGGGACAGCGGCTTGATCTCGAATTTTGCATACAGATCCATGTCCTGCGTGGGAAGAATTGTGCGCTTTGCTTCCTTGCTGCCGTCCGACCATTCGGTAAATTGATAGCCTACGGCAGGCACCGCCTCGACGGTTATTTTTTCATCTTCTGTGCTTTGAGAGCGCCCCCCCCCCGCAACTTTACCAATATTTTCATCAATTGAGAAGATATTGATATGATAGACTCTCTTGAAAAGGGCTTCGGGGGAAATATCCGCGGTGAGGGCTTCATCTGTCCGCACGGGGTCGGTTTTTCCGTCGCTCCAGGCGGAGAAGACATATCCCTCCTTGGGAACTGCCTCTACCGAAGAGGCATTCTCCCCTTCGATGACGGTCTGTTCCCTGTCGCCGACGATATAGCCGCCCTCGCCCGCCGAATAGAGCGCGGAATGGGTGATGAGCTTTTGAAATTGTGCGGTGATCTTTTTGCTCTCGGAGACATTCTCGTCTCTTCTCTTGAGAGAAGTCACTCCGTCGCTCCAACTTTGAAAGACGTAGCCTTCTTTGGGGACTGCCTCGACCTCGAGACCGCTCTCCCCCTTTGAAAGGGTCTGCATGGGATCTCCGCTGATGAATCCCCCCTCGTCCGCAAGATACTCGAGCGTGATCTCGATCTTTATAAACTTTGCCGTGAGGGAAAGGTCCTCGGAAGGAGAATCCGTCCGCTTGGCGCTCTTCTCCCCGTCGCTCCATTCCTCAAAAAGATAGCCCTCTTTGGGAACAGCCTCGACTTCGAGACCGCTCTCTCCTTTTTTGATCGACTGCACCGAGTTTCCGAGGACATATCCGCCCTCGTCCGCAAAATAGTTGAGTCCGAAGGCTTTCGGCTTGCAGCCGGCGGCGAGAAGTCCCGTCAGCAAGCACAGGGGAAGTAACAACTTTAATTTCTTCATCGGCATTCCTCCTCGGCTCAAAGAGCCGACTTTTTCTAATATATGTGTGCTTGAACATGAAAATCCCCCGCTTGTGCGGGGGAAGGTGAAGATGGTCTGCTCTTCACCTTTTCACCTTTAATTTAGAACAGTGGGATCGAAGTTCAGGGTGTACTGATTGGGCCCTCTGTCCTCGGGGAAGAGGGTCGCGCCCGAAATGACGGGAAGGGTGAGCGGATTGATGAGCGCGTCCGCCGTGAGGTTGGTGATCGCCGCGCGAAGGTAGGGGAACATCGTCTCCGTGGCGTTGATCGCGAAGATGCGTCTGTCCTCGTCACTCGTGATGTTGTTGACCTCGAACACGCCGACAAAGCGCACATGCAGGTTGAAGGGCTTGGGCGATTCCTCGGTGGATTCGATCTTGCACTCCAGAATGACGAGGTGGATCTTCTCGTCCTCGTTGGCTTGACGGATCTGACGGGAGAAGAGCGGCTTGATCTCGAACTTGGTGTCGGGAGTCGCCTTGATGGGGTTGACCTTGAAGGAGAGTTCGTCTGCGGAGAGCGCTTTCAAAGAATACTGGATCATGTTTTTACCTCAAATTATCATTTTTTATTATTTTTATTATTATTTATATAAACCGTTCCGAAGCATATGAAACATTATCCCAAAATATCATGCTCGATGACGGTGCGGAAGAGGGAGCCGATCTCCTTTTGATCGCGGCTCCTCCCGAGCGCCCACATGAGTTTGGAGACGGTCGCCTCCAGGGTCATGCCCCGCGCTTCGAGGATATCTCCGCACTTTAGAAGTCTTCTTCCGACCTCGTACTTTCCGAGGGCGACTCCCTCGCGCTCGACCTGCGTCGTCACGGCGACCGTCACTCCGCGGCGGAGCAGTTCGCTGATACGGGAGAAGAACTCGTCGTGCTCATAACTCGGCATTCCGCCCGTGCCGAAGGTCTCGAGAATGACCGCCCGATAGTGCTCGGCGGCATAGCCGAGAATTTCCGCACGCAGCCCGGGGATCATCTTGAGGACAAACACGCCGTCGTCGAGCGCATGGAAAAATTCAGGCTGTTTCGGCTTTTCGTCCTCGATATAATAGATGACTCTTCCGTCGCGGACGACCGCAATTTCGGGAAAATCCACGCTCGAGAAGGCGTTGTAACTGCGGGTGCGCGTCTTTTTGGCGCGGGTGCCCAAGATGACGTTCCCGTCGAAGACGACCCTCACGCCGTGCGCTTGATCGTCGACGCAATAGCAGAAGGCGTCGAAGAGGTTTCTCCGCGCGTCCGTATCGCGGAGGGCGACCGGTTTCTGGGAGCCGGTCAGGGCGATGGGTTTGGGGCTGTTCTGAATGAGATAGGAGAGCGCCGCCGCCGTATAGGCCATCGTGTCCGTCCCGTGGGTGATGACAAAGCCGTCGTAGAGGTCGTAATTTTCCTCGATGAGCTTTTCGATCTGCAACCAGTGCTCGGGGCGCATGTTCGTGCTGTCGATATTGAAGGGCTGCAGGCGGGTCACTTCGCAAAGTCCCGCGATCTCGGGCACGCTTTGAAGCAATTCCTCGCTCGAGAGCGCGGGCGCAAGTCCCGCCTCGCTGTTGACGGAGGCGATCGTCCCCCCCGTCGCAACCATCAGAATGCGCTTCACTTGAGCTTCTCCTTGAGGCGGGTCAATGTCTCCTCGTCGATCCCCTCGGCGAGAGGCTCCTCATTCCCCTTTAAAAGATTCAGAAGCGCTTCAAACACTTCCTCTCCCCTCTTTCCGTACAAAAGCACGCCGCCGTTCGTCTCCGCGATGACGCGCAGGGGGTCTTTCTCCTCTTCGGGAAGAAAGATCCTGATCCCATAGAAGCGGAAGCCCTCCGAAAATTGAGGTTTCTCCTCTGCGTAGAGGATCCTGCCGAAGGGGGTGTAGTGTTTTTCGTCGTATCTCTCCCCGCCGAACTCGAGCAAGGAAACGGAGTCGATCTCGAGTGTGCGCATTCCCAGTCTGCTCATGACGGTCTTGACCGTGTGGACATCATAGGGCGCGTTTTGCGGCTCGCACTCCTGCGTCTTGACGACAGTTGCCGCCTGCAGCCGATCGTGAATGCCCACGGGCGCCAATACTTTGTCCCCCTCTTTGAGTTGCATTTCGCTCACATACCAATAGGTCTTGTCCGAGAGGTTGGGATCGTTTTCAAATCTCAAGAGCACAAAATGGAATTTCACTTTCAGTTCTCCTCTTTTGCGGGTTCTTTCGTTTGCTCCTCGCGCTTTGCACGGAGCTTGGGATACTCCACCGCACAGACGATCGCGGAAGCGACGAGGAACGCCACGACGGCAGCCCCGATTGTGATGAGCGGCATACTCGAACCGCCCTCCTGCACGGCGCGGGAGGTGCTGAACGTCGCGCGGGTCTCCTGGGAATAGAGCGCGGAGGCGACTTGCTTGGTCTGCTCCGCCGCCTGCTGAAGCTTTTCATACTCGCCGTCGAGCATTTCATCGAAGGCTTTGATGTTCTCCTCGGTCAGCGCCTGAATTTTGCGTTCGATGTCCACATTTTCGATCTTGAGGTCGGCATAGGTCTGCGCCACCGCCTCGAGGCTCTCCGAGCTTACGCCCCCCTTGCTGCCTTGGAAAAACAGCTCGATCTCGGCGATCTTTTTGTCGTTGGTCTCATGATCCGCATTGAGCTGAGCAAGTCTTTCGGAGAGTCTTTCGAGGGGAACGTAGCCATAGACGGTAAGTTGACGGGAAAGCTCTTCCCGCTTGTCGTCGGATAAGAGAATTTCGACGTCCGCCCGATGATCTTTCAGCGCACGGCCGTTGACCTGATAGCTCTCGTCGAAGATACTCACCCAGTCTTCGTACTGTTCCAAAATGCGGCTGCGCTCCGAAGTAAGGAGACGGATGCGGTCCCCGAAGGAATATGCCCCCTCATACGTCTCAAGGGCAAGGGAATAGTCGAGGGAATTTGCCCGCTCCTTCACGTACTGCACGGGAGTTTCCGCGACCGCGCGAAGGAACTTCGTCGCAAGTTCACGATTCGCAAAGTCCTTTTGGGAGACTTTGAGCGTGTAAGTTTCCCGATATTGTTCGACGTCTTCCGCCTCCTTCCCCTCCAAGGTATAGGTGATCGTAATGGCGTCTTCCGAGGCAAGTTTATTGACGTCGACATTCGCAAACTCCGCGCTCGACGCCTTTGCCCGTTCGAGCATCTCGACGGATACCATGTCCTGATAGTAGAACGGCGTACCGTCGGGATACTTGAGTTCTTCCTTTCCGGGATAGTTGAGCGCAAATTCCATCGTATAGAAGATCTCGGACGGATCGACGAGCAGCTTTACAAACAGATACGCCGCCACCCCCGCAATCAGGGTAATGACGAGTATGATCCAAAGCCTCTTTTTGATCATCCGCCAGATCTCGCCCAACGTGATCCCTTCTCTCTCGGTCTCGTTGTCCATTTTCTCTCCTTATCCGAATGTTTTACCAATATTTATCTCGGATGTTTTACCAATATTATACATCTTTTTTAAGCAAGCGTCAACGCCTTTCTCTGATATTTTTCTCATTATTTGCTTGACATGCGAATAAAAGCGTGCTATAATTCCCATGAATTTAGTAGGAAATACATTAGGGAGTCGGAAACATGCAAGTTTATGCAGACAATGCGGCGACGGCGAAGCCGAAAAAAGCCGCGCTCGAAGAATATACCCGCGTTGCGGAGGAGTTTTTCGGAAACCCCTCCTCTCTGCACTCGGCGGGTCAGCGTGCAAAGGAAGTCCTCACGGACTGCAGAGGGCGCATTGCGAACCTGCTCGGCGCAGAGGAAAATGAGATCATCTTCACCTCGGGCGGGAGCGAATCGGACAACCAGGCGATCGAAAGCGCCGCAAAATTCGGAAGAGCCAAGGGAAAGACAAAAATTATTTCCACGGCGATCGAACATCACGCCGTCCTCCACACGCTGGAAAAGCTGAAAAAGGAGGGGTTTGAAATCGTCCTTCTCCCCGTCGGGACGGATGGGATCGTCAAGCTCGAGGACGTCAAAAAGGAAGTCGACGAAAAGACCTGTCTCGTGAGCGTCATGCTCGCAAACAACGAGATCGGGACGATCCAGCCCGTCGAGGAGATCGGAAAAATCTGTAAAGAGAGAAAGGTCCTCTTCCACACGGACGCCGTGCAGGCGGTCGGACACATGAAGGTGGATGTGAAGGCGCTCTCCTGCGACTACCTCGCGCTTTCGGCGCACAAATTCGGCGGTCCCCGCGGCGTGGGCGCTCTCTATGTCAGAAAGGGCGCACCCCTCTACCCTCTCATCGAGGGCGGCGCACAGGAGAAGGGAAAGCGTGCGGGCACCGAAAATCTGCCCGCGGTCGCGGCGATGACGGTCGCGCTCGAGGACTCTCTCGCCCATCTCGAAGAGACAAATAAAAGAGTCACCGCCCTTCGGGACAAGCTCATAGCAAATCTCAAGAAAATTCCCCACTCCGCGCTCAACGGAGACCCCGTCAAGCGCCTCGGCGGAAACGTGAGTTTCTGCTTCGAGGGGATCGAGGGGGAATCTCTGCTGCTCCTGATCGACGACAAGGGCATCTGCGCCTCGTCGGGCTCCGCCTGCACGTCGGGCTCGCTGGACCCCTCGCATGTGCTGCTCGCCATCGGAAGAGTGCACGATGTGGCGCACGGGTCTCTTCGCCTCTCCCTCTCGGAGGAGACGACGGAGGAGGAGATCGACTACATGTCCCGCGAAATTCCCAAGGTCGTGGAGTACCTGAGGAGCATCTCCCCCGTCTGGAGAGACCTTCAGGAGGGAAAGAGAACTTATATCCTTTAAATTATTGCAGAGCGTAAATCAATCGGAGGAGAAAAAATGTCACTTTACAGCGAAAAAGTTATGGATCATTTCAAACATCCGCGCAACGTGGGGGTCATCGAAAATCCCGACGGCGTGGGCGAAGTCGGCAACGCGAAATGCGGCGACATCATGAAAATTTATCTCAAGATCGAGAACGACATCATCGCGGACGTCAAGTTCGAGACCTTCGGCTGCGGCAGCGCGATCGCGTCGAGCTCGATGGCGACAGAACTCATCAAGGGAAAGCCTTTAAAGGACGCCTTGAAGCTCACCAACCAGGCAGTCGCGGAGGCGCTCGACGGGCTTCCCGCCTACAAGATGCACTGCTCCGTGCTCGCGGAACAGGCGATCCGCTCGGCGATCCTCGACTATTACACCAAGCACAACATTCCCTTCGACCCCGAACTTCTGAAGGCATGTGAGCACTGCGAGGAGGACGAGTGACCGTCTCCGCAAAGGGAAGGTATGCGCTCCGCGTGATGATCGCCCTGGCGGCGAGGGAGAACACCGTGCCGCTCAAGGAGCTCGCCGCGCAGGAGGAGATCCCCTATAAATTTTTGGAGAGCATCATGACGGAGCTCGTCAAGGCGGGGCTCGTGACCGCCGTGCGCGGAAAGTGCGGCGGCTACCGCCTTGCAAATCCGCCCGAGGAATGCACTGCGGCGGACATTCTGCATGTGACGGAGACCTCTTTTACGGCGTCCGCCTGCGCCTCCGACAAAAAGGACTGCCCCCGCGCGGAGATCTGCCCCACCCTTCCCATGTGGCGCGCCCTCGACGACGCCGTCGACTCCCTTTTGAAACAGTATACTTTGAAGGATTTTTTATAAAAATTTCGTCGAAAAGCTCGCTTCGCGATCTTTCTCGACGAGGAAATGAACCTTTTTGCCTTGAATAGTTTGGTCCTCTTCATCGTTTCCACAACAATTTGCGTCCCGTGGGGCGCAAATTGGGTGGAGCGTTGCATTCCTGCTCAACAGCCCGGTGGGCTGTGAGCGCAACGCGACAGCCGAGCCGGTGGCGAGGCGGGGT
>CANQBW010000052.1 GCA_947589565.1 uncultured Clostridia bacterium | reverse complement strand
TCAGCGTCTCTGAAGCAGTTTCCGCAGGATTTGCATTCCCAGAAGAACGCCCAGCCTGCCGTCGTACAGGTCGGTTTTAAGTGGGGGGTGACCCCTTATAAAGGGGCGACAAAAACCCGCGGAAAATCTTAAGAAAAGATTTTCCGAAACGCGATTGCGGTTCTCCCCCCGCAGGGAGAGGGGGGCGAGGAATGACAGAGGGCGCGGGCGGCAGAATGGCGCCCGCGCCCGCGCCGCCCGCTTTTGAGGGCGGCGCGGCTGCGGTATGACAGAGGGGTGAAGAGCGAGATGTTTCGACTCCACTTCGTTCCGCTCAACATGACAAAAGGGGCGCGGTATGACGGGTGCGCGGGCGTAATACCGCTTGTCTATCGACCGGGGGGATTCCTCGACTACGCTCGGAATGACAAGGAAGTATTCTCCGTTCGGTATGACAGGGGACAGAAACTCAGAAAATATTCTCGAGGCAGGGCTTGTAGGTGTCGGGGAGGCAGTCGGTGAGGTGAATGAGGATTTCAAGCTTGGCGAGGGCGAGGCTCTTTTCGTCCTCGGCGATGAGACGGACCGCCTCGGACATATAGTCGTCCATTCTCGTGATGTCGCTGTGCGGAATCCATACATAGAGCTTGCCCTTGCCGTCCTCCCAACGGGTTTGGACGGCGCGGGCGTCCTCATAGGTCGCCGTATTGTCGTCGGTCTTTTCGTAGAGGGCTTCGAGCGCCTCTTGAAAGCCGCGAAACTCCCGACCTACGCTGAACCACTCCAAAAAGACCGCGCCCGCGAGAATGAGCGCGGAGACGAAAATCGCGATCAGAGACTTTACCATTTCTTGCCTCCCGGGTATTCGACGGTGAAGGTCGTAAATTTTTTGCCCTTTGCCTGAAGATAGATCTTTCCCGTGCCGTCGGCGGTCATGACGAGCACTTTTTTCACGCTGCGAATGTTCTGTTCCTTTAAAATCCCCTCAAAATAGGAGCGGGGGAGACCTGTGATCCTCAGATTATTTTGGTCGAAGTTGCCGTTGTCGACGATGACGAGGGGGAGAGAGGTCTGAAGCTGCTCATAATCCTGCTTGGGAAGGGCGGAGAAGGTGCCGTTGGACTCGTAGAGGGCGTAGTCAACGCTGTCGAGGGTGAAATAGCCCGCCGAGCGGAGGGATTCGATGAGGTCGCTCACGTCGAGGTTGTTGCGCTTGAGCTGATAGTCATCGATGCCGTTCTTATTGATGACGACGGAGGGCTTTCCGCTGATGAGGGACTTGAGGGGCTTGAGTTTGAGGTCGAGGAGGGTCATGATTTCGTGCAGGACGAAGATCGTCACCACGGAAATGACCCCGTAGAGGAGGGGAATTGACGCGTCTGCCATCGGAATGCAGGCGAGCTCCGCAATGAGCAGGGTGATGACGAGCTCGAAGGGCTGCATTTCGCCGATCTGGCGCTTCCCCATGAGCCGCATGATGATTAAAAGCACGACAAAGATGATCGCCGTGCGGATGATCACGAGTACCATATTTTTAGAATTAGCTCCGTGAGGGGATTTTATGCGGGAGAGGGCTTCGTCGATAGAATGGGGGGATTCGTACTCGCCCCTTTCCAAAGGGCGAGATGTTTCGACTCCACTTCGTTCCGCTCAACATGACAAAAGGGGCTGGGACGGGCAAAAGGGCGCGGGCGGCAGAATGCCGCCCGCGACCGCGCCGCCGTAAATGCGGCGGCGCGTCGCCCTTTGTTCAAATAAACTGCGCGGAGCAGGGTTTCCCTGCGGCAGCGCACCCTGTTGGCGCCCCACAGGACGCACATTGTCGTTTGAAACGAAGAAGAGGACCAAGTCGTTGGGAACTCGAGAGTTCATTTCCTCGACGATAAATATTCCGAAGGAAGATTTTCGTCGAAAACAAAGTTGTAAAATCGCTTGCTTTTTCCGCGCATATGTGGTATCATTTCTTCGAAGAGTAGCCAAGGCGCGTAAAGTGTTGCGAAACGGGACGTTGTTCGCAAACGAAAGGACGGGAAAATCTATGCTTATGCGTTTCCGTTCTGCGGTGCCGCGGCGCGTCCGCTCGCGTCAACGCCGTCAGGCGTACCTATCGGACCTCTTTTACGGAGGTTTTTTTCATGTCCGAAATTTCAGAACAAGTACCCGAACCGAAACAAGAGCCGAAAGAGGAGAAAGTCCCCGAAAAGGACCCTCTGTGGCAGCGAATTTTCTTCTCGCCCGTCATCCGTCACAAGTCGTCGGCGCAGAAGATCGCCTACATCGGCATTACGACCGCGCTTTGTATCGTCACGAACTTTTTCGAGATCAAGCTGATCGACACGCAGTTTTCCTTCACCATTCTCATGAGTATGCTCACGGGCATTCTCATCGGGCCGCTCTACGGCGCATTTTCGGCGTTTTTGGGAGACGCGATCGGGTTTATTGCGCATCCAAACAACATCTACATGCCCTGGATCGGTCTATCCGTCGCCATGATGGCGGTCATTGCGGGGCTTCTCATGCGCCTGCCGCTGCATTTTAAAGGGAGCATGTATGTGAAGCTTGCCATCGCCTGCCTGCTCGTGGTCGTCGTCTGCTCGGTCGGGATCAACACGACGGGAATGTACCTCTACTACACGAATGTCGGCTTCACGTCGCGGTCTCTCGGGCTCATTCAGGAGCATTTCGGCGGAAATACGATGTTCTTCACCTATGCGCTCGTGCGGCTCATCTTCATGGGGCAGCTACTCAACAATGTCGTCAACTTTGCGCTGCTCTTTGCGATCTTGCCGACGCTTAGGGCCATCAAGCCGCTCCATATCGATCTTTAAAAGATTTTGCGAACAAGTCAACCCAAGCGGTTGACTTCTTGCTTTCAAAAGTGCTATAATCTTATCAATGGGAAATTTACTCGCTCTCGACAATCCGCATATTTCGATCTTCGGATTCGATATCTATTACTATGCGCTCTGTATCGTCACGGGGATCATCGTCGCGACGCTTCTCTCGACGCTTCTCTTTAAGCGCAGGAATATTTCGCCCGATCTCATCTATATCCTGTTCATCTGCTGTATTCCGACTGCGCTCATCTGCGCGAGGATCTTTTACTGTATCACGGACGGCATGGCTTTCAAATATTGGCTGATGTGGGACGACGGCATGGGACACGGGATCCGCAACGGGGGACTCTCCATTATCGGCGGCGTCATCGGCGGCGTCGGAATGGGCGTACTTGTCTGTAAGCTCAAAAAGGTGAGCTTCCTTCGGGTCGCCGACTGCGTCGTTCCGACCATTCTCATCGCCCAGGCGATCGGCAGATGGGGGAATTACTTCAACCAAGAGGTCTACGGACAAGTCGTCACCAATCCCGCGATGCAGTGGTTTCCCTTTGCCGTCAACATCTCGGGCACCTGGCACTATGCCTTCTTCTTCTATGAAAGTGTCATCAACCTCATAGGCTTCGGATTGCTCTTTTCCGCGCTGTGGTTTTGGAGAAAGAAGCCGAACGGCGTCTTCACCTTCGCCTATTTCGTCTGGTACGGGACGGTCCGCGCCATCATGGAGCCGCTGAGGGATCAATCCTATATTCTAAACGGCGGGGGAGTGCCCTGGTCGCTCGTCTTCTCTGTTCTCATGATCGTCATGGGAGTCTTCGGGATCGCCATTCTTCTCATTCTCAATTACAAGAAAGAGGGCATCGTCTTCGGCAGCAAGAAGGGGGATCCCTGCGCGTTTACGTCGTACATTTCCTCTTTCAAGGACGAAGTTCCATACTTTTCCAAGATCAACATGATGGGGGCAAACTATCCCGAAAAGCCCGAGGAACTCACCTTTGCCTACAAGTGGGCGAAGTTCAAGCAGAAATTCAAAAAGAAAACTTCCGAAGGGGAGCCGCCCAAAGAGGGGGAACCTTCCGAGCAAGGCGGGGAGAAGCCTCAAGAGGAGATTGAGGACAAGGACAAAAAGGACCAATGAGAAATTTAACGCTACTTACCGATCTTTATCAATTGACCATGGGACAGGGCTATTTCCGCGAGGGAAAGCACGAGCAGATCGCCGCATTCGACGTCTTCTTCCGTCCCAACAAGCTCATCACCTACTCCGTCGCGGCGGGCATGGAGCAGGTGAGCGAATATCTCGAAAACCTGCATTTCGAAGAGGAAGATATTGAATATCTTCGCTCGCTCGGAATCTTTCAGGAGGATTTTTTAAACTACCTCAAAAATCTGAGGTTTACGGGAGACGTCGTCTCCGTCCGCGAGGGGGAACTCGTCTTTCCGTATGAGCCGATCCTCACGGTCAAGGCGCCCATGATCGAGGCGCAGCTCGTGGAGACGGCGATCCTGACCCTTGTCAATCATCAGACTCTCATCGCCTCGAAGGCCGCCAAGATCTGCGCGGCGGCGGGCGGGGGAGTCATGGAGTTCGGACTTCGCCGCGCACAGGGCCCCGACGCGGGCATTTACGGCGCGCGCGCCGCGATCATCGGCGGGTGCGTGGGAACTTCCAACGTGTATGCGGGAAAGCTCTTCTCCGTTCCCGTCTCGGGGACGATGGCGCACAGCTGGGTCATGAACTTTCCCTCCGAGCTCGAGGCGTTCCGCGCCTATGCGAGAAGTTTTCCCGAGGGCTGTCTGCTCCTCGTCGACACCTACGATACCTTAAAGAGCGGCGTTCCCAATGCGATCACCGTCTTCCGCGAACTCAGGGCGGCGGGACATGAGCCGAAGGGCATTCGTCTCGATTCGGGGGATCTTGCCTACCTCAGCAAGGAGGCGAGGAAGATGCTCGACGACGCGGGCTTCGAAAAGGCCATCATCTGCGCCTCGGGGGACCTCGACGAGTACAGCGTGCGCTCCTTAAAGTCGCAGGGGGCGAAGATCGACACCTGGGGGATCGGCACAAAGCTGATAACCTCTGCCGACCTTCCCGCGCTCGGCGGGGTCTATAAGCTCGCCGCGGTCTTCGAAGACGGCGTGGAAATTCCCAAGATCAAGCTCTCCAACACGACGGAGAAGATCACAAATCCCGGCATGAAGGACGTCTACCGTATCTACGACGCAAGGGGAATGGCGGTCGCCGATCTCATCACGAGAGAGGGGGAGAAGATCGACCCTTTGAAGCCCCTCACCATCTTCCACCCCTTGGACGTCTGGAAGCGGAAGACGATCAAGAACTTCTCGGTGAGAAATCTTCGCGAGCCGCTCGTCGTACAGGGGAAGAGTGTTCTCAAAAAGAGGTCTCTCTTCGAAATTCACGAAAGCTTTGCGGCGGAATCCGCCCACTTCTGGGAGGAGTACAAGAGACAGGACATGCCGCACATCTATAAAGTCGATCTGTCCGACGCGCTCCACGCGCTCAAGCGGGAAATGGTAAATCTCTACGGCAAAGGGGAATGAGTTATGATGAAACGGTATAAGAAGAAGGACGTGGACCTCCTGGTCGCCCGCATCAAGGAAGAGTACGAGCTTGCAGTCAAGCGCCAGCGCGAGACATGTGAGGAATTGAAGGAAGAGAACAGACTGCTCCGCGCAAGGCTCTCCGTCCTCGAGGGACAGAAGAGCGAAGTGTCCGCCGCGCTCATGCGCGCGGTTGCAGAGGGGGAAAAGATCAAACAGGAGTCGGCTGCAGAGGCGGACAGCGAGAAGAAGGAACTCAAACTTCTTGCCGAGAAGTGCAGATTGCTCTCCGAACGGCTGACGCAGATGTATCCCGACGTCGAAGATGTACAGGAATTTGAGACCTTCACCAACGCCCTCCGCGAACAGCTCGGCGAGAAGCCCGAGGAGGAGGAAGAGGAGGAGACGGGATTCAATTTGGACGACGTGCTCAATCCCAAGGAGCCGCTCGATCTCGGCAATCTTTGCCGTGAACTCGGACTCATGGAGGAGAGCGACGAATGATCTTCGCCTGCATTTCGGGGATCATCGCCCTCTGCTTTCTGCTCGTCGACCTTCTCACAAAGGCATGGGCATATTCCGCCCTCGTGGCGCAGCCGAATTATTTCTTGGGATTTATCCGCTTCAACTATCTGCCCGGGGGAAATACGGGCATTGCGTGGGGAATGTTCGGAAGTTCCAAGGCGGGAATGGTCGTCATCACGATTCTGACGGGCTTTATGATCGTGGGGCTTGTCGCGCTCTTCTTCACGGTCTTCAAAAAGAATCGTCCCGCGCAGGTCTGCCTCGCCGTCATCACGGCGGGTGCCATGGGGAACTTCATTGACCGAATCTTTTTGGGGTATGTGAGGGACTTCGTCGACGTCTCGCCGCTCGGATTCGGGATCTGCAATTTTGCGGACTTTTACATCACCTTCGGGGCGGTCGCCCTGCTCATCGTCATTCTCTTTGTGGGAAAAGAGGCGATGTTCCCGCTCGGGAAGTATAAAAAAGAGAAAGAGCAAGAGAAACAGAAGGAAAATGAAGAGAATTGAACTTGTCACCGCGGAGTCTCTCCGCGTTGATGTTTTTTTGAGCAAAAATACAGAGCTGACGCGCTCGGCGGTCAAAAAACTCGCGGACGAGGGGGGCGTTCTCGTCGACGGGAGACCTGCCAAGGCGGGGGAAGTGCTGAAAACGGGACAAAAGGTAATTTTGACTGTTCCCGACCCCAAGCCGATCGCCGCAGTCCCCGAGGAAATTCCCATCGACATCGTCTATGAGGACGAGGACTTTGCCGTCGTCAACAAATCCCAGGGCATGACCGTCCACGCGGGGAACGGCAACGATTCGGGAACGCTGGTCAACGCGCTTTTGTTTCGCCTCGACCGGTTGAGCGGGATCAACGGAATGCTGCGCCCCGGGATCGTGCACAGGATCGACAAGGACACTTCGGGACTTCTCGTCGTCGCCAAAAACGACCGCGCACACCTCTCCCTCTCCGAACAGATCAAAAATAAGACCTGTCACAGGGAATATCTCGCCCTCGTGGAGGGCGTCTTGAAGGAGGACAGCGGAAAGATCGTCACGAGGATCGGAAGAGACCCCAAAAATCGCCTTAAAATGGCGGTCCTTCCCGAGGGGAAGGGGAGGATCGCGGAGACAGATTTTAACGTGAGAGAGCGATTTGAAAAATATACCCTCGTCGATTTTTCCCTCAAGACGGGGCGCACCCACCAAATTCGCGTGCATTGCAAATATTTGGGACACCCCATCGTCGGCGACAAGCTCTACGGCTACCAAAAACAGCACTTCGAGCTCAACGGACAGCTCCTGCACGCCTATCGCCTCGAGCTCACGCACCCCACGACAGGCGAGCGGATGAGCTTCACCGCCCCCCTTCCCGATTACTTTGAAAGGGTGTTGGAGATTTTGAGAAAAGCTTAAAACTTCTTTGTAAAACTCTGCGCCGCTCATAAATTATGAGCGGCGCAGCTGCTCAACATGACGTCGGGGGTAATTTCGTTCGAAATCTATCTTAATTACACCAAAAATCGGTGCTCTCGGCGGCGTTGGGGACTCTGCCGACGGAGGTGTTGTCGACGGTGCGGTTGCGAAGCTCCTTGACGGGGTTGGGTGCGGTCTCGAAGCGGTAGTCCTTCCCGAAGCGGAAGATCGTCATCTCGATGACGTTGTGCGAGGGGACGATGTTTGTCGTCGGGTTGATCGTGTTCTGGAATCTGAAGAAGTCGGCGCCGTTTGGAAGTTCGTCGATCTTTTGATAGTCCTCGAGCACCGAGGTGAACTGCACGGTGTTGAAGAGGACGTCCCGCACATAGTCGATATTCTGATGCAGGGAGAGCGGCTCGGGGAACTCGCCGTTCGGAATGACCTGCTGCCACTCCTTTTTCTCGTATTTCTGCAAAAGTTCTGCCGCCTTTTGCAGATGGGCGATCTCCATGCGGAAATTCTGTTCCCAGAGGGCGCGGATCCTCAAGTCCGTTTCCGTCATATAGCAAGACCAATATAGGTAGCACTCGTTGTACTCATGCCAGAGCAGCATTTCAAGCCAGGTCGCGTTGGCGTCCATGAGGTCCTCGTATTGGGTGACATGCTCCTCCTCGACGAGGGCAATTTCTTGATACAGCCGACGGGAAATGTCGCTGCGGGCGAGGTTGGTGATGTTCATGTAGTAGTTCATCGTCTGCTGCTCGGCGGCAGTGATGATCATTGTCGCGAGGACGGTCTCTTTATCGGCGGTCTTGGAGTCGATGGAGCGGCGGACGTTGTCGATGGGATACCTGTGGTGGGAAATGGTGGGACGCCCGGGCATGATCTCGGTATATCTGCCGACCAATTTCTCCGCGCGAAGACCCTGTTCGAGTTCGAGAAGGTTGGAATAGCGATACAGGTGATCGAAATCCTCCAAGAGCGCAAAGTCGAGCGCCTTTTTAACGTAGCAGTCCGCTTCGCGCTTAGATAGCTCCGCGGTGAGGTCGACCGCGAGCTGTTCATAGGAGATGGTGTGTTCGAGAGGACTCTCATTCGCGGGCTTGAGCAGGGAGACGTTCAGCTGCTGCTGTTTCTCGATGTCGCGCACGAGCGCAAGTTCACGGCGGAGGTCGTTGTCCGTCGTATGCCGCGAGAAATTGCGCGAAAACCAGTTTGCCTCGAACTCCGCGCCGTTCATCAGAATGATGCGCGTCTTCGTGTAGGGGTCCACGGTGTTCTTGTCATAGGGAATGGGGTAGAGTTGCCGCCAGTTGCGGAATTGGTTCTGAAGTGGAATGGCTTTTTCTTCGAAAGGATTCATGAAAACACTCCAAAAATAGAATACCTTTCATGTTATGCAAGAGGAATGAAAATGGTTTTTCCTCTCCCGCCGCGTGCAAATCGTTTAAGATCAATGTTATATATTTTTCTCCATGTCCTGCCAATGACCATTATTGAGAATTTCCGCGGTATCGCCCTCAAAGACCTTTTTGGCTTCTTCATCGCCTTTCAACTGCCAAAGCATCCAAGCCGTCATATAGCCGTCCGTTAAAGTGAGCATATCTTCGTGTTCCGCGCTCTTAATTCTCGCACGGATTTTGAATACGTCATTGCTCATCGTGCTATAAATATCTTTCAGAGCTTCAAGCGGACAAACGCCGCCGAACTTTTGGTAAATATCTTCAACCCCAGAATCGTCGGACTTCCCCGTACCTGCCGCCATAAAATACGGAATTTTGATTTTAGAAGCGTCGTATTCCCAACCCATATTTTTTGCAAGGAAAGGATATGCGGCGCTGCCCGTAAA
>CANQBW010000051.1 GCA_947589565.1 uncultured Clostridia bacterium | reverse complement strand
TGAACAGTCATCTTCAAAGACTCGAACTCGATAAAATCCTGACCCAGGTATCAAATTTCTGCGTTTTGGAGAGCGCGAGAGAGAAAATTCTTTCCTTTCTTCCGACGTCAAATCTCGAAGAGGCACAGCGCGCGCTCGATCTGACGGATGAGGCGTATCGTCTCCTCTTCTTCCTCGGGGCGGGGAAGATCGAGCCCTTTGAAACGCTTACAGACTCCTTGGAGCGCGCCCAAAAGGGCGCGACGCTCACCTGCGCCGAAATTCTGCTTGCGGCGCGGCTTCTCCGCTCTGCGAGACTCTTAAAGCGCTCGGTGGAGAGCGTCGGGGGCGAAGATATCGTCCTCTTCCGCGAACTTGTCGGCAATCTCATGACCGACGAGAGGTTGGAGCGGGACATCGAGAGCATGATTTTGAATGAAAACGAGCTCTCCGACCATGCGAGCGAGAAGCTCTATGCAATCCGCACCGAAATTCGTTCCCTCAACGAGCGCATCCGTGCGCGGCTTGCGGAGTATCTCACCTCGGACGACAGAAAATATTTGCAGGAAGAGCTCGTCACCATGCGCTCCGACCGCTATGTCATCCCCGTCAAAGTGGAGTACAAGCGGAACATCAAGGGATTTATCCACGACCGCTCGCAGTCGGGACAGACCGTCTTCATCGAGCCCGAGGAAGTCCTCGAGATGAACAACGAACTCATCACACTCAAGATGGACGAGAAGGAGGAGATCGAGCGCATTTTGTCCCTTCTCTCTAAGCGAATCGGAAAGATGCGGGAAGAACTCGAGCGCAATGAGAGCATTCTCACGGAGGCGGACTCCTTCTATGCCCGCGCCGAGTTTGCACATGCCTTCAAATGCGTCAAACCCGCGCTCAACCGCAGGGGGATTCTCGATATTCGGAAGGGGAGACATCCCCTCCTCGATCAAAAGACGGCGGTCCCCGTCTCCGTCTCGGTGGGGGAGAAATATTCCTTCCTACTCATCAGCGGCGCGAATGCGGGCGGCAAGACGGTCACCTTGAAGATGTGCGGGCTCTTCTCTCTCATGGCGGCGTGCGGGCTCTTCGTCCCCGCCGAGGAGGGAACCCGTCTCTCCCTCTTCGACGGCGTCTATTGCTACATCGGGGACAACCAGTCCATCGAGGAAAATCTGTCCACTTTCTCATCCCATGTCCTCAATTTGAAAGAGATCACCGAGCGGGCGACGGAAGATTCCCTCGTCCTCATCGACGAGCCGGGCGGCGGCACCGACCCCGAGGAGGGACAGGCCCTCGCGCGTGCCGTGCTCTCCTTCCTCATGCGGAAAAAGTGCCGCGGCATCGTCACGACCCACTATTCCGCCCTCAAGGAGTACGCCTTCGAGACGGAGGGGATCGTCAACGGCTGCATGGAGTTCGACGCGGAGAGCCTGCGCCCTCTGTACCGTCTTCGGATCGGCTATCCCGGTCCCTCCAACGCCCTCTTGATCTGTTCGCGGCTGGGACTCGACGAGCGCATTCTTGCCGAGGCGCGGGAGAACCTCTCCGAGGGCGCGAAGGCGTTCGAACACACCGTTCGGGCAGCCGAAGAGAGCCGCATTCGCGCGGACGAACTTCGCGCAGAGACGGAGTCCATCAAAAAGGAGTGGCAGGAGAAACTCAAAAAACTCGAAGAGGAAGAGGGGAAATTCCAAAGGGAGCGGGAAAAGTTTCTCTCGGGTGCGCGGGCGGAGAGCAAGCGGATCGTCAACGAGAGCACAGCCCGTGCGGAGGAGATCGTGGCGGAGATCGAAAAAATTTTTCATCAAAAAGAGCTCTCGGAAGCCGACCTCATCCGCGCCAGAACGCTGAAAAACAAGATATACGGGTCTCTCTCCGAGGAGGAACAGAAGAAACCGCGCCTTCTTCCCGTCGACCCCGACAAGTTAAAAGTGGGGGATCTTGTCTTCGTTGCGCCGATGAACGCGGAGGGAGAGGTGCTCTCCGTCAAGCGGGAAAAGGGAGTCGCGGAAATTCAATGCGGGGCGCTCAAAGTGCAGAGCAAGCTCAAGGAACTCTACCTCACCGAGCCGAAGGAGAAAAAGGAGACGAATGTCAAGGTCGTGAGGGACCTCAAGGAGCGGACCTTTTCGCAGCACGAGTGCAATGTGATCGGACTCTCCGCAAACGAGGCGCTCCTCGAAGTTGAGAACTTTCTGGACACCGCGCTCGTACAAAATTTGGAGACGGTGCGCATCGTCCACGGCATGGGGGCGGGAATTTTGCGGAAAGCCATTCATGATTACTTAAAAAAGCACCCCCATGTCAAGGATTTCCGCCTCGGCGTCTACGGAGAAGGGGAATCGGGGGTTACGATCGTCACATTAAAATAAAAGGTTTCGGCAAAAATCTTGCTGCGCAATATTTTTGTCGAGGAAATTGACTTTTTTGCCTTGATTAAGTCACTCTCGCGGTCGCTTTCACAACAATAAGCCGAAGGGGTTCGGCAAATGGGGTGCCGCTCCGGCAAGGGAACCTTGCCTCGCGCAGTGTTTAGAATAAAAGGTTTCGTCGAAAAGCTCGCTTCGCGATCTTTCTCGACGAGGAAATGAACTCTCGAGTTCCCACAGCTTGGTCCTCTTGTTCGTTTCAAAAGACAATAAGCGTGCGGTGGCTCGCAAATTGGGTGGAGCGTTGCGAGTTCTGTTCAACAGCGCAGTGCGCTGTGAACCGCAACGCGACAGCCGAGCTGGTTGCGAGGCGGGGTTCGGCGGGGGCTACCGCCGAACTGCAAGCGCAGGGAAACCCTGCTCGCACCATGGGATTTTATGTTTCGGCAAAAATCTTGCTGCGCAATATTTTTGTCGAGGAAATGGGCTCTCGAGTTCCCAAAACCCCGTCGTCACGGTCGTTTCAAACAACAATAAGCCGAAAGGGTTCGGCAACTTGAGTGCGCTTATGGAAAAGCGTGGTTTTCCAACGCGCCTTTCATTGGGAATTGAGTGCGCCGCCCGCTATTGCGGGCGGCGCGGCTGCTCAACATGACGGTAATTAAAAAACAATTTCAAATTTTTTCTCAAAGCATATTGTTTTTAACAAATTTCTGTGTTACAATAAAATTATGAAAAAATTTCCAATTCTCATTGGCATATTGTTATGTCTCTGTCTCGGACTGTGCGCTTGCGGAGAGGAACAGGTTCAGGCGCAGAGCTTTTCCGTAACCTACACCTCTGTGGAGGGCGGGAAGATCGAGGGGGAGAAGTCTCAGATCGTCGAAGCGGGCATGGATGGCTCTCTTGTGATGGCTGTCCCTGCGGAAGGTTACCGGTTCGAAGGCTGGTCGGACGGGCTATTTACCCCTTCGCGGCAGGAAAAAGATGTACGGGAAAATTTACAATTCATCGCATTCTTTAGCGCTTTAAAAGCTCCCAATGAGCCAAAAGAGCCCGATAAACCCGACGAACCTCAACCGCCCGCCGAGCCCGAAGAGCCCGAAGAGCCCGCCGAGCCCAAAGTGAAACAGTTTTCGGTCAAATATGAAGCGGGCGTAGGTGGAAGGATCGAGGGAGAAGCCGAACAGACAGTCGAAGATGGACAAAGTACAACAGCGGTGACCGCTGTCCCCGAGGAGGGATATGAGTTTCTCGAATGGTCGGATGGTTTGAAGGATGCAACGCGGCAGGAAAATGATGTTCGGGCGTATTACACATTCAGGGCGAGATTTCAAAAGAAGTGTTTCAAAGTAGTCTATCAAATTGTGGGAACCAACTGCACTTTGAAAATCAAAGACGATGACAGGAACTATTCGAAATTTACCGAAAAAATATACTATGGCGAGGATGCGCCCGAGATTTGGGTGAACCCCGAGGGCGAGGATTTTTTCTCACATCCGAAATTCGTCTATTGGTCGGACGGGCTTCAGACGAGAGAGCGGCATGATACCCATATCACGCAAGACATGGAGATCACGGCTTATTGCGGTTTCTATCATGACTACAGCGTGGAAAATAATGAGGGCGGAAAAATTCTCGGAAATCTTCATCAAATCGTCTTGGAGGGAGAACCTTCCGAATCGGTCACGGCGGTCGCCGACGAGGGCTATGTCTTTACGGGGTGGTCTGACCTTGCGAGTACTCCCGAACATGACATGGGCATCTTAAACCAAAATTTCGAGGTAAGAGCCTATTTTGAACGAATCGAAAGAACCTTTTCCTACGATTACGGAAGCGGCTATCAATCGCCGATGAAAAAGACGGTGACGATCGAGCGTGACAAAATCAAAGAGGCGAAATTTGTTGTGCCTTCCCTTCAAGGCTATACTTTTTGCGGTTGGTTTGCCGATGAGAAATACGAACAGAAAGTTGTCAGCGAGGACGGAAATCTCATGCTCGGCTACTATACGTTCACGCTCGATACGGACACTCTCTATGCAAAATGGGAAAAGGACGGAGAGGAAAATCTGCCCGATCTTCGTGTGCTGTTTGTGATGACAGATGAGGTCCATGCAAAATTGTATTCCAACTTTGCAGGTAAGGATGTCCTCTTGGATTATAAAATGACGGGGTTGGAGCGGAAGTATTTAATTGCAATTTCGCAAAAATTCCGTGAAATATTAAAAGAATGGTTTGAGGAAAAAGTCGAAGTTTATGTGGAAGTCTATTTTACCAAAGATCCCATTGGGACGAAGGATAATCGGATCGGAGAGGATGACCTCTGTATCGAGCCGGGCCCCACCAAGTTAGGGACAGGAAATTCCTGCTCGATCAATGCAAACTACCTCCCGGAGCTCGGAAGTCTTATGGGAAAATATCACAGTATTTTATGTCTATACGGCTTTAACGAGTATGAGTATACGGAAATTATAAGGGGAGGCGAATCTTCTTGGAAATACGCAAAAATCCCAATCGCGGGGTTTTTTGACGCAGATGTAAGTTATCATCAGTCGTTGATAGCTTCGTATGAAAAGTTCCTTAAAACCGATATTCATTCAGAGGAACTTGAAACCAGCAGCTTGGAAATATGTCTGCACGAGTTTACTCATACGATAGAGCAGACCTTTTCATATGGTGAGATTTTAGGTTACCATAAAGCTATCGAATTGCTCGATGCGTCATGGAAAATTACGCGGAAGTATCTCTTGCATGAACTTGAAATTGACGGAGAGAAATTCGGGATCCCGCCAGAATTTTGGGAACACAAGTTGGATGTAGGTGTGAATCTCGTTCCGAGATCTTTAGACAAAAAGTCACCCGGGAAAATTGATTTGGTGGGCTTTGAAGATCATAGAAAACCTTGGGACAACTACATTGTAAAAGATGTGCCTTACGGATCCGATCTTACATTTGAAGCTGTTCCCTTCGAAGGTTATCGGTTTGTGCGTTGGTCAGACGGCGTCACTTCGGCAAGACGAACGGAAAAAAATATCATTTCTTATCTGAACCTAAAAGCAATCTTTGAAAAAATAAACTAAAGGAGAAAAAAATTTTTCCACTATTGACAAATTTTGGAAAATGTGGTATCATAGATGCCCCGAAGAAGTGGGGATGAGAGGCGATTGAGAACATAAACAAGCCGTTTGCTTCATAAAATGAAGCGATGAAAAAGCTATCCTCCCGCGCGGTCGCCGCGCTCACAAACGCCGTCCTCATCTGCGTCGTCTTCGTCATCGGCGCAGTCTGCTTTTTGCCTTCCGTGTCCGCCGCCTCCGGCGTCGACGACAGGGTCTATTACCGCGGGAACGCCTCCGACGGCGTCTCGCTGATGATCAACGTCTATTGGGGCGAGGAACTCTTGGACGGATTTTTGAAAGTCCTCGACGATTACGGGGCGAAGGTGACCTTCTTTATCGGGGGGTCCTGGGCGGACGATCATGTCGATCTTGTAAAAAAAATGGCGGAAAAGGGGCATGAGATCGCTTCGCACGGTTATTTTCATCGCGATCATGACAAACTGAGTTTACAGGCAAATCGCGAGGAGATCAAGACGAGCGCGGACTTCCTCTCCCTCGCCTCGGGGAAGAAGGTCAGACTTTTCGCGCCGCCCTCGGGCGCGTTCAACAGCGACACGGTGGACGCCGCGGAGGAGCTGGGACTTAGAACCATCATGTGGAGCAAGGACACCATCGATTGGCGGGACAAGGACGCGAGCCTCTGTTTCCGCCGCGCCACCGAAGAGGTGAAGGGGGGAGATTTCATCCTCATGCACCCCATGGAGCACACCTTGAAGGCGCTTCCCAAAATTCTGGAAAATTATCGGCAGAAGGGACTTTTCCCGATCACCGTCAGCGACAACATCGGATAAAGTACATAGAGGGAAAAATCATGATCATCACAAAAACTTTGGAGAACGGCGTGCGCGTCATCGTCAAGCAGATGGAGGGATTGCTCTCCGTCACGATGGGTGTGCTCGTCGGCACGGGCGCAGCCTATGAGACGGACGAAGAGGACGGCCTCTCGCACTTTTTGGAACACATGCAGTTCAAGGGGACTCCGAGACACACCGCTTTCGAGCTCTCGGACGCCTTTGACGCGCTCGGCGCACAGGTCAACGCCTTCACGGGCAAGGACATGACCTGCTATTATACAAAATCCACGAGCGATCACGCTGCGGAGGCCTTCGCGCTCCTCTCCGAACTATTTTTAGAGGCTTCCTTCCCCGAGGAGGAGATCGACCGCGAGAAGGGGGTCGTCATCGAGGAGATCAACATGGACGAGGACTCCCCCGAGGACCTCTGCCTCGATCTTCTGTCCCGCGCGGCGTTCGGAAATGCGGGCTACGGCAGAAATATCTTAGGGCCTATCAAAAATGTCGAGGGATTTACGCGGGACATGCTCAACGACTATAAACGCCGCCGCTACTGTCCCCAGAATATCGTCGTCTCCTTCGCGGGAAACATCGAGACGAGCCAAGCCGTCGAACTCGCGGAAAAATATTTCGGCGGAATGGAATGCTGCGATTTTCAGCCTCTGCAGCCCGTTCTGAACTTCAAATATGACAACCTCTTCCGCAAAAAGCCCATCGAACAGGCGCACTTCGCCTTTTCTTTCCCGACGGTGGAGCGGGACCATCCCGCCGCCTTTGCGACGCAGATCATGAACTATATTTTAGGCGGCGGCATGAGTTCCCGTCTCTTCAAGAGGGTGAGAGAGGAGATGGGACTCGCCTATTCCGTCTATTCCTATACGACGCACTATAACGAGACGGGAATGCTGAGCGTGTACGCCGCTGTCAATCCTCTCAAGGCGGAGAGCGCGGCGGACGCGGTCGTCGCCGTCATCGAGGACTTAAAACGAGGCGGCGTCACCGAGGAAGAGTTTCTGCGCGGCAGGGAGCAGATGAAGTCCTCGAATATCTTCTCCCAGGAGAATACACCCTCGCAGATGCTGCTCTACGGCAAGCAGATGCTCTATAAAAACGAGGTGTTCGACTTTGAAAAGCGCATGGCAGAGGTCGCCGCGCTCACGCGCGAGGACATCATGGCGGCGCTCGAGCTGAATTTCGATTTCTCGAAGGTCTCCGTCTCTTCCGTCGGCAACCTCGAAAAGCAGATCATTTTCAAAGCATGAATCCCGTGTTTGCCGAGGGCTTTTCGCCCGTCTATGATGGGGAGAGCCGACTTTTGATTTTGGGCAGCTTTCCCTCCGTGAAGAGCCGCGAGGTCGGCTTCTACTACGGCAATCCCCAAAACAGATTCTGGAAGACAATCTGCGGCTTCTTTTCGGAACAAATTCCCGCTTCCATCGAGGAAAAGCGGGAATTTTTGCTGAGAAGAAAGATCGCGCTGTGGGACGTCGTGCTCTCCTGCGAGATCGTCGGCTCCTCGGATACGAGCATTCGCGGGGAAGTCGTTGCCGACGTTCCCGCACTTTTCAAGGAGAGCAAGATCGAACGGATTTTCTGCAATGGAAAGAAGAGCTACTCCCTTCTGTGCGAACATTTTCCGGAGTTTATAGAGAGGACGACTCTCCTTCCCTCCACCTCTCCCGCAAATCCGCGGTTCTCCGCGGACGTCTGGAAAGAGGAACTTGAGAAAGTGTTTCTTCCTCTGTCATGTTGAGCAAGATGCCCGTTTTCCGCTGTCATGTTGAGCGGAACGAAGTGGAGTCGAAACATCCCCCCGGTCGTTAGAATATTGAGCGATTTTAGGAATGTTTCGTCGCTTGCTTAGGGGATTCCTCGACTACGCTCGGAATGACATGTTCTTCCGACCTACACAATATGCGATATACGATCACACATCCGACTGCGTCCGCAACCACTCCGCACAGACCCAAAAATGCAAGGATGGGGTAGGTTTTCGTAACTTTTTCGGCAAGCGTAAAGTCGTCTCCGGAGACATCGACAAAGGTTTCGGTCCCGATGACGGTTTCGCCGAGAGAGCTCTCTACGGACGAGAGGGAATCGTCGAGCACAAAGAACACCTCGTCTTTTTCGATCCCGTCCAGTAGATCCTCTGCGGTCGGTTCGGGATGTCTTTTTCGGAAGTCTTCCTTCTCGCGAAATAAAATTTTTCCGCTGTAGAATGTGGCCCAAAATGCCTCGGACGGGTCGGGAATATAGGAAATCGAACAGAGAGAGTTTGCGTCATAGTCGACGGAAAAGCTGAGGTACAGATTTCCTTCGATCGAATAGGTATCGCCCAATTTCTCGGAATAGAAATATTTCATCTCGACCGGTTTTGTGAGCGCGGCTTTGACGTCCACAAAATAGTCGCTCAGGCCGTCCGCGTTCTCGTTTTCGAGGGCGATTTTGTAGTCCTTCGCGTCCTTCGCGTTCAATTCGATGGTCTGTATCCTGCGGATGAACTCCTCTTTGGGAAGAGTGAATTGCCGCTCCGTATGCGTGAACCCAACCTGCGAGAGAATGGAGGAGAGGACGGTAAAGACGACGGCGATCGCCATTCCCACCGAAAAAATCTTTATAGAAAGCTTTTTTCGACGCTTGAGAGAGGCTGCCTCTTCGTCGGTGTAAAATTCTTTGCCGCGGCTTGAAAGCCACAGGAGAAAGAGAAAGGCGAGCAGGACGATCACAGAAAACGATAAGATGAGCACGAGCGACATCGCGCCCCCGCCGCCGGTCATAAACAGCACCGCAAATACGCCCAAGAGGAGAGGGACGACGATCTTGAATGCGGCCCGATAGGTCATCTGCTTGATAAGAAGCGAATATCTCGATTTTTCCTCTTCGGCCAAGAGAGCCGACTTTTCGAATGCGGCAAAAAGGATGACGACGACAAGTTCCGCCAGAGCCGAAAGGACCGCGAATAAGACAAAGAGCCATGCCGCCACGGTAAATGCCAAGAGTATCCCGAGAAGCAGTAGCCCGACGCCGCCGATCCCCACGCCCGAAAGCGCCGCACACTTTACGGAATAATTTTTTTCCGCATTGCGAAGCCGCTCTTTTTGCGCAGTTTCGTCGGATTGTTCGGAATCTTTCTCGTGAGGCAAACGCTCTCCGCGCAAAATTTCGTCCGCGGTCACGCCGTAGAGTTCGGCAAGCGCGGGCAGCATCAAAATGTCGGGATAGGAGCGTCCGGACTCCCAGGACGAGAGCGTCTTATTGGAAATGCCGAGAAGGTCTGCAACTTCCTGCTGCGTCATTCCCTTGGCTTTGCGCCTTGAGGCGAGAAATTCGCCGATGGTCTGTTTGGGCATAAGATGGTCTCCTTTTGTGTCTATTTTACAACTTTAGAGGAAAAATCACAAGTTCCGCACCTTGGAATTTATCTTCAAATCGTAGAATCCAAACGAAATGTTGCCAATTTATGTAAAATGGGTTGACAAGCGGGGAAAAGTAAAGTAAAATAAGGAAAAAGAAGATAAGGAGTTCACAATGTTTGAAGAAGTTTGCAAAATACTTGCGGAACAGTTGAATATCGACGCGGCGAGCATCCGTCCCGAGCAGGAGGTCGTAAAGGATTTAGGGGCAGATTCGTTGGACGTTGTGGAACTGATGATGGCGCTCGAGGACGAGCACGGGATCAGCCTTCCCGAAGAGGAGATCGAGAACGTCAAGACCGTTCAGGACATCGTCGACATGATGGAGCGTCTCAAGGACTGATTGGCTGAAATTCCCTCGAAAAATTTCAAGCGGAGTCTTGATTTTTTTCGGGGATTCTGCTATAATAAGATCGACACCTGCGGTGTACGGGAATCGAACAATGCGTAATCCACAGTTAAAAATCGGGAGCGCACGTCGAGGGGAATAGGCAAGGTCTGAAATTTTCGGAAAGTCTGATGTCTCTTCGCAGCGCACCCACCTGCTTAGATGCGGGTTAACCTTTTCGATTCGCGGCACAGGCGGATGTCCTTTTTTCGTTTGAAAAAAATTTTAAAGATGGAAGCAAAAAACGATTGCTTTCATTGAAAAGATGTGCTATAATCAAAAAGTAAGCGATACGGCCTTGTGGTCAAGCGGTTAAGACGGCGCCCTCTCACGGCGCAATCCCGGGTTCGATTCCCGGCAAGGTC
>CANQBW010000050.1 GCA_947589565.1 uncultured Clostridia bacterium | reverse complement strand
CGGACTGTTAAAAGGGCGAAAGATAGGAGGACAATGGAGATTTAGTATGCAGGATGTTAAAAATTTCCTTGACAGTAGCGAAGTAATCAGTAAACTTTCTTCCGAATACAAACAAGAAGTTCTGGACTTTATCGACAATGTAAATACAAAAATATCGGGAGAGCGCCAAAGTTGTGTCATCGTAGACTTGTATGTCGAACATGACAAGGCGAATAGCCTTAACGAAAAATTGTGTGATTTTACCGCTTCGGATACAATCAATCAAATGCGTTTATATTACGAGTATTCCGAAGAGTATCAAAGAGCGAGGTTTATCATTTTTGCTACGCCCGAAACTTCAATGAAATTGCTTTCTATGATAAACGAATAATTACCTATGGTTTTGAAAGCAAAAATCAAAATGGCACTTTGGCGGGTGCTTGACCGCGCCGCGTAGCGGCGCGGTCAAGCACCCGCCAACAAACCGAACGGGCGAAAAAGTAGTTCGAAACAGGCACACCGAATCCGCCGCACAGCCCACCGGGCTGTTGAGCAGGAATGCACCGTTCCACCTTATCCCAAAAAATCTTGCTGCGCAATCTTTTTCGGGAGCCCTGATTTACGCGACGTATTTTCCAAGTCCTTGCCTGTTGGCAAGGACTCAATTTTTAAGTCGGTTGCTCCTTATCCCAAAAAATCTTGCTGCGCAATCTTTTTCGGGAGCCCTGATTTTGCAAAGCGGCTTTTGGAAGCGACCGCCTTTGGGCGGTCGCTATCCTTTTGCCGCCTTTGGTGCGGCGGTAGCGCCCGCCGCACCCGCCTCGCTACCGGCTCGGTTGTCACGGTGCGCTCACAGCCCACCGGGCAGTTGAGCATTCCACCGCACTGAGACTACGGACGTCGAAAAAAAGCATGTAATCGCAACCGAGGCTTGCCGTTTGCCTGCTTTTATGGTATGATGATATCGGAAACAGAAATTTACCCGAGGGGAATATCGGTGGGATTTATTTCGTTTAACTTGGAATTTTATAAAAATGAATTGGAAAACCTGAAAACAGCTCCCGTGAGCGAGGAAACAATTTATCGTGCAAAGCAACTTCTGAAAATGCTCGACGACTTGGTTGACGAGGGATATACAGAGCTCAATCAAAAATCAGAAGAAACTTTTTCGGGAGTCTCAAAACTAAGAGCCTATTTAAAAGAGAACCATAGCGAGCCGTTCCCGATCTTTCGTAATCCATTTTCGGGAATGGATTTACCATACGAACAACGCGCCTGTGAGCTGACAGAGGCGTTAGATGAGTTGACCTTAAAAGCCGAAAAAAGTTCGGACGTGTGCGATCATGCGTTTTTATCGGAGTTGATCGATTTTTGTAATTGGATCGGCTATGAGGAAGATACGGCGTACATTTTTTTGCTGCGCGATACGCTGCTGCCCTTTATTTCTTATCAAAACAAACGCAGAAAGCATATTTATCCATGGCTGTTGGGGAGAAAAACGCTGACGAAGTTAACGGGCAAAGAGAATGTGGACGACGAGATAAGGTCTCCCATATTCCAAGTTTTGGAATCGGGTCGTTGCCGCAACACGGACGATTTTTTCGGAATGGTTTTGCCCGAAATCCGTTCCTTTTTAAAAAAATATCCCGAAATCGGGAAGAGTTTTCTTCCGATGCTTGGGGAAATCGGGGAAAAGAAAATCATTGTCGTTGAATCGGGCTGTTCCGGAACTTTTCCGATGTTGCTTAAAAGTTTGGACGACCGAGTGGATTTTCGTATGTATACGACTTATCCCTATCTTTTAAAGATTTATGGCGATAGAATTTACACGTCAAAATATGAGTGCGCTCGCTTCTTTGAAACGTTTTATTCGCAGGATCTGTACTTCCGTTTTTCGGATTTCAGGGACGGAAAGTTCTATGTCCAAAAATGCGAACACAGAGAAATCGAAAGACGCGCAGTCGCTGAAATCAAAGGCATGTTGCAATTATCGGAGACAGGTCTCCTCTGAAAAGTTTACTTTTTTCCCGCCAAAGTGTAGCTTAAATCGATCATGGGGAAAAGCTCCTCATCGGGAAGGCTGCCGTCGGGGAAGACGGAGTACCAATTTCTTTTATTCATGTGATAGGCGGGGTGGATATGCCCCGTCTTGAGGTTTTCGGCGATCGCAGCGGGGTCGCCTTTCAGATCGAGGACCTCGATGAGCGATTTTCCTCAAAGCCGAACTTGCTCTTTTCGACCTTTCCGAGGACGGCAAACCACGGCTTTTGTCCCTTCACCCGCAGCGCGGACCAATCGGGCAGCCGCGCCCACAGAAATTCGGGCTCCACGCCGAATTTTTGGAAGACGTATTGCAAAATCCGCTTCGTCTGCCCGTTTTGATAGCATTCCCTCAAGAAACAATTTTGCGCGATTTCCGAGAAAATTTCCTCGCACGCCTTATGGACTTCCCCGACGAAGGAGCCCTCCGCGCCTTGGACCCGCGCGAGAAAATACTCCTCCTCCGCCAAGAGATCATAGACATGGTAGTCGATCTCTCCGAGCGGGGAGAGGGTGACTTTCAAGGAAAACTGTCCCTCAAGAATAGGGAACTCCTTCACAAAATGCCCCTCCGTGAACGAGAAGCCGAAAGCGGAGAGCTTGTCTCTGTCGGGAATCTTATTTTTGAAAATTGCTTGGATGTCTATCATTATTACCGAAATTCGCACTCCTCCCAATGGTCGTTGATGACGCCGATCCCCTGCAAATAGGAGTAGACGATCGTCGGGCCGACAAACTTGAATCCGCGCTTCTTGAGCGCCGCACTGACTTTTTCGGAGAGTTCGTCCTTTGCGGGCATGTCCTTCACATCGGAGAGATGATGGTCGACGGTCTTCCCGTCCGTAAAGCTCCAGATGAAGCAATCGAAACTTCCAAACTCCGCTTGTATTTTCAAAAATGCCTGCGCATTTTGAATTGCCGCCTCGATCTTTCTGCGATTGCGGATGATCCCCTTGTCCTGCATGAGACTCTCTGTTTTTTGCTCATCGTAGCCTGCGACGATCGCGGGATCGAATCCGTCAAATGCCTTTCGGAAATTCTCTTCCTTTTCGAGAATGAGATCCCAGCTGACGCCCGCCTGCATTCCCTCTAAAATGAGCATGGCAAAGAGCTCCCCGTCCCGATGCTCCGGCTTGCACCAGCGCGTATCGTGATAGAGGAGCGCCTTTGAAGAGACTTTTCCCTCCTTCCCGAAACTGAAATTGCAGCGCTTTTTTTCCATATCCGATCAGATTACTTTTTCTTTCCTTCCAGCTGTTTCTGCGTCTCTTTGATGGTTTCCAAAAAGTCGCGCTCTACCTGAGAAAGCTCGTCCGAATTTTTCTCGCGGTATTTTTTGTATTCCTCATTGGCACGCTCGACCGCCATTTCGTGCGAGATTTTTCCTGCGTTCTCCAAGACTTCGCTCTCGCTCATGCGGAGAAAATCGTCAAGCTTTTGAACCCAATCCTTCATGGTCATGGGACGGCGGCGAAGTGCCTGCAACTCCGCAAAGTCGAGAAAGGCGGAGGTGATCGCGTTGAGCTCTTTCAATTCTTTTTCGGTCAAGTAGTTTTTTGCGGTCGCAATGTCCGCCTTGCGGGGGTGCTTTCCCGCAAAGGTCGTAAGACCCATGAATGGTTTGGAACTGTCCGCACGAAGGTAGACGATTTCGGGCGCCGTGTGCCCCGTGACGGCGAAGTGCATCTTATTCTGTACCGTCTTGAAAAAGAGAAGGCTCGTATCAGTCGCTTTGTCATAGTCTATGCTTGTTGCATAAATATCGAGGATCTGACGGTAAAAGACGCGCTCGGAGGAGCGGATGTCGCGAATGCGCTCCAAGAGCTGACGGAAGTAGTCGCCGCCGCCCGCCTGCTTCAAGAGCTCGTCGTTGAGCGCAAAGCCCTTGATCATGTATTCCTTGAGGACACGGTTTGCCCAGATGCGGAACTGCGTGCCGCGGAGAGATTTCACCCGATAGCCGACGGAGATAATGACGTCGAGGCTGTAGTATTCCACTTGATAGGTTTTGCCGTCGGAAGCAGTTGTTGCAAAATTTGCAACAACTGAATTTCGTTCAAGTTCGCCCTCTTCAAAGATATTGGCAATATGTTTTGAAATTACGGATTTATCCCTTTGAAACAGCTCTGCCATCTGCGCCTGCGAAAGCCAGACGGTGTCGCCGTCGAGCGTGACGGAGATTTTCGTGACCCCGTCTTCCGTTTGATACATAATGATTTTGTTTTCTTCCATCGTTTTCTCCTTCGATTTTATGATAACACAATTTCTCATAGAAATCAACCGCGGGAAGATGTAGTTTTTTGAAAATTTCTTTTATTCTTTTTGAAATTTTTTTTGACAAGGGTGTCGAAATATGGTATAATCGTGTCGAATTATGTCAGATGAAACTCTTTTGACGGACGACAGTATCTTAGAGCCGCTCAACGCCTATCGCTCAAAATATGAGAACTCCTTCCGCAGCAATTGCGAGGAGTATTTCGACGACCTTCTTCGGCAGTCGGGGGTCAGCGAGGAGCAGAACAAAAGGACGGTGTCGCAGTACAACGCCCAGCGGGCGCTCGTCGAGGAGACGAAGGGAAAGCTCTCCCGCGATAAGGCATTCAAGGGGCTCTTGATCTTTCTCATCGTCCTCGGCGCGATCTTTCTGTTCGTCTCGATCGGGCAGTTTGTGGGAGAAAGCGTTGTCGCGGGGGTCATTTTTCTCCTGCTCGGCATTCTCTTCATCGTGGGATCGGCGGTTCTGATCGCCAAAGTCATTCAGCCGCGGCTCAAACAGAACGAGGAGAAAAGGGCAGAGCAGCAGAAGAAGGCGGACGAACTCCTTCGAAAGGCCTGGGAGGAAGTCGCGCCGCTCAACGCGCTCTTCGAGGGGAATATCACGAAGAAGCTCATCGAAAAGACGGTGCCGCTTTTAGATTTGGACGACAACTTCAATGTCCGCCGCTACGACTATCTGAGCGGAAAATACGGCTATGGGAAGGACGACGATCCCAACGTCTCGACGATCGGCATTCTGACGGGACAGATCGTGGGCAATCCCTTCGTCGTGGACAGAGTCCTCGTGCATTCGATGGGGGTGTGCACCTATTCGGGTTCCATCGTCATTCATTGGGAGACCTATGAGACG
The DNA here is from genome assembly GCA_947589565.1 of uncultured Clostridia bacterium. Classification (GTDB taxonomy): domain Bacteria; phylum Bacillota; class Clostridia; order Christensenellales; family Borkfalkiaceae; genus Gallimonas. Next base: position 5,699 of record CANQBW010000050.1, on the reverse strand, counting down.
GACTCGGACGGGAATCTTCAGACCGTCCACCATTCCCAGACGCTGACCGCCACCGTCACCAAACCCAAGCCCGAATACAGCCGGCAGACCCGTCTCATCTACGGCAACGAGGCCGCGCCCGATCTGCATTTCTCCCGCCGTCCCTCCCATTCGGAGGACCTCAGCGAGAAGGAGCGGGAGCGGAAGGTCGAAAAGGGGACCAAACAGATCCGCAAAAAGCAAGAGGCGGCGCTCAAGAGCGGAAGTCACTTTACGGAGATGGGAAACGCCGAGTTCGAAGTCCTGTTCGGCGCGACCGACCGCGACAACGACGTGCAGTTCCGTCTCCTGTTCACCCCGCTCGCACAGAAGAACATGCTCGCCCTTCTGACGGATGAAGAGGGCTACGGCGACGACTTCTATATGAGAAAATCGGGCTGTCTCAACTATATCTCCTCCGAACATTCCGCAATGTGGGACATGGAGGAGAAGCGAAGCCGCTACTTTTCCTACAGCGTCGAGCTCTCGAGAAAAACTTTTCTCGATTTCAACGAGCAGTACTTCCGTTCGCTGTATTTCGACCTCGCGCCCCTTCTGTCCATTCCGCTCTATCAGCAGCACAAGCCGCACGAATATATCTATCAGGAGAGCTATCCCCGCTATTTCACGCGGCAGGAGACCGAATATGCGGTCAACCAAATGCCGCAGGACGCCTTTGCGCCGCCCTATGCGGGGACGGAGAGCATCTTAAAGACGACCTTCCTCGGCAAGGACGGCGGGAGCGACCGCGTCCGCGTGACGGCTTCCGCCTACAAGACGGTCGAGCGCGTCGATTACATTCCCGTCTACGGCGGGGACGGAAATTATCACGATGTGCCCGTGCCCTGGATCGAGTACATTCCCATCTCCATGGATACGGACGTGGAGATGAAGGAGCTCGGGCTTTCGGACAGGGATTTTATGTCCGAGATGGAAAACGGGATCTACAAGTCGGCAATTTCAAGGCACGGAAGCAAGGCTTACGGTTACCACCACGGAATTTTGTGCTGTATCGTGCCCGAGGGAGAGAGCTCCTTCGATGCGGACTTTATCATCAAGAAATAATATTTTGGAGGTTACAATATGAACGAATTGGACGAAATGACAGGCCCCACGCTTGAGAGCGGCAGAGACGTCAATGTCATTGCAAAGCAGATCCCCGTCACGATCGGAGGGGGATCCAAGTTTTTCGACGTGATCATGTGGTTCCTGCCCCCGATCATCGGCGGCATCATTTGGGTGATTTTGAAGACCAAGGCGAAGAACTACTTCCAGCAGCTGCAGCAGAAGATCCAGCACGACGCCTCGCAGATCGACAACTACCTCGAACAGCGCGTGCAGATCCTGCAGAACTGCGCACGGCTCCTCGACAAGGCGATCGACCTCGACAAGGACACCTTCACCAAGATCGCCGCATACCGCAGCAAGACGAGCCCCGACGGCGACAGCGACAGAAACGAGTACGCGGGCAAGATCGACTCCATCGCACGCTCTGTCAACATCGCGTTCGAGAACTATCCCGACCTCAAGGCGCACCGCGAACTTGCGGACGCCATGCAGCAAAATTCCTATCTGCAGAAGGAGATCACGGCTGCGCGCGAGGTGTACAACGACAGCGTCAACGTCTGGAACCGGGAAATTTTCTCTTGGCCGACCAAGCAGATCGTCGCCGCCAAGGCGGGATACACCACCCGCATTCCGTTCATTGCGGATCAGGCGACCAAAGAAGCCGCAAGAGGGACTTTTTTCTAAAAGCTCCCTGCCCCTAAAAATCATTTTGAAAGGGAGGCTTACGCCTCCTTTTTCCCACCTTCATTTTTGTCTTAACTTCAGATGGACGTTTTATAGGCGTAATCGCTTAGGATTGTCTCTCACGCGAGACAAGCGTGTTACTTTTTTTACGAATACAAAAAAAGTAACCAAAAAAAATTCCGGGATGCTTGCGTATGCATCCCGGACCCTTTAACGCTCGGTATACATACTTGTCAAACGACCAAGGGGATTCCTCGACTGCGCTCGGAATGACAGTAGTAAAAAGCGATGTCATGTTGAGCAGCCGCGCCGCCTGCATATTTGCAGGCGGCGCGGCGTCGTCGAAACATCCCCTAAGCTATCGACGGGACGTTCCAAATTTTACTTGGAGCAGAATCTGCGTAGCAAGCTTTTTGCCGAAACCTTATCTGAATTTAAATTTTCTCTTCCTCAAAATAAAGTAATACACAAGGGATAAAATAGTTGAGAGCGTCCAGCCGATGGGCCAGGAGAGCCAGATGCCGTCCGCGCCGAGGCTGCCCACGAGAATGTACGCGAAGACGACGCGAAGGAGCAGATCGGAGAAGGTCGAGGTCATAAAGCACCACATCTTCATGGTTCCGCGCAGGACCCCGTCCGAGATCACCTTGAAGCACATCACAAAGTAGAAGGGGGAGACGATGAGAAGGAAGTGTCTTCCCGTCTCGAGGGCGGTGTCGCTGATCTCCGTCATGAATATTTTGACGGCGGCCTCCGAAAAGACCATAAAGAAGAACGCAAAGGGGATCGCGATGAGAAAGGCGAGAATGCTTCCCCATTTGAAGCCCTGCTTGATGCGGTCCGCCTCCCCGACGCTGTAATTCTGCGCCGTAAAGTTGGAAGTGCCGTTGCTGATCGTCACAAGGCAGTTGACGGCGAAGGTGTTGAGTTTGACGGCGGCGGAGTATCCCGAAATGACTGCCTCGCCGAAGGAATTGACGAGCGCCTGAATGAACAGATTCCCGACCGAGACAAAGCTCTGCTGTAAAATGCTCGGAAGAGCGACGTAGTAGACCTCTTTCAGGCTCTTCCAGCTGAATTTTTGAGATTCGTACTCCTTCCAGATGCGCATACGGCGCATGAGCACGAAGAGGGTGCCCGCCATCGCGATCCCCTGCGCCGCGAAGGTCGCCCAAGCCGCGCCCGTCACGCCCCAATGAAAGGCGCCGACGAACAGAAGGTCGAGTCCGATGTTTCCCAAGGACGAGCCGATGAGAAAGTAGAGCGGGGTCTTCGAGTCGCCGATGGAATTGAAGACGCCCGTCGCGATGTTGTAGATGAATAGGAACGGAAAGGCGAGAATGAAGATGTTGAGATAGCTCAACGTATCGTCATAGATACTCTCGGGCGTATTCAGAACGCGGATGATGGGGGCGGCGCAGGAGAGTCCCACGATCAGAAAGACCGCGGAGATCGCGATCACGGAGAGGAAGGAGGTCCAGATCGCCGTCTTCATTTCTCCGTACTGTTTGGCGCCGAAGAGCTTGGAGATGACGACGGAACAGCCCGCATTCGCGCCGATCGCGACCGCCATAAAGATCATGGTGACGGGATAGGAGACGCCGATCGCGCCGACGCCCGCTTCCCCGTTGAATTGCCCCACGATGACGCTGTCCGCCATGTTGTAGAGCTGTTGAAAGATCATGGAGAGGAACATCGGCAGCGCGAATGCCCACAGCACTTTCCGAGGCTCTCCGACCGTGAGGTCCTTATTCATTGGTATTCCCTTCTTTTCCGCAGGAAATTATAGCACAGATTGGTCTTAAAATGCAAATGTTTTAAGCCTTCCGCAATACAACATTCTATCGACCGGGGGGATTCCCGCTCGCTTTGCTCGCTTTCGACTTCACTCCGCTTACGCTCCGTTTCGCTCAGAATGACGTCGTAAAACGAGCATGTAAAAAGCGATGTCATGTTGAGCAGCCGCGCCGCCTGCAAATATGCAGGCGGCGCGGCGTCGTCGAAACATCCCCTTGAGCAAGCGACGGGACGTTCCAAAATTCGAAATACAACATTTTATCGACCGGGGGGATTCCTCGACTACGCTCGGAATGACATGCTTTTTTCTGTCATTCTGAGTGGAGCGTAGCGGAATCGAAGAATCTCGCCCTTCGTTCTAAAATTTACTGCGCGAGCAGGGTTTCCCTGCGCTGCGGTTCGGCGGTAGCCCCTGCCGAACCCCGCCTCGCCACCAGCTCGGCTGTCGCGTTGCGCTCACAGCCCACCGGGCTGTTGAGCAGAATTGCAACGCTCCACCCCATTTGCCGAACCCCTTCGGCTTATTGTCGTGAAAGCGACCGCGAGAGTTGCTCATTCAAGGCAAACAAGCTCATTTCCTCGTCGAGAAAGATCGCACAGCGAGCTTTTCGACGAAACATTATCAAAGGTCGTAATACATCTCAAATTCCGCGGGGGTGGGAATTTTGTTGATCTTGTCAAGCTCCTTGCGCTTCTTCTCGATCCAGATCTTGATGAGGTGTTCGGGGAACACGCCGTTCTTTGTCAGATACTCGTGATCCTTCTCGAGCGCGACGAGCGCTTCTTCCAAAGAGGTGGGCAGGTGCGCGATCTTCTTCTTTTCCTTCTCCGAAAGTTCGAAGAGGTTGAAGTCGAAGGGTCCCCAGCCGTTCTTTTTGGGATCGATCTTGTTGAGAACGCCGTCGAGACCCGCCATGAGGATCGCCGCATAGGCGTAGTAGGGGTTGCAGGTCGCGTCGGGATTTCTCAGTTCGAAGCGCTTCTTGTCGGGCGACTTCGCATAGGCGGGAATGCGGATGACCGAGGAGCGGTTCGCCGTCGCATAGCCGATCGTCGCGGGCGCTTCAAAGCCGGGCACGAGCCGCTTATAGCTGTTGGTGGAGGGATTCGTGAACGCGCACAGGCTCGCCGCGTGCTTTAAAAGTCCTCCCATGAAGAAGTGCGCCGTCTCGCTCAGCTGCGAGTAGCCGTTTTCGTCGTAGAAGATGGGCTTTCCTTCTTTTAAGAGCAGCATATGGACATGCATTCCGCTGCCCGCCTCGCCGTAGATGGGCTTGGGCATGAAAGTCGCGGTCATACCTTCTGCGAGCGCCTGGTTCTTGATGAGGTATTTCGCGATCATCGTGTTGTCCGCCATCTTGGTCATGTCGTCGAGTTCGACCTCGATTTCGACCTGTCCGGGACCTCCGACTTCATGATGATGATACTTGACCTTGACCCCCCAATCCTCGAGCATCATGCAAATGCGGCTTCTCAGATCATAGGTGACGTCCTGCGGTTTGCAGGCGTGATAGCCGCCCTTGTGCGCGGTGTGATAGCCGTCGTTGTGCACTTCGTCGTCGCCGCTGTTCCAATCCGCCTCCCAAGCGTCCACATGGAGCATCGCTTTCTGCGGTCTGTTCTCGAAAGCGACATGATCGAAGAGATAGAACTCAAACTCGGGACCGATGATCATGCGGTCGGCGATGCCCGTCTTTTTCATATAATGTTCCGCCGCGAGCGCAACGTTGCGGGGATATTGGTCGAAGGGGCTGTTCTCCTTGTCGATGATCCGCACGTCTCCCGACATGGAGAGGGTGGGAATTTCCGCAAACGGATCGACGACGGCGGATTCGAGAATGGGAATAAATACCATGTCGCTCTTTTCCACGGGCGCAAAGCCGTAGTTGGAGCCGTCGAAGCCGATGCCGTATTTCATCGTGTCCTCATTGAACCGCGAGAGCGGAATGGAGAGATGATGCCATCTTCCGTCGATGTCGATCATTTTGAAATCGATCATTTTGATCTCTTTCTCATGACAAAAGTCCAAAATTTCCTGTACGCTTCTAAACATGACGCACACTCCTAAGATTTTTGTATCTGGATTATATCATATAAGGAAAGGGAAGTCAAACCTTTTGCGCAACAAAAAA
>CANQBW010000049.1 GCA_947589565.1 uncultured Clostridia bacterium | reverse complement strand
CTTCGATTCCGCTTCGCTCCACTCAGAATGACAGGAAAGGGGCTCGTGAGGTGCGTGTGGTTGCACAATAGAACGGGCGCACCTTCGATTCCGCTTCGCTCCACTCAGAATGACAGGAAAGGGGCTCGTGCGCCGCGCTTCGATAACAATAGAACGACGCGTCGTCTGCGTTGCGGTTCACAGCGCACTGCGCTGTTGAACAGAACTCGCAACGCTCCACCCAACTAAGCAAGCGACGGTACGTTTCTTTATGTCATCCTGAGCGCAGTCGAAGGATCTCTACCTTATTGTGAGAACCGCCAAAGGACGAGATTCTTCGACTACGGCACCCTGCGGGTGCCTGCTCAGAATGACATAATTTCCTCGACGATAAATATTGCGTAGCAAGATTTTTGTCAAAATAAATTTTTTACTCCGTTAAAAGAGTCTTAAAATCCGAATATGTGACAAACCCCGCCTTGGATCTGGGCGGTTTTTTCACGTTCTTGATCCTGCAATAGTCCACGGGGACTTTGCCGCCGCCCTTGGCGTCCGAGTGGCGGACGCATTCCTGCGCGGCGAAGAGAAGGACGTCGTCGGGGACTTCCCTTCCCTGCGTCTTGATGACGACGTGGCAGGAGTGAAACTTTTGGGTGTGCAGCCAGATGTCCTCGTCCGCGCTCATTTTGATGAGTCTGTCGTTTTGCAGGTTATTTCTGCCCGCAAAAATCTGAAAGCCGTCCTTCTCAAAGCTGCGGAAGGGGATCTCCTTGACCTTCTTCTGCGGCGTTTTCTGCTCCTTGAAAAGCCCGAGGGGCGCAATTTCCTCTTCGAGCGAAAAAAGGTCCTCCCCGTCCTCCGCCGAGGAAATCGCGGCGAGCAGGCTTTCGAGATAGGCGATCTCTCCCCTCGTCTCCTTTTCGCGGGGGGCGAGGCTCTCGAGCGTCCGCCTCTGTTTTCGGTATTTTTTGAAGTAATTCTGCGCGTTCTGAGAGGGGGAGAGCCGCTCATCGAGGGAAATTTTAAGTTTCCCGCCCTTTTCGTCGTAGTAGTCCAAAAGCTCGCAGCTCTTCATGCCCGCTTTCAGCGCGTATAAATTCGCGGTGAGAAGTTCCCCCTTCTTCCTGTTCTCCTCGCACGAGGCGCATTCCGCCTGCTTTTCGAGAATTTGCGAAAGGTGTTTTTCCTGCTTCTTCTTTGCCGAAGAGACCGCGGAAAGAAGGGCCCTTCTCTTGTCCTCAAGGGTCTTTTTCGCCCGCTTTTTGCCGTAGAAATAGGACTGCGCCTCCGAGAGGGTAGGGAAGGGGATCCCCCCGGGGACTTGCCTTGCAAAGAAGTCGACGGGCTCGCCGTTCTGTTCCAAAACGCAGGGAGAAATTTCGTTTGAAAAGATGAAATCGTGCACATGGTGTGCAAAATCGCCCCCCGAAAAGCTCTTTACGATCTGTTCCGCCGTGCAGGGAGCAAGTCCCGCAACGTGCGTAAAGAGGAATTTCTCAAGGTCTCCTTCGGGGGGATTTCGGAAGAGTTCTTTTAAGGCAGAAAGGTTCTGCGGGTCGACCTTCTCCTGTGCGGAAGGAAGGGTGTAGCGGACTCCCGGAAGAATGGCGCGCTTGACATTTGCGTCGAGGGTCGTCGTCTTGATGGCGCCGAGGACAAGGTCCCCCTCCGTCAGAATGAGGTTAGAATACTTTCCCATGATCTCGCAGCGCAGGACCCGCTCGCAGGAGGAAAAATCGGAGACGCAGAAGAATCTCAAACAGACGATGCGCTCGAAGACGGGCATCTCGACCCCCAAAATTTCGGCATTCGAGAGGTATTTTCTCAGCAGCATACAAAAATTCGGCGCGACGGGGGGATTTTCGGGGCTGTCCTGCGTAAAATAAATTCCGCAATCGCCCGCATTTGCATTGATCGTGAGTTTGAAAGTGCGATTTTGTGCGTATATAAGAAGGGAGAGCTCCTCGCGCCGGGGTTGCACGATCTTGTTGACTCTTCCCCCTTTGAGCGCGGAATCGAGTTCGCGCGCGACGAGGCGCAATGTAAAGGTGTCCTGTGGCATATTTTGTCGTCCTTGTCGAATCGATGCCCCCATTATACCCTGAATTTGCGAATTTGTAAACAAAAACGCTTTTCTTTTCGGGGGGATTATGGTAGAATATACATTGATTTTCAGTCAGGAACAGCAGGAGATATGGTATGAAGTACAAAATCAAACCCGATGAAAAAAGCACGGTAAAGATCACGATCACCTTTACGCCCGAGGAGTGGGCGGAGGCGAACAACAAGGCGTATGTGCAGAACCGCCACCGCTACGGCGTCAACGGTTTCCGCAAGGGAAAGGTGCCCAAGCACGTCTTGGAACTCAACTACGGCAAGGGACTCTTCTTCGAGGAGACCTTGAACATTCTCTTCAGCGAGAACTATCCCGAGATCGTCAAGAAAGAGGAGAAGAAGTACACCTTCGTCGGCGATCCCTCCCTCTCTCTCGATGAGGATTTCTCGGAGGAGAACGCGACGCTCATCGCCGTCGTGCCCGTAAAACCCGACGTTGCGATCGAAAACTACAAGGGTATAAAAATCAAGAAGGTAGAATATACTGTGACGGATGACGACGTGGACAAGGACATCAACGTCGTCCGCGAACAGCTCGCGACCAAGGCGGAGGTCAAGGACCGTCCCGCAAAAGAGGGAGACATCGCGACCATCGATTTCGTCGGAAAGCTGGACGGAAAGGAATTTGACGGCGGAAGCGCGGACGGCTACGACCTTCCCCTCGGCTCCCACACCTTTATCCCCGGATTCGAGGAAGGGGTCGTGGGTATGAACCTCGGCGAAAAGAGGGATATTCCCGTCACCTTCCCCGAGGACTATGCGGAGGAATCCCTCAAGGGAAAGCCCGTCATCTTCGAAGTCACCCTTCACAAGCTCACCGAGAAAATTCTTCCCGAGCTCAACGAGGAGTTTTTCAAGAAGGTCGGAAGTTCCTCTTTGGAAGAGTATAAAGGAAAGGTCCGGGAACGCCTCGAGCGGACGGCGAAGAACCGCTCTCTGAACGAGACGGAGGACAATATTTTGACCGAGATCGCAAAGACCGCTTCGGCGGAGATCCCGCAGGCGATGATCGATCGCCAGTGCGAGGAAGAGGTCAATCGCATGGAGTACCGTCTGATGGGTCAGGGCCTTCGCATGGAGGACTACCTTCAGTACATCGGCAAGACGCGCGAGGAGTATTCAAAGACCTTCGAGGAGCAGGCGAAGACGATCATTCTGCACCAGCTCATCATCGAGAAGATCATCGAGCTCGAGAACATCACGGCAAGCGAGGAAGAGATCGAGGAGAAGATCGCCGAGCAGGCGAAGTCCGTCGGCAAGGAGCCCGAAGAGTACAAAAAGACGATGGATCCCCGTCAGAGAATGTACATCGAGAGCGATATCAAGGTCACCAAACTGTTCGACTTCCTTCAGGCGAACAACGAGATGACCGTGGAGGAGAAATAAATGAACGAAAAGAACGTGCTCATTCCCTATGTTGTGGAGCGCACCTCGGGCGGCGAGAGAAGCTACGACCTCTATTCCCGCCTTCTCGAAGACAGGATCGTCTTCTTGAGCGGGGAGATCGACGACGCAGTCGCAAACACCGTCGTCGCGCAGCTCATCTATTTAGAGGGGAAGGACCCCGGAAAGGACATCAGCCTCTATATCAACAGCCCGGGCGGGTCGGTCTCGTCGGGACTTGCGATCTACGACACGATGAACTACATCAAGTGCGACGTGTCGACGATCTGCATCGGCATGGCGGCTTCGATGGCGGCGTTTTTACTCTCCTCGGGCACGAAGGGCAAGCGCTTCGCGCTCAAGAACAGCGAGGTCATGATCCATCAGCCCCTCGGCGGCGCACAGGGTCAGGCGAGCGATATCCGCATTCAGGCGGAGCATATTTTACGCATCAAGCGCAGAATGAATGAAATTTTAGCGCGGAATACGGGCAGGAGCGTCCAGGAGATCGAGCGGGACACCGACCGTGACAACTACCTCACGGCGGACGAAGCCCTCTCCTACGGGCTCATCGACAAGGTCTACGAGCGGCGTTAAAAGGTCGCCGCCGTACATATAGCGGGGTGAATCATGCCGAAATACGAACAGAGCTGTTCCTTCTGCGGGAAGGAAAAGTCCAAAACCAAAAAACTGATCGCGGGTCCCGACGGGATCTTTATCTGCGACGAGTGCGTGGAACTTTGCAAGGACATGATCGACAAAATGCCCTCCTCGGCTCCCGTCGAGCAGGTGGAACTCAAAAAGCCCACCGAGATCAAGGCGGAACTCGACCAGTATATCATCGGACAGGACAAGGCGAAGCGGGTCCTCTCCGTCGCCGTCTACAACCACTACAAGCGGATCAATTCGCTTGCGGCGGGCAAGAAGGATGACGACGTCGAGATCGAAAAGAGCAACGTCCTTCTCTTGGGCCCCACGGGCAGCGGAAAGACGCTGCTCGCGCGCACGCTTGCAAAGATCCTGAACGTTCCCTTTGCGACGAGCGACGCGACGACGCTCACCGAGGCGGGCTACGTCGGCGAGGACGTCGAAAATATTCTTTTAAAGCTCATTCAGAACGCCGACTACGACATCGAGCGGGCACAGCGCGGCATCATCTATATCGACGAGATCGACAAGATCGCGCGGAAGGGAGAGAACGTCTCCATCACCCGCGACGTGTCGGGCGAGGGCGTCCAGCAGGCGCTTTTGAAGATCATCGAGAGCACGGTCGCCAACGTTCCGCCCCAGGGGGGCAGAAAGCACCCGCAGCAGGACTGTATGCACATCGACACGACGAACATTCTCTTCATCTGCGGCGGCGCATTCGTGGGGCTCGATAAGATCGTCAGCGCACGAAAAGACGACACAGGTCTCGGTTTCGGCAGCAAAGTCAAGCTCGGCGACAAGGAAGTGGACTACACCCTTCTCGACGACGTCAAGCCGCAGGACCTCACGAAATTCGGACTCATTCCCGAATTTGTGGGCAGGATCCCCATCGTGGTCAACCTGCAGCCGCTCGACGAAGAGGCGCTCGTCAACATTCTGACGACCCCCCGCAACGCGATCATCAAACAGTATCAAAAGCTCGTGGGGCTCGACGGGGTCAAGCTCACCGTCGAGGACGACGCCGTCCGCGAGATCGCAAATACGGCGATCCGTTTAAAGACGGGTGCAAGAGGCCTCAGGACGATCATCGAGGGGGTCATGACGGACGTGATGTTCGAAATTCCCTCCCGCCAGGACGTCTCGGAGATCATCATCACCAAGGATTGCGTCGAAAAGGGCGAACGCCCGAAACTTGTGTATAAAAAGTCGGCGTAAAGGGTTTCGGCAAAAATCTTCCCTTCGGAAATATTTCCGTTCGAGAAAAGTTGGGTTAGACATGTCATCCTGAGCGGAGTGTTGCGGTAGCAACACGGAGTCGAATGGATCCCCTCGGTCATTAGAATGTTGTATATCAATTATAACCTGCGCCGTCCGCAAAAGCGGACGGCGCACGAGCCCCTTTTGTCATGTTGAGCGGAGCGAAGCGAAGTCGAAACATCTCGTCTTTAAAAGGGGCGAGTAAACATAATGACATTTAAATAACCTGCGCCGTCCGCGTTCGCGGACGGCGCTGTCGTTATGCAAAATCATAATTTTTCTTGAAATATACTTGCAATTATTATAATTTTGAGTATAATAAATATGAGGTGTAAGATGCAAAAATTTGTTAACCGCACAAAAGAGCTGGAAACACTGGAAAAGCAATATTCTTCGAGTGAATCCTCGTTGGTGGTTGTCTACGGAAGGCGACGTGTCGGCAAGACGGCTCTTTTAAGCGAGTTCTTAAAATCGCATACGGATTCTATTTATTTCCTTGCTACCGAAGAATCGGAACTTCAAAATCTGAATTACTTTAAATCGCAGGTCGCGGATTTTACGGGCAACGAATTGCTTCGTGCCGCCACCGTGGATTGGTTTACCGTTTTCAAAACGCTATTGTCTTTTAAGACAGAGAGCAAAAAGATCATCGTATTTGATGAGTTCCAATACATCGGGCAGTCAAATTCGGCATTCCCGTCTGTTTTGCAAAAGATTTGGGATACCATGCTGAAAGACGCCAATATCATGCTTATTTTGTGCGGCTCCCTTGTTTCGCTCATGAAGTCGCAGACGCTCGACTACGGCAGTCCCTTATACGGCAGAAGAACGGCGCAAATCAAGTTAAAACAAATTCCGTTTCGGCACTACCACGAGTTTTATGAAGGGAAGACCGACAACGAATTGTTGCCCTTTTATGCGGTGACGGGCGGGGTCCCGAAATATATCGAAACTTTTCAAGGATATGACGATATCTATTCGGCAATCAGAGAAAATGTCTTAAACACGCAGAGCTTTCTCTATGAAGAGCCGTATTTTCTGTTGCAGAAAGAAGTAAGCGAGATCGGCAGTTATTTTTCGCTCATCAAAGCGATCGCTATGGGGAACAGAAAACTTTCCGAGATCGCCGCCTTCCTCGAAGTAAAGCAAACGAACTTAACAAAGTATCTCAAAGTACTCATGGATCTTGACCTTGTGGAACGGGAAGTTCCCGTCACCGAGCCTGCTCCCGAAAAGAGCAAGAGCGGCCTCTATCGCATTACGGATCATTTCATCGCGTTCTGGTTCCGATTTGTCTATCCCTACCGTGCCTATCTCGAAAAGGGGGAGACGGATTATGTTCTCTCCGAGATCAAGAAGGGCTTCGTGGAGAATTATGCGTCCTTCGTCTATGAGGATGTTTGCCGTGAGAGGATATGGGAACTCTCCGCTACGGGGGAGTGGACTTTCCGCTTCGATAAAGTCGGCAGATATTGGGGGGCGAAGGCGGGCGAGATCGACATCGTTGCCATCGACTCCGCAGGAGGGCATCTCGTGCTTGGCGAATGCAAATACACGAAAACGCCGAAAGGCTTGAATGTTCTCCATAAACTGCAAGAAAAGTCCGAGGTGATGCAACAACTGACGGGCGCAGCCTCTGTTTCCTACATCATTTTCAGCACTGCCGGTTACACGCAGGGTCTTCTCGATGAGGCAAATAGAAATTCTGCACTTCTTTTAAAGTAAAAGATCGGATAGGTTTTTGCATAAGGACGGTGTTCCCGCGAAAAAACGTATAAACTCCCATGATTCGACATAAAATGAAATGCCGACACCATCGGCATGGGAGTAAGTTATGCGGGAATACATCATGGAGCGTGCGAAGAAGTGCGGGGAATACATCGTCAAGACGGGCTGTACCGTCCGCGCCTGCGCCGCACACTTTCAGATCAGCAAGTCTACCGTACATAAGGACGTGACGGAGCGGCTGTGCTGCGTCGACTATGCGCTCTACAAGAGCGTGCAGAAAGTGTTGGGGATCAACCTTAGCGAGCGGCATCTTCGCGGCGGGATCGCTACCAAAATTAAGTATGAGTCCCAAAAAGAAAGGGGCTCCCTGCCTTCCGAATAAGTTGCAATTGTTTTTTTGTTGTGATATAATAGACGCGAAGTATACTACTATGGCGAAGTTACTCGGTATCGACGTCGGATCGACCACTGTCAAGGCGTGTGTTATCGACGAAGAACAAAGGATATGTTATTCCTCCTACGTGCGGCACTATTCGCGCGTCAAGGAGTGTGTTTTGGGAGAGCTTGAAAAAGTTCGCCCGTTTTCGGATACTTTCCGCGTCTGCGTCACCGGCTCCGCGGGATTGGGACTCTCGCAGAAAGCCTCCCTTCCCTTCGTGCAGGAAGTGCAGGCGGCATACCGTGCGATCAGGGTCTACTATCCCGACGCGGATGCGGCGATCGAGCTGGGCGGCGAGGACGCCAAGATCATCTTTCTGACGGGCGGCACCGAGCAGCGCATGAACGGCAGCTGCGCGGGCGGCACCGGCGCGTTCATCGACCAGATGGCGACCCTGCTCGGCATTGGCGTCAAGGAGATGGACGAGCTTGCCCTCCGCGCGGAGCGCGTCTATCCCATCGCCTCCCGCTGCGGCGTGTTCGCAAAGTCGGACATTCAGCCCCTTTTGAACCAGGGAGCCGAAAAGTCTGACATTTCCGCCTCCATCTTTCAGGCGGTCGTCGACCAGACGGTCTCCGGCCTTGCACAGGGCAGAAGGATCAAGGGGAAAGTCCTCTTTTTGGGAGGACCCCTGTACTTCTTCAAGAGCCTTCGGAAGGCGTTCCAAACGACCTTAAAACTTAGCGACGATCAGGCGGTCTTCCCCGAGAACGCGCCGCAGTTCATGTCCGTCGGCGCGGCGCTCTCGGCGGCGGAGGAAAAACCGCTTTCCCTCGACGAGATCGTCACGCGGCTCGAAAATACAAATTTTTCGGACGGCGTCGAGACTTCCCGTCCGCTCTTCGATTCAAAGAAAAGCTACGAGGAGTTTATTTCCCGCCATTCCCAAAGCGATCTTCCTTCCCGCGACATCAAGACCTATGCGGGGGACGCCTACCTCGGCGTCGATTCGGGCTCGACCACGACGAAGGTCATTCTCATCACGCCCGATTGCGAGATTCTCTACAGCAGCTACTCCTCCAACAACGGACAGCCGCTCGAGATCGTCACAAGCTGCCTCAAGGAAATTTATGCGCTCTCTTCCAAGATCGTCATTCGAGGTTCTTGCGTGACGGGCTACGGCGAGGACATGATGCGCGCCGCGCTCAACATCGACTTCGGCGTTGTGGAGACGATGGCGCACTTCAAAGCAGCCCTCTATTTCAATCCCAAGGCGGACTTTATCATCGACATCGGCGGACAGGACATCAAGTGTTTCAAGGTCCGCGGGGGAGCCATCGATTCGATCATGCTCAACGAGGCCTGCTCCTCGGGCTGCGGGTCCTTTATTCAGACCTTTGCCAAGGCGATGGGAATGGAGATCGAGGAGTTCTCCCGCTTGGGGCTCTTTGCGAAACATCCCGTCGAGCTCGGCTCCCGCTGCACCGTCTTCATGAACAGTTCCGTCAAGCAGGCGCAGAAGGAGGGCGCGAGCATCGAGGATATCTCCGCGGGGCTCTCCTCCTCCATCGTCAAGAATGCAATTTATAAAGTGATCCGTGCGCGCACGCCCGAGGAATTGGGGGAACACATCGTCGTACAGGGGGGGACCTTCCTCAACGACGCCGTTTTGCGTGCCTTCGAACTCGAGACGGGAAAAGAGGTCGTCCGCCCCTCGATCGCGGGGCTCATGGGGGCGTTCGGCGCGGCGCTCTATGCGCGTGCAAACGCCGATCCAAAGAAAACAAGCGCGATTCTTTCTAAAGAGGAGCTTGAAAATTTCTCCTATACCTCCCGCTCCGTCGTCTGCAACGGCTGTACGGGACACTGCAACGTCAACTTTTTGACCTTCTCCGAGAACCGGAAGTACGTCTCGGGGAACAAATGCGAGCGCGGCGCGGGACTCAAGCGGGTCGGCGACGCCCTCAACCTCTATCAATTCAAATACGAGTCCTTGAACGCCCTGCCCGACGAGAGCCGCCAAGGCTCCCTCGGCACGGTGGGACTCCCTCTTCAGCTCGTCATGTACGAGCAATTGCCCCTCTGGACGGGCTTTTTCGAGGCCTGCGGCTTCAAGGTCGTCCTCTCCGAGAAGAGCTCGCGCGAACTCTATTTCAAGGGACAGCACACTGTCGCGAGTGATACCGCCTGCTATCCCGCAAAACTCATGCACGGGCACATCGAATCGCTTCTCGACAAGGGAGTCGACTTTATCTTCTATCCCTGCGAGAGCTACAACCTCGACGAACACGATTCGATCAACCACTACAATTGTCCCATCGTCGCCTACTATCCCGAGCTCTTGAAGGCGAACAACGACCGTCTCAATGCGGAAAACTTCATCATGCCCTATGTCGATCTGAACGAGGAGCAGTCCGCGGTGAGAACGCTCGTCAAGGCGCTGAGAAGGTATAAGCTCTCTTCTTCCACAGTGCGGCACGCGCTGCGCGAGGGAATGCGCCGCATGGAGGAGTTTCACAATCGAATCGTCGAAAAGGGGAGACAGATCCTCGCGGAGGCGGAGCGGCTCAACAAGCCCGTCATCATTCTGACGGGAAGGCCCTATCACACCGACCCCGAAATTTCACATGGGATCGACAAGCTCCTCTGCTCGCTGGGGGCGGCGGTCCTCTCGGAGGACGCGGTCTTCGAATACGGCAGCGAGGTCAAAGTGGACGTTTTGAACCAGTGGACCTACCATGCACGCATGTACCGCGCCGCCGAGTTTGCGACGCGGAGAGAGAATGTACATATCGTCCAGCTCGTCTCCTTCGGCTGCGGGATCGACGCGATCACGACGGACGTCGTCCGCCACATCTTGGAGAGCAGGGGAAAGCTGTACACGCAGATCAAGATCGATGAGATCAACAACCTCGGCGTCGTCAAAATACGCTTAAGGTCCATGCTGGCGGCGATCGGGGAGCGAGAGAAGAAATGAAGAAAGAAAAGAAGCCCGTGGCGGATTTTCGGGAGGAGTATCCCGTATTTACTCCCGCCATGAAAAAGGATTACCGGATCTTAGTCCCCGGAATGCTGCCCTGGCACTTCGAGATCTTACAAGAGGTCTTCGAAAAGAGCGGGTATCACATCACCCCCCTCAAGAACGAGGGAAGGGCTGTCATCGACGAGGGGTTGAAGCACGTCCACAACGACGCCTGCTTTCCCGCGCTCTGCGTCATCGGACAGTTCCTAGACGCCCTCAAGAGCGGGGAATACGACGTCTCGCACACGGCGGTCCTCATCACGCAGTCGGGCGGCGGCTGCAGGGCAAGCAACTACGTCCCCCTCATCCGACGTGCGCTCAAGGCGGAATTTCCGCAGGTGCCCGTCCTTTCGATGAACTTTTCGGGGCTTGAAAAGCAGAACGGGATCGAGACCAAGCTCTCTCTGCTGCGCCCGCTCGGCTATGCCGTGTTTTACGGAGACTTGCTCGTCAGTGTCTACAACCAGACGGTCCCCTACGAAAAAAATCAAGGGGACAGCGCGGCGGCACGGACGAGATGTATCGAAATGCTCAAGGGGTGCTTCCGCAAGGGCAACTATGCAAAGCTCTCCAAGTGGACGCGGGCGATCCTCGACGAGTTTCAGGCGGTCCCCGTCACCGACGAAAAGAAGATCAAGGTCGGCATCGTCGGGGAAATTTATGTGAAGTACTCTCCGCTCGGCAATTCCCACCTCGAGGAGTTTCTGCTCTCCGAGGGCTGCGAGCCGAATGTCCCCGCCCTCACCGATTTCCTCATGTACTGCGTCATCAACATTCTCAATGACCGCAAACTCTACGGGCATAAGAAGATCTCGGACGTTTTATATTCCTTTGCCTATCGTTGGCTCTGCAGCAAGCAGAGGAAGATCATCTCTCTCACGAAAAAATACAGCAGATACGAGCCGCTCCACAACTTCGAACACCTCCGCAGCTGTGCGGACAAGGTCATCAACCAGGGCGTCAAGATGGGGGAGGGGTGGCTGATCCCCGCCGAAATGGCGGCGCTCTGCGAGACGGGGTACGAAAATATCGTCTGCACCCAGCCCTTCGGCTG
>CANQBW010000048.1 GCA_947589565.1 uncultured Clostridia bacterium | reverse complement strand
CGCACACTCCTAAGATTTTTGTATCTGGATTATATCATATAAGGAAAGGGAAGTCAAACCTTTTGCGCAACAAAAAAGGGACGGAAAATTTCCGTCCCTTTCAAGCTGTTTTTTATCAATTTCCGCCCAAGTATTCGGTGGGAGCTTTCAGCCCGCCCTTGTTTTGGACGTATCCCCAATCCGTAAAGGACCCTCTGTAGATGATTTCCTCGATCCCATAGCAGTAGTCGAATGCGATCTCTTCGATCACGCTGAGATTGAGTCCCAAAGTGACCTTTTTCAGTCCTCTGCACTGCTGGAAGGCAGCCTTGCCGATGTTCGTCAGAGTATCGGGGAAGGCGAGCTCCTCAAGGTCGGTGCAGCTATAGAATGCGCAGGTATCGATCCTGAGAAGACTGTTTCCGAAGTTGAAATTCTTGAGCTTGGGGCAGCACGAGAACGCATATTCGCCGATGATCTGCGCCTCCGTCAGTTCCACGGTCTCGAGCAGCATGTTGTTTTCGAAGGCTCTCTCGGTAATTTCCGAAACGCCGCTTCCGATTTTGACGTTCTTGAGTCCCGAAGCATAGGTCGTGGTGCCGTCCTCGTTTGTGACCTGGTTGACGCACTGGTCGAAGCAGCTCTTCCCGATGCTCGTGACGCAGTCGGGGATCTCGACGCTCTCAAGCTTTCCGCAGCTGAAGAACGCCGACTCTCCAAGGGTCTGAACGTTGTCCCCGAAGTCGATGGACTCAAGTCCCGAGCTTGCAAAGGCGTAGTCGCCGATGGAATCGATGTTATCGGTGAGCGCGATCGTCTTGAGCGCACTCGTTCCGTAGAACGTGTACGCCCCGATGGACGTCAGCTTTCTGCTCAGTGTGACCTCTTCGAGGGATTGATTGTTGACGAATGCGCCGTCGTCGAGGGTCTTTAATGTAGAGGGAAGAGTCGCTTTCTTCAGGGTCTGGCAAGCGTCGAACGCGTGATAGCCGATGGAACGGAGCCCTTCGGGGAAATTGATCTCCTCAAGATATGAGCAGGATGCAAATGCGGCAGCTTCGATGGAGCGGATTCGCTCGGGAAGTTCTATCTTTTTGATATTTAAGCAGACAGAGAAGGCGTACGGCCCGATCATCGTCGTTTCGGGACCGATGTGCACCGTTTTAAGAGAGGAACTCGAAAATCCGTTCTCCCGGCCGAACGCGAGCAGCTCCTCTTGCGACATTTCGGACTCCGTTGCTGCCGTGTATTCTTCGAGGCTGAGCCCGACGCAGAGGACAGGCCTGTCATTGTGCCTCTGCGGAAGGAACAACTCCTCCGTCTCGCGGTCATAGCGCGAGCCGGGCTTTACGCTGTAGCCGATGATGGCGCCGTCCTCATCGGTGATCTCGGTGAAATCGAGCCCCGGGGTCTCTTTGTCCGTGGACGGATCATAGGGAAGGGGCGGAAGCTCCTCTTCCTCGTCGTCGTCCTTATCGTTCGGTTTCTGAGCGTTGGGGTCTTCCTTTCCGCAGACGGAACAGACGCCCTCCGAGAAAGAATGTGCCCCTTCTTCGAATTTCTCGTTGCACTCGGTGCAGATCTTCCAGTGATTGGTATTGTCGCTCTTCCAATCCGAGAGCGTGTGCTTCGTGTGCGCCGTTTCGCCGCAGGCGACGAACGCGAACGTGCTCGCGCACATAGACATCGCGAGGAGCAGTGCAAGCGATCTTTTTTGTTTCATAAAGAACCTCCGTCCTTTGGGATTATTTCGCCGAAATTTTATCATAAAAAATTCGGAATATAAACATTATATCATAGAGAATCCAAAACTGCAAGCCTTTTTCGGATTTTTTCCTTGAAAAGTTGACGAAATCCTGATAAGTCCCCGCCCCCGCGGCTATCGCCGCGGGGGCGGGGTGCGCCGCCGCTATGGCGGCGGCGAGTCGCGGGCGGCATCGCCGCCCGCGCCCCCCCTGTCATTCCGAGCAGGCGCCCGTAAGGGTGCCGTCGTCGAGGAATCCCCTAAGCAAGCGACGGGACGTTCCTAAAATCGCAATACCGCTTGTCTAACGATCGGGGGGATTCTTCGATTCCGCTTCGCTCCACTCAGAATGACAGCGAAAAACACACAACATTTTTAATAATCGTAGGTAATGCGATTGCATGAAACCACAAAAATGATAAAATTTTAAGCGATTTTCGGCATTTTCCGAAAATTTTCTCCAAATTTTAACACAATTTTCATATTAATTGCTTGACATTTCTTGAAGAAAATGATAAAGTGGCGAAGATGTGGAAGGGAGTTTTCCCCACATGGGGTCAAATTTCCGAAAAATAATAAAGGGGAGGTGAGGCAAGTGGTTGTTGCATTTTATGTGATCATGGGATTCCTGCTCGCGTTGGTTGCGGCTTCCTTGGTGCTCTGGGTGATCTACGCCGTTAAAACAGGCTATCAGGCAGAGAGCAGAGGCAGCGGCAAGACCCGGATCGGCTCAGGCGCTTACTCAGAGGGGGAGCGTGTTAATTCTGCCGAAGCAGGCTCGAAAAAATCGCAGGAGCCCTCGAAGGAAAAGAAACCGCAGGGTCCCTGAACGGGCATGACCGCCGCTGAAGTGAAACGCAAAACAGCGGCACAGGGCGGCAAAAGAGAGGGCAGGGGGCCCGAAAATACCCCAAACTATCAATCGACCGATCAAAAAAATATTATTATTGAATGAGGAGAAGAAAAAATGAACAAGAAGCAGCGCTTGAAGAGAGCGTTTACGATTACCGAGCTTGTCATCGTCATCGCGGTCATCGCAGTGCTTGCGGCGGTTTTGATCCCCACCTTTGCAAGCGTCGTAAAATCCGCGAACAAATCCGCTGATGAGCAGTATCTGAAAAACATCAACATCACACTTGCAGACTACACCGCCTCCAACGGCAAACCCGCTGCGGACTACCCCGAAATGATGAAAGCCCTCGCGGCAGACGGACTTTGCGATCCCGCAAACCCCTACCTCCTTGCAAAGAAGTTGAAGGAAGACGACGTCCGCATGGTCTGGTATCCCAACACCGATAAGGTTCAGCTCATCGATACCTCCCGTGAGACCCTTCTTTGGCAGACGGGTGCGACCCGCGGTATGGGCAACTATGCTCTTGTCAACACGGTGTTCGTGGACGATAAGGGCAAGGAAGAAGAGGGCTTGACCGGCGCAGGCTGCTATGTCCTCTGCGTTGCAGGCGACAAGAGCTGCGAAGCTGCCGCTCAGCTCTACTACGATTTCTATGAGACCTACAAGGGCGATGCGAAGCAGTTCGCAAGTAACAACAAATACACCGAGTACGTCAACAAGATGGGCGACAAGGCATGGGCGAACAGCATCGTCGCTGCGATCAAGAACGCTCAGGTCGGCTATGTCCATGACGACAAGATCGAAGAGCAGATCAAAGATGATCTCGGCTCCGCAACCGATACGACCCTTGACCTGACGGATAAGGGCTCCGAGGGCGTGCTTGCAGCGCTTGCAACCCTCTCGAGCATGGCAACCGACAGCGTCGAGAAGGAGAAGCTTGCCGGAAAGACTGTCACGCTCAATGTTCCCGACAGCTTAAAGGAAAATGGAGAGGGTGTTGACATGAGCAATGTCACCCTTGCCTCCATCGGCAACTCCTACAGAAAGGAAGCTAATATTCAGAACGGCAATCCCGAATCCACCGTCTCCGTCGACTTTGGCGATATAAAGCTTAAGGACGTCAACGTTCCGAAGGGATTCGTCTCCTCGGGTGCGGCATTCCAGACCGCTTCGGACAGCGGCCACGCAAAGGACGGCTATGCATTCACCTACGGTATGTTCGGCTCCATTATCGCAGCTCCCGGTGACGAGGTTGTCATTGAGAACCTTCACATCACCGGTGTAAACATGGACTTCTCCAATTCCACCGAGACCATCAACGGCAAAAAGGTCGAGACCTTCGCAGATAACGCGGGCGTCATCGCAGGCTACACGCAGGGCAATGTTACCTTCAAGAATATTACGATTGACGGGAAATATGACGGCCATGAAAAGGGTCTTATCAAGGGTTACGACGCGATCGCGGGCGTCGTCGGCAGAGCGTATGCTGCGGTTGGCGATAATGATAAGGACAGGAAACCTTCCACTTTGAAGCTTGAGAAAGTTAAGGTTTCCAACCTCTCCATCGAGGGCGAGCGCAGAGCTTCCGGCTTTGTCGGATTCACCTCTAAGACAGATGGGACGATGAAGGTTGAAATTACTGATTGCGAGCTTAATAACGTTGACATCAAAGCAACAAGAAACGACGAAGCGAAGACTATCTATCAGTGCTGGGCGACCGTATTTGCAGACAGTGGTTTGGCCTCTAAAGACAGCATTAAGGTTACGGGTTGCACGCTTACCAAGGTCACGACAACTGTAAACTTCCAAGGCAAAACAGCAGACAACGACTTGGATGATGCTTTGAAGTCCACTAAGTATGTCCGTAAAGATAAGCTCTACTTGGTTGGGAAGACGGGCGTGACGATCACGAACCTGACAATTGATGGCACTGCTTACTATAAAGATAAGACAGCGCAAGTCGAAGCAGGAAATGAAATCAAGTAACTAAAGTTAACAAAATATCAAGAAGGAGGCAAGTATGAGGACGAATCGGAAGAAAGGCTTTACCATTACCGAACTTGTCATCGTCATTGCGGTCATTGCGGTTCTTGCAGCAGTACTCATCCCTACCTTCGCAAGTGTTGTATCGAGCGCGAATGAGAGCAAGGCAATGCAGAATTGCCACAATGCGCTCTCGACCTATCGCGCAAGTGATGGTATGGGGGACGTTGACCCCGGTATGGTCTTCCTCAATAACGAGGACGACAACAACTACGCCTATGTCTATCTTGGCGGCTCTCTCGAAAGAATCGACAAACTCGACAAGATCGCTTATCTTAGCGGCAGTACAATTGATTCGAAGAAGAAGAACGAGATCGAGAATCAAAAGGATTTGATTGAGTTTAACTTCACTGATAGCATTTCCCACGGAAAAGATAAGAAGTTGGTTTGGGAACTGAAGCAAACTGTCGAGAAAGAAAAAGAAGGCGAAGAACCGGCGACAGAAGAGAAAGTTGTCAAAAGCGGCAGCTTCTTCCTCAAGGAAGAACTTGGCGAAACTGAGACTACGGCAGCGTCGGATCCCTTCACGGACATTCCCGGCGATCTTGAGGGAGAAAAGCATAAGGCGCTTACGCTCTACTTCTATCAAATCGAAGTGAACGAAAAGAACTATGTCGGTTGGTTCACGCTCGAGTCGGATAGAAAGAATGCGTTGCTTTCCCTCGAGGAAGGTGCGGTGCTCTACAGCAACAACTTCGGCTACTTCGAAGTCGACGATAAGACGAAGCTCGTCTTCAGCGATGAGGAAGAAGAGATAAAGGCCGAAGAGGAGGCTGCGCCGGGCGAAGCCGATTCATAAGGCAAAGGCACAGGGCAAAAAAATTGCATAGAGCGGCGGCGACCGCATGGTCGCCGCCGCTTTCCTGCTAAAATTCGTAATACCACTTGTCTAATGACCGGGGGGATCCATTCGACTCCGTGGCTACGCCACTCCGCTCAGGATGACATCGGTAAAAAGCATGTCATTCCGAGCGTAGTCGACGACGCGTCCCTCCTCTGTCATTCCGAGCGTAGTCGACGACGCGTCCCTCCTCTGTCATTCCGAGCGTAGTCGAGGAATCCCCTTGGTCGTTGCAGGAGTAGGGACACGACGCCCTTTTATAACCCCAAACATGCAA
Source organism: uncultured Clostridia bacterium (assembly GCA_947589565.1). GTDB lineage: Bacteria > Bacillota > Clostridia > Christensenellales > Borkfalkiaceae > Gallimonas. Next base: position 5,921 of record CANQBW010000048.1, on the reverse strand, counting down.
AAAAACAAATTGTTGCAAAAAATAAGGACGATGAAACGAGGATTCACACTCTCCGAACTCATCATCTCCATGTCGCTTCTTGCGATGATCGCGGCTGCGATTTTGCTCTTCGTCACGACGATGAGCAGCTTTTCGCGCACCAATTCGGTCATGCTCGACCGCGTGCGCGAGGAAGAGGCGATCCGCAAAGAGTTCGACCGTTGGTTTTCCGCCGTCGACGTCGAGGGCGTGACCTTTTCCATCAATTTGGGAAATGATCTTGTGCAAGCCAACACGGGAAGTTGGACGTACACCGTCAAGCGCGTCGATCAGACGGAGGAGGACGGCGGCATTCTCCGCTTTGCCTATCCCAAAGAGGTCAACGAAGAGGGCAAATTCATCAATGAGACGTATGTCGATGTTGAAATCGAGTCGGTCAAGAGCATCTATCTCGCCAAAAAGGGAGACCCCGAAAACATTTTGCCCGACTATTCGGACGAAAACGAGTACACTTTCCCCATCAACCTGCACATCGCGGACTTTGCCTTTTTGTGCAAGGTGGAGTTTTGACACAATCAAGAGGAACATATGGTATTTCTTTCGGACTTTAAACTCAGCGACTATCATTGGATCAAGCCCAGAAAGGACGGCGTGAAGGTTGTCGTCGGGTTTGACATCTATCACAAGACGGTGCGCATCTGGCGCACGAAAAAGCTGAATTTTTCGGACAGCGAACTTCAAGAGTTTCCCTTCCGCGAAGAGTTTCTCTCCGAGGGCTTTTTTGCGGAACTCCAGGAAATTCTCAAGCTGTACGCGGCGGGACTTTCCTCGGAAAAACAGGTCTACTGCCATTTGGTCGTGCCCGACTGCATGACGACGATGGACGCCGTCACCATTCCGCAGATGGGCGCGAAGAAGCGCGAAGTTGCCCTCGAGGGGGTCCTCAACAATCTCCTCACGGACATCAAGCAGTACGAACTCAAGCGCTATCTGTACTCGACGAAGAGCAAGATTTTCGTATACACCTATGCGTTTGTGGCGCAAAAGGGCTTTTCGGAACTCAACAAGGCGCTCGGCGAGAACAAACTCTCCGCCAAATTTACGACTTTTGAGTCTTGCAGCCGTCTCAACGGCGTGCTGCACCTGCGCCCCGCCTTCAAAAAGAAGGATTTCCTCTTCATGGACATTCAAGAGGACAGCACGGACGTCATTGTCTGCCTGCGCGGCAGAGTGTTCGCCTTCACGCGGCTGCAACTCGGCAGAAAGCACCTCTCCCGCACCGAAATGTTGCAGGAGAACATGCTCTACAATCACGACGTCGCCAATCTTGCCATTCTGAACGCGCAGGAGAAGGCGAAGAGCAAGAAATTGACGGTCTCCGAGAAGGGGAGCGAGGAGAGCCTCGAAGCGGTGGCGGACGACGTCATTCAGCAGCTTCAGCAGGGGGTCAACCTCAACGCGGAGGAGATTTCCAAAGAGGAAAAGAAGGAGGAGCAAGCCCGCGGGCTGGAGTTTGCGGTCAAATCGCTCGCGGAACCCAACGGCGATCACGACGAGGAAGAGGAAGTCGAGGAAGAATCCGAATCCGAGGAAGAGGAGACCGAGGAGGCGCACGGGCCGCGGCAGAAGGTCTTCAAGAGAATGACGCCGAAGAGGCTGCCGAAGTTCATGCTCCGCCCCGAGCCGACCGATGAGCAAGGGTATGTGTACGAGAATTTCCGCATGTTCATCAAGTGGGCGATTCTGTATCAAAAGTGGCTCAAGGACAGCGAATACGTCGAGGCGCTCGACTGCTGTCTTGTCAATCTTCCCAAGGAATATGAATTTTTGATGGACCGCGCCAACAACGGCGAGGACAAGAGCGAAATTTCCTTCGAACTTTTGGGAGAAGTGGGTGAGAAGGACGTCTCCGACTGCCTCGACATGGTCGGCGTGCTCTACGCGGGAATGTATAACAAGAGGTTTACCTTCTGATGAGAAAAAAACGCGCAAAAAGGGGATTTTCGATCGCCGAAGCGATCCTTGCGATGACCCTCGTCGTCATGATCTCGGGGGTGGGGTATCTCTCGTGCGTCGTCGCGACGCGCATCCGCGCCAATGCCTTCACACACGCGAAGGGTTACCGCGACGCCGAACTCTTCCGCACGGGAATTTATTCCGCCATGCAAGAAGTGGGTGACCCCGAGAATAAGGACGAGTTTGTCAAGGATCTCTGGGCGGAGTACGAGTGGTATTTCGAGGCGGACGGGCTCTACGCCGCCGCCGTCGCCCATTCCGCGGACGAGGAAGCGTGGACGGAGGAAGTTCCCATTCTCAAAAAAGGCGAGGAAGTGACGCGGAGCATTTCGGTGACCTATTTGGGCGTCGATGACGGCGGCGCTGCAAGCTATTGCTATGTCATCACCGTGAGCGACAAGGCATACACGATCGAATGTACCCTGAATTGTCGCACGGAGGAATACGGCGGGACGATCACCGCCAAGAGGAGCAAGTCCTATTCCAATTTTTATGAAGAGAGCTATAATTTCGAAAACTGAATCAAGAAGACGCGGTTTTTCCATTGAATATGTGCTGCTTGCGACCGTGCTCGTCGTGGGTTTGATCACGACGCTGCTTGTGACCGCGCTTGCGACTTCCAAAAAGGTGGTCTCGACCGGGGATTACATCGACAGGAAGGCGTTTTTGGACGTCTCGGCGCAGAAGTTCATCAAAGAGGTCGAGGGGGGCACCCTCAACGCAAATGCGCTGAAGACGGAACTCGATCAAAACGAGTTCGGGGTGGAGTTCTACATCGACCCTTTGGAAATGAGCGCACTCTTTAACCGCGAGGTGATCCTGCAGGTACAGTTTACAAGAGGGGACGAGGGGTTGAAGCTCGTCGTCTATCGGTATCTGTATCTTTGACGGAGGAAGGATGAAGAAATACAAATATACGGCAATGAATTTAGAGAGGAAAAAGTTCACGGGCATTTTCCTTGCGGACAACGAGGAGCAGCTCGCTGCCCGTCTCGCCGAACAAAAGCTGTTTTTGCTCAACGCGCGGGAAATGCACGCCACGACGGCGCACTCTCTCCTCTCCATTTCGGGGAAGGTCACGACGATGGAACTTGCGACCTTCTGCCGGCAATTCTCGATCATGGTCACGACGGGCATTCCCATCATTCGATCGCTGGATATGCTCCGCAACCAATCTTACAGTTCACTCTTGAAAAAGACGCTCGACTTCGTCTATGAGGACGTGCAGAGCGGCGCGCTGCTTTCCGACGCGATGGCAAAGCACAAGAGAATTTTCCCGCGGTTTTTCCGCTCCATGGTCTTTATCGGGGAGGCGAGCGGCTCCCTCGACAAGATTTTGGTGACCCTTGCGGACTACCTCGAGTCGGACGCCCGCATCAAAAAGAAGGTCAAGGGCGCGATGATGTACCCGATGTTTTTGATCTTCCTGACCGTCGGTATTCTCGTTCTCATGATGGCGTTCATCATTCCCACTTTCATGGACGCGCTCGGCTCCCTCGACGTCGAGATGCCCGCGCTCACCCTGTTTTTGAACGACGTCAGCGTCTGGTTCACCCAAAATTGGACAAAGCTTCTGATCGGGATCGTGGTCGTGGTCGTCGTTCTATTCGTGTTCTTCCACACGAAGAAGGGGAGATACGTATGGCACGCCTTTTTGTACAACGCGCCTCTTCTCAAGAGGATCAACAGCTCCCTCATCACGGCGCGGTTTGCACGCTCCTTCGGCCTTCTCATCGAGAGCGGCTCGGACGTCGTGGAGGCGCTTGAGACGGTGCAGGTCGTCCTTGACAACCTGTATGTGGAAAAGAAGCTACAGGCCTCCATTGCGGAGGTCAGAAAGGGCACGAGCCTCGCCGTTGCGCTCGCCAATCATAAGGTCTTCCCCGCCCTCATCATTCAGATGATCGCTGTCGGCGAACAGACGGGCAACCTTGCCGAGACGCTGACCCGCTCCTGCCCCTTCTTCGACAATGAGGCGGAGGCGACCGTCACGCGCGTCACGGGCATGTTCCAGCCCATCATTCTTGCCATTCTCGGCGTTACGGTCGGCATTCTGTTCTACGCCATCTACTCGCCGCTCCTGCAAATCATGAATACGCTGGGAACGGCTGCTTAAGAGAGGAATCGAAATGGACGTCAAATACGAATTATTACAATTTTATGCCTATAAAAAGATCATCAAGAGAAGGGACATCAAGGCGATCTATGAGGAGTGCAACCGCCTGAATCTGCCCGTCGAGAGCTTCATGCAGGCGAAGGCATACTGCACCGAGGTCGAGGCGCTGCCCGCCTTAGGGGACTTCTACGGGCTCCCTTACGTCGAAGTGGATATGCTCGACATCAACCGCGAGCTCGTGGACCGCTTTCCCTATCCCTTTTTGAAGAGACATAAGTTCCTGCCCGTCTCCATCAACCGTCAGGGAGTGCTGCTCGTCGCGATCGGACATCCGCTCGACATGCACGCGCGGTCTGCCCTTGCGACGCAGTTCAGTTGCGATATGGACTTCGTGCTCGTCCCGCCCACACAGATCGACATCTTCGTCGACTCCATCGTGGCAGTCATTTCGACGACGAAAGCCCTCAACGACTTACAGGACGTGGGGGACAAGGACAGGGTCAAAAAGGTCCTTGTCGGGAGCAATTCGGACATCGAATCCTCCGACGACGTCATCAACAACCCCGCCGTGCGTCTGGTCGACTCCATCATCCGCGAGGCGATCCCCTTTAAAGCGTCGGATATCCACATCGAACCCGCCGAGGAGACCGTCAAGGTGAGATACCGTATCGACGGCGACCTGCAGCTGAGGGTAGAATTTCCCATCGAGTCCTATTCTGCGATCTGCGCCCGTCTCAAGATCATTTCGGGCATCAACATCGCCGAGCGGCGCATTCCTCAGGACGGACGAATCGGCATGATGATCAACGGCGTCGAATACGACTTCCGCGTCTCCACCCTTCCCACCATCTATGGGGAGAAGTTCGTCATCCGTATTCTGGATAAGACTTCCTTCAACTTCACCCGCTCGGAGCTCGGCTTCACCGAAGAGGAGAACGTGGTCGTCGACAAAATTTTGGCGAATGCGTATGGGATCGTCCTTCTGACGGGCCCCACGGGAAGCGGCAAGACGACGACGCTGTATTCCTTCCTGAAGGAGATCAACAACCCGACCGTCAACGTCATCACGGTTGAGGACCCCGTCGAGTACACGCTCGCGGGCGTCAACCAGATCCAGGTCAACCCCAAGGCGAACCTGACCTTTGCCTCCACCCTGAGAAGTATCCTGCGACAGGACCCCGATATCATCATGATCGGCGAGATCCGAGACGAGGACACCGCGGAAATCGCCGTGCGTGCCGCGATCACGGGTCACCTCGTCTTCAGTACCCTGCACACGAGCGATGCGCCCGGCGCGATCATCCGTCTCGAGGACATGGGCGTCACCGACTACCTGGTCGCGGACGCGCTCGTCGGCGTCATTTCCCAGAGACTTGTCAAAAAGCTCTGCCCCGCCTGCAAGAAGCGCTCCAAGACCAACGAGGCGGAAGTGCGTCTTCTGGGACTCAGCGAGCCCACCTATATCTACCGCCCGCAGGGCTGCCAATTCTGCAACCATACGGGCTACAAGGGAAGGATCGCCGTGCATGAGATCATGCACGTCAACGACAAGCTCCGCGCGGCGACGGTCGCACACAGAGGCCTTGAGGATATCCGCCGCCTCGCCGAGGAGAGCGGCATGGTCACCCTCTGGGAGAACTGCAAACGCCTCGTTTTAAAGGGTGTGACGGATATTGGGGAGCTGATGAGTTTGTATACCGAATAGAAAGAAGCACGGTTTTCCGTGCTTCTTTTGCCGCATATCTGCATCGCAATACGGTGTCGAACTCCGCTTGCCTCGGGTCATTTACGGTCAAAGTAAACTCCCCGT
>CANQBW010000047.1 GCA_947589565.1 uncultured Clostridia bacterium | reverse complement strand
ATCCAAATGAAAAATGTCTTGGACATTCTCCGCGAACGCGGATTTATCAAACAAACTGTCTATGAAGAGGAGCTCTACGACCTTTTGGGGCGGGAGAGCGTCCTCTTTTATACGGGGTTCGACCCGACGGCGGACTCTCTGCACGTCGGGCATTTCATGCAGCTCGTCGCCATGCGGCACATGCAGCAGGCGGGGCACCGTCCCATCATCTTGATCGGCGGCGGCACGGCGATGGTCGGCGACCCCTCGGGCAGGACGGACATGCGCACCATGATGACCAAGGAGACCATCGCCCATCATGTCGAGTGTTTCAAAAAACAGATGTCCCGCTTCGTCTCCTTTGAGGGAAAGAACGCCGCGATCGTCGTCAACAACGCCGATTGGCTTTTAAACCTCAATTATGTGGACTTTTTGCGGGACGTAGGCGTGCATTTCTCCGTCAACAAGATGCTGACGGCGGAGTGCTTTAAGACGCGCATGGAGAAGGGGCTCTCCTTCCTCGAATTTAACTACATGCTCATGCAGGCGTATGACTTTTTGGTGCTCTACCGAAAGTACGGCTGCCTTTTGGAGCTCGGCGGGGACGACCAGTGGAGCAATATCCTCGCGGGGGCAGACCTCATTCGCAGAAAGGAGCAGAAGAGCGCCTATGCCATGACCTTTCAGCTCCTCACGACGAGCGAGGGCAAGAAGATGGGAAAGACGCAGAGCGGCGCCGTCTGGCTGGATGAGAACAAGACCTCTCCCTACGATTTTTATCAATATTGGAGAAACACGGCGGACGACGACGTCGAAAAATGCTTCAAACTTCTGACGTTCCTTCCGCTCGAGGAGATCGGAGAGCTCTGCAAGTATCGGGACGAGCGCATGAACGCCGCCAAGGAGCGGCTCGCCTTTGAGCTCACCAAGGCGGTCCACGGCGAGGAGAAGGCGCTCTCCGCGCAGTCGCAGGCGCGCGCCGCATTCGGCGGCGAGGGGGAGATGCCCGAAAAGACCATTCCCACCGAGGTGAATACGATCGTCGGCGTGCTCGTCGCCGCGGGACTCTGCAAGAGCAACGGTGAGGCGCGCCGTCTCATCGAACAGGGCGGCGTCTCGGTAGGCGATACGCGCGGCACTCTCGACATGCCCCTCCCCGCAGGCGAGTTTGTCCTGCACAAGGGAAAAAAAGTTCACATAAAAATAAAGAGATAGTTTCGAACGAAATCTTCCCTGCGGGAATATTTACGTTCGAGGAAATGGACTCTCGAGTTCCCACAACCCCGTCCTCAAAGCTGTTTCAATTGACAATAAGCCGCAAGCTGGCAAATTGGGGCGTGCAGCGCAGGGAAACCCTGCTCGCACCGTGGGATTTTAGGAACGAAAAAGCGATGTCACCCTGAGCGGAGCGGCGAAGCCGCGCAGTCGAACGGGTCTCGTCCTTAAAGGAAGGGGCGAGTAAACCCTAAATTATCGACGGGACGTTCTGAAAATGGCGACAAAAAGAAAGGTTTCTTTGAAATTTGCCCTTTTGCATAGTACTATGTCAGACATAATATTGTGTTTTTGTCATTCCGAGCGCAGTCGAGGAATCTCGCCCTTGTTTTACGAATTTCCGAAGGAAAGATTATGTTCGAAATAGAAAAGAAAAATGGAATATCAAAGCATTATTGGAGACAATTTTTGCGAAAAAATCATTGAAAAGTCGCGGTTTCTGACCTATGTGAGCCACGTCGAGGGGGAGGAAGAGGCGAAGCGATTTCTTGAAAAAGTGCGCTCGCAGCACCCGCAGGCGACGCATGTCTGCTACGGATATGTCGCCGACGAGCTCGGCAACTTTCAGCGCTTTTCGGACGACGGCGAGCCGCAGGGGACGGCGGGAATGCCGATCTTAAATGCGCTTAAATCGCGCGGACTCTTCAAGAGCGCGGTCGCGGTCGTCCGCTATTTCGGCGGGATCAAGCTCGGCGCAGGGGGACTCACCCGCGCCTACGCAGGGTGCGCCTCGGACGGAATTTCTTCCGCAAAAGTGGGGCTGTATGCCCTCGCCGAGGAGATTCTTCTCGAGGTCGACTATGGCTCCGTCAACGCCGCGATGAAGTTTTTGGAGGGGGAGAGAGTGCTCTCCCGTGATTTTTCGATCACCGCACGCTTTAGGGTGCTTGTCCGCGCCGATCGCGCAGAGGACTTTTCCGCCCGCGCCCGCGACTTTTTCAATGGAAAAGTCAACCTCGTTTTCGGAGAAAAATACTTCTATCCTTTTGTATAAGCTTATATAATGTGGCGCCCCGCGGCAATCGCCGCGGGGCGCCCTGGTAAAAGGGCGAGACCCTTCGACTACGCTCAGGGTGACAAGAGAGTACCGGTTGTTCTATAAAAAAAGGCGCGTTGGGAAATCACATTTTCCATAAGCGCACTCAAGTTGCCGAACCCCTTCGGCTTATTGTCGTTTGAAACGACCGTGAGTGGAGCGTTGCATTCCTGCTCAACAGCCCGGTGGGCTGTGAGCGCAACGCGACAGCCGAGCCGGTGGCGAGGCGTGGTGAGGCGGGCGCTACCGCCGAACTGAGCAAATCAAGGCAAAAAAGCCAATTTCTTCGTCGAGAAAGATCGCGTAGCGAGCTTTTCGACGAAACTTTTTATATTCTGACGCAATTACACAATCTTCCCCGGTAGATCTCTTCGGCGCGGCGGAGGCGCAGAAATTCATCGGGACGCACGACTTCGCCGTACTCGTCATCATCGACGAGGGAGAACTTCTCGAGCGTCTCCTTGATAAATTCCGAACAGTAGTAGTAATTTTCCCGATGGAAGGGAATGCCGTGCCAAGCCTTGAAGGCGCCGCGGAAACTGTAGTGATACATCTTGCGGTTTTTGTACATCGTCGATATGTATTCGTGGATCTCTTTCCACTTCTCGTCCTCGACGGGAATGCGCAACACGATGACCTGCGCCCGGTGGAACCGCTTCATCGTGCCGAAGGTGAGCGATTCCCGCACAAATCCCCCGATGAGAGGGGTGTAGGCGTAGACTCTGCCGAAGGAGTACATCTCCGATAGATCGTCCTCAAGCGAAAGGGAGATGTGCGCATAGCGGTCGCCCGTCGCTCTGCTGATGATGCGCGAGAGGATGGAGCCCGTCTGGCTGATGATAAGGTATAGATTTCTCATTCGTCCTTGTCCTGTTTGAAAATCGGATAGAGCCGTTTTCTCTATTATAGCATAAAAGATTCTCATTTTGCAGCAAAAATGCTATCTTTTTGCAAAAAATTTTTTTTGAAATCCTGAAAGAAGAGGAAAATCGCTTGACAGAGGGGCTTAGAATGTGATATTCTTCTAAAGTCAAAGAAGAAGAGAACCTTCTCTCCGAACGGGCAAACGTCCGTCGGGTCAATCATTCGGCGCCGGTTTCGGCGCGGATTTTTGATGGAAGGGGAAGTCTCGGACGTCCCTTTTTGTTTGCGTCAAAAGCGCAACGAACCCAAAAATTAAAGAAAAAAAGAGGATTATGGCAGTCAAAAATCAAACTCAGCTGAACGGAGAAATCAGAGACCGCGAGATCCGCGTGATCTCGCAAGAGGGCGAAATGCTCGGCGTGATGAGCCCCTTCGAGGCATTGCGCCTTGCCGAGGAGGCGGAGCTCGACCTCGTCAAAATATCGCCGAATGCGATCCCGCCCGTCTGCAAGATCATGGACTACGGAAAGTTCCGCTTCGAGCAGGCGAAAAAGGAGAAGGAGAACCGAAAGAACCAGAAGGTCGTCGAACTCAAGGAAGTGCAGCTCTCGATGACGATCGACGTGGGCGATCTGAACGTCAAGGCGAAGCAGGCGACCAAGTTCCTCACCGCGGGGAACAAAGTCAAGGTCTCCATCCGTCTCCGCGGAAGACAGATGGCGCACGCGGGCCTTGCCAAGGACGTGATGAACAATTTCTTCGAGGGCTTGAGCGAGATCGCCGTCATCGAAAAACCCATGAACATGGAGGGGAGAAATATCATCATGATATTGGCTCCCAAAAAAGCGTAACGCAAACGAAGTTTACTTCGTGAATATATTTTTGGAGGTACAAATTATGCCGAAACAGAAATCGCACAGCGGTTCCAAGAAGCGCTTCTGGCTCACAGGCTCGGGCGAGGTCAACAGATCTCACGGCGGAAAGAACCACAAGGCGGAGACCAAGAACAGAAAGAGAAAGAGAAATTTGCGCCAAGTCACGCTCGTTTCCAAGACGCAGAAGGATACCGTAAAGCGGATGATCCCTTATAAGGATTGAGGAGGTAAGATATGAGAATTAAAAGAAGCGTCAACGCTTTGAAGAAGCGCAGAAAGATTTTCAGACTTTCCAAGGGATACTTCGGTTGCAAGAGCAAGAACTACCGCATCGCAAGAGAGGCGGTGATGAAGTCTCTGAACTATGCCTACTTCGGCAGAAAGCAGAGAAAGCGCGACATGCGCTCCCTCTGGATCGCCCGCATCAACGCAGGCGCAAGGATCAACGGGCTCTCCTATTCCAAGCTCATGCACGGGCTGAAGGTCGCGGGGATCGAGCTCAACCGCAAAGTTTTGTCCGATCTTGCAGTCAACGATGCGGCGGGATTTGCCGCTGTCTGCGAGAAGGCAAAAGCTGCTCTTTAAACGATAAAAGCCTTTTCAAAAAGGCTTTTTTCACATCATGCCGATCACATCGAAAAGCAATCCCACGGTAAAAGAGCTCGCCTCTTTAAAGGACAAGAAGGGGAGACGCGAGCGGGGGACTTTCCTCGTCGAGGGCGCAAAGATGGTCTCCGAGTGCTTCAAATCGGGGCTTGAGATAAAGCGCATCGTCCTTCGGGAGGATACCATGGGGACATATGAAGGGTACGCAGGCGAAACCGTCCTTGTAAGTTCGGACGTCTTTTCCTTCATTGCCGACGAAAAGACCCCGCAGGGAATCTTGGCGGAAGTCAAAATTCCCGAAAATCCCCCGAGCCCCCCGAAGAAGAGCTGTCTTTTGCTCGACAGGGTGTCCGATCCTTCCAATGTGGGGGCGATCATTCGGACGGCAGTCGCCGCGGGGTACGAGGAACTCTATCTTGCAGACTGCGCCGATCCCTACTCTCCCAAGAGCGTTCGCGCGTCCATGTCGGGCGTATTTTTCGCAAAGCTCATGCGCCTTTCCGAGGGACAGGCTTTGAAATTGCTCGAAAACGTCCCTCTGATCGCAGCCGACATGGAGGGAGAGAATGTCTTCTCCTTTGTACCGCCGAAGAAATACTGCATCGTCATCGGCAACGAGGGAAGGGGGCTTTCCGACGAGGTCAGAAGGCGCGCACAGTATACGATTTCCATTCCCATGGGGCCGCACACCGAGAGCCTGAACGCCGCGGTGAGCGCGGGGATCGTGATGTACGCGCTGCGTCAAAATAAAAGTTAAGGAGATAAATCATGTCCGGACATAGCAAATGGCACAACATACAGGCAAAGAAGGGCAAGGCAGACGCCGCGCGCGGAAAGATCTTCACCAAGCTCGGCAGAGAGCTCGCCGTTGCCGCAAAGGGGAATCCCAATCCCTCCACGAACAGCAAACTTGCCGACGTCATCGCCAAGGCGAAGGCGGCGAACATGCCCAACGAGAACATCGAACGCTCCATCAAGAAGGCAGCGGGCGAAATGGGGGACAAGGACTACAAGGAACTCACCTACGAGGGCTACGGCGTGGGCGGGGCTGCCGTCATCGTCACGACCCTGACCGACAACATCAACCGCACGGCGGGCGACGTGAGAGCCATCATGAGCAAGCACGGCGGCTCCCTCGGCACGACGGGCAGCGTCTCCTATATGTTCGACAACAAGGGACTCATCGTCATCGAGCGCACGCCCAAGCTCGACGAGGACACCGTCACCGAGTACGCGATCGAGGCGGGCGCGGACGACGTTGTCGCATCCGAGGACGCCTTCGAGGTCTACACCTCTCCCGCGGCGTTCTCCGAAGTCAGAAAATACCTCGAGGACAAGGGACTTTCCTTCCTCCAGGCGGAGATTTCCATGATCCCGCAGAACAAGATCACCCTCGAGGGCGAAAAACTCGAGACATTCCTCAAAATGCTCGACAAGCTCGAAGAAAACGACGACGTCCAGCAGGTCTACCACAACGTCGATCTGCCGGAGGAGGAAGAAGAGGAGTAAAGGTTTGTTTCGAGCGAAATCTTCCTGCGGAATCTTTCGCTCGAGGAAATAAGCCCCCGTACCTTCACTTACCCCGTCCTCACGGTCGCCTTGTTTGACAATGTGCGTCCAGTGGGGCGCAAACAGGGGCGTGCAGCGCAAAAGCGTGGTTTTGCTCGCACACATTATTTTAGAATTTTTACCGATGTCATTTCGAGCGAAGTCGACGACGCGTCGTTCTATTGAAAATCCATACGCGGCGCACGAGCCCCTTTCCTGTCATTCTGAGTGGAGCGAAGCGGAATCGAAGGCGCGTCATTCTATTGGAATCCATACGCGCCTCACGAGCCGAAGGCGAAGTAAGAATCTCGTCCTTAAGGGAAAGGGGCGAGTAGGAATCCCCCCCCGAACGATAGAAAGGTTTGCCATGATTTTCAAGATCGCACGGCGAGAGATAAAACAGAATATCCTCTTCTTTGCCGCGCTGTTTTTTGTCGTGCTGCTTTCCGTCGTCGCTTTTTACCTCGGGTGCAGGATCCTAACTTCCGATTCTCTGTTCAAGGGGGAGTTCGACGTCTATTGTGAAGTACTGAAAATCGAGGGGGCTTTTTTGATCGCCTCCTCGATTTTGCTCTGTTTTTCTCTCCTTATTTCCGCATATCATGCCCTTCCCGCTCCTTTTCGGCAAAATTTAGTGATCTTACGCGGACAGGGTGCGGGGGAGGGGAAATTTTGCCTCTTGATTTTCTTACAGCTCACGCTCTTCTGCCTGCCCGCGCTCCTTATTGGAATTGTAACGGGGGAGCTCTTGGCGCGGTTTGGACTTACCTTTTTCATTCGGCTCGAAATTCCGCTTGTCAGCCCGTTCCACGGCATTTATATTACCGTATTATCGTTACTTCTCGTCATGCTCTTGACCTCACTCTTTGCGGGACGCTTTTATTTTCTCGGAAAGCGGAAGCAGAGAAAGGACAGAGCTTTGCACCTTGCGACGGGCGACGTCGTCCCGAAAAGCAGGACCCATCTAACAAGTTCGGGCAAAATTCCCGTCTCTTTGAACTTGGGATTTTTGAGTTTTTTGAGAAGACGGCGTCCCTTTGCCTCCCTTCTCGCGCTCACGTTGACCGCGGTTTTTCTCATTGCCTATTCGGGATTCATGGACTACGGCACGATCCTCGTCGAGGATCTTCAAAAGTATCACTACGATGTCGGGGTCTCCGTTTCGGGCGAAAATAGGGCCGCCTTCGAGCAAATTCAAGAAATGGTGGGAAATTCTCCGCACTCCTCGCAGCGGATCTATCGCGTCTCCTCCTCCAGGGGAGGGACGCTTCTCGTCAATTATTCTTTGCAAGTTCGGGTGCTTTCCGACGAGGATTTTGAGAAGATGGCAAGCTCTCTCTTCCTCTTTCCCGCGACGGGAGAAATTTCGGCGATCTTACAAAATTTCGGCTACGGGGAGCACAACAAGCCCTATTATATCGTGGAAGATACTTCCGCGCCGATTCGGGGAAATTTGTCCGATGGCATCGAGATCGAGATCATCGGCTTTTTGAATGAAGTCCCTTTGGATTACGAGACGAAGGATACCTCCTCAGGCGCGACCCTCTTTGTGATGGAGTCCGAATTTCTGTATTACGGGGACATGGATTTTTACCGCATTTGGTTTTCGGGGAAGACAAAAGAGGAGACGGCCCGTCTCAAAGAGGAAATTTCAAAAGTTGAGGGCGCAACCGTCCGTTTTCTCAATGAAGATCTCGGCGAGGAGATGAAAGTCCCCATACATTTTATTATCTCCGCCTCTTTGCTCTTCCTGCCTCTCATGATCTTTACCCTGATCTTGTTTTTCGCGCGGGACTATATTTCCCGCAGAGAGGAGTTTGGCGCACTTTGCGATCTCGGAATGGAAAGAAAAACGCTCTTTTGCTATCTTTTGACGGACATGCTGCTCCTGATTGCGGCAATTTTCCTCGTGATGTTTTCTCTCTCCGCAGTCATCCTGAAAATTTTGCACTTTATAACGGTCGGCTACTATGCGCCCTTTTATATCCCGTGGCTGCCGATGGTCCTTCTTGCGGCGGGGCTCATCTTTTCGGCATTTTTCTACGGTTTTTTCGGCGGGATTACCCCCATGCCATGTTGAGCGGAGCGAAGCGGAGTCGAAACATCAGCACTTTTATCCCTTCCTGTCACTTTGGGCGCAGTCGACGCCACATCGTTCTATTGAGAATCGATATGTGGCGCACGAGCCTTTAGGCGAGTAAGGGTCTCGCCCTTTTAACATTTTTCCTGTCATTCCGAGCGCAGTCGAAGGCGCGCCTCTACTTCCTGTCATTCCGAGCGTAGTCGAGGAATCCCCCCGGTCGATAGAATGCGCGCCGCACGAGCCCCTTTCCTGATCATTCTGAGCGAAACGGAGCGTAGCGGAGTGAAGTCGAAGGCGCGTCGTCTTATTGAGAATCCATACGCGCCTCACGAGCCTTTAGGCGAGTAAAGTGAGCGTAGCGAACGTGAATCCCCTAAGCAAGCGACGAGGCGTTCTCAAATTCTACAATGCCATGTCAAATTTATGTAATTTTTTTGTGAAAATATAAAAATAATTCTTGACAAAACGGTGAAAGGAAAGTATAATGGAATAGAACCTATAGGAGGTGATAAAATGAGAAAAAGATTTCTTTCAATCACGTTGATTCTTGTGTTGACTTTCGTCTTCGCGGGGATTTTCGCGGGTTGCGAGTGCGAGCATGAATACGGCGCATGGGAGACCCTCTCGGCTGCGACCTGCGAGAAGAGCGGGTCGAAAGAGCGCGTCTGCCAAAAGTGCGGCAAGGTCGAAACCGAAGAAATCGCCGCCTTGCAGCACCTCTTTGATGAAAATTTCACGACCGATGTCGAGCCCACCACGCAAAGCGAGGGAGAGCGTTCCCGCCACTGCCTGCATGAGGGTTGCAATGAGAGAACGGACATTCAGAAGATCGATAAACTCGAGGACAAAACGGAGCAACAAACTCCTCCTCCCGAAACCGAGGAGCCCGAGGGCCCCTTGCCTGAGGATCCCGTTCCCACGGACCCTGTCCCCGAGGATCCTGTGCCTGAAGAACCCGAGGTGCCCGTACAGCCTGAGGAGCCCGAACAACCCGAAGAGCCCGAGGTGCCCGAACAGCCTGAGGAACCCGAAGAGCCCGAAGAACCCGAGGAGGAGCTGATCAACTATCGGATCTATCTCAACCGTTGGAACGGGTACAAGTTTTACTACGATGGTCCCGAAGACAATCCCGTGATCAGCATCTACGACAGCGAAGGGAATCAGGTCTTCAGCGACGCAATCGGCGCCCATTCTGCTTCGAGCGACGAACAGGAGTACTTCATGCGGGATATTCCGCTTCCGAAGGGGGATTACACGATCAAGATCGACAAAGTGGTCCAAGGATTTGTCCATGAGGAATCCTATCCGATCTCCCTCAGTGACGGCACTGCGCCCTACGACACAGAGGAAAAATATCCGACGGTGGACATTCGTCTCGAATGCGATATGAGTCAAGGCCAGGACAAAATCGAGGTCGGCACCGTAGTGAAAGATAATTTCACTTTCCCCACCATTAACGAGGGAGAGGGAACTGTCAACGTCACGCTCAAAGAGCTTCTTGAAAAATTCGATCTTGTCATCGTCAACATCTACGATAACAGCTGTATCTGGTGCAAAGAAGAAGCTCCCACCCTGAATGACTTCATAAAGAAATACGATAATATCTGCTTCGTCTTCATCAATGACTTAAATAATAAAGAGAAAACTCTGGAGGGGATCGACGAGTTCTTCCATTATGACCTCGACAGCGACCAAGTCTATCTTGTCTGTGACAAGCTGAATCCCATCATCAAGAGTAAAATCGTGGTCGATAACCGTGTTCCCCGCAATTTCTTTATCGACAAAGAGGGATATGTCTCGAGAATGCTAGGGGGAGTAGCCGAGGAGCGGTTGGAGCGCGTCATCAAATACAATACGACCGAAAACCGTACGGTCTGCGGAAAGCTCTATTACGACGCCGAGAAGAAAGAGACTGAGACTGAGACCCTTTATCCCATTCCCGAAGCGGATATTTCCAAGAGAAGATATTGATTTTCCCGAAGCGGATATTTCCAAGAGAAGATATTGATTTGTCATTCTGATCATGCGCCCCGCGGCTTTCGCCGCGGGGCGCCGTCGTCTTCGACGTTTCTATTATTGTCATGTTGAGCAGCCGCGCCGCGCACATTGGTGCGCGGCGCGGCGTCGTCGAAACATCTCGCCCTTTTGTCCCTTCCTGTCCCTGAGCGTAGTCGAAGGCGCACAGCCCCCACTGTCATGTTGAGCGGAGCGAAGCGGAGTCGAAACATCTCGCCCTTTTGTCCTTTCCCGTCATTCCGAGCGCAGTCGAAGGCGCGTCGTTCTATAGAGAATCCATACGCGCCTCACGAGCCGAAGGCGAGTATAAATCCCCCCGGTCATTAGACTGTTGTATACCGATATTCAGAACGTCCCGTCGCTTGCTTAGGGGATTCCCGCTCGCTGTGCTCGCTTTCGATTCCGCTTCGCTCCACTCAGAATGACATCGCTTTGTAAAAACACTTGACTTTTTACTTAAAAAGGGATATGATATAAAGAGACGGGCCTGTTTCGGATTCGATTGCAAGCGGAGTCTGTCGGACGCACGCCGGAGGCTCGGCTCCGTAAAAACGGAAAAATTTTAAATGCTGAAAATAATAGCAGAACCGCTACTCGCAGAGCTTCGGCTCCCCGTTTGGCACTTGCGGCTTAACCTTTAAGCCCCGTCCCGCTCCGCTTCCTACGCGCGGAGAGAGGGGCGTCAATTGAGTAGGGAACGTCCTTTTTCGGCGCATTTCCCCCGAGGAAGGATGACTTTCGGAAATACGTTCGCATTTCGTTTGTCTGTGGACCGAATGCGGATAAGATCGACCACAGACTAAGCGTGTAGTGTCCGCGGAGGAACCTTGTAAGACCGCAGTTCAAATCTGCGCAGGTCCACCACCGCGTCGCCGCAAGGCGAATTTGCAAAGGGTTGCCGAAAGGCAACCCTTATGCTTTTAACGCCTGCGTCTCCTTTTCCCAAAAAATCTTTTTACGAAATATTTTTTGGGAGCCCTCAAAGCGGCTTTTGGAAGTGCCCGCCATTCGGCGGGCACTATCCTTTTGCTACTTGCCGCTCCTTTTCCCAAAAAATCTTTCTACGAAATATTTTTTGGGAGCCCTATGGGACAAGGCGCATTATGCAAAGGGTTGCCGAAAGGCAACCCTTATGCTTTTAACGCCCTTGGTGAGGCGGTAGCGCCCGCCTCACCCGCCTCGCTACCAGCTCGGCTAAACTCGCCTAAAGGCTCGTGCGCCGCGCTTCGATAACCAATAGAACGGCGCGTCGTCTGCGTTGCGCTCACAGCCCACCGGGCTGTTGAGCAAGAATGCAACGCTCCACCTTTTCCCAAAAAATCTTGCTTCGCGCAGTAAATTTGGAATTTTTATGTCATTCTGAGCGGAGTGGCGTAGCCACGGAGTCGAAGAATCTCGTCCTTTGGCTGTCCTCACAATAAGGACGAGATGTTTACTTCGCCCCTTTCCTAAGGACGAGATGTTTCGACTCCGCTGCGCTTCGCTCAACATGACAAAAGGGGCTCGTGCGCCACATATTGATTCTCAATAGAACGATGTGGCGTCGATTCCGCTACGCTCCACTCAGAATGACAGGATGGAACGAAAAAGCGATGTCATTCTGAGCAGCCGCGTCGCGCACATTGGTGCACGGCGCGGCGTCGTCGAACAATCCCCTAAGCAAGCGACGAGACGTTCCTAATAATGTTTACCGACTCCTGCAACGACCTGGGGGATTCCTCGGCTACGCTCGGAATGACAGTAAAAAGGCGATGTCGTTTTTTACATGGGTGCAAAATAGGGCGCGGGCGGCAAAATTGCCGCCCGCGCCCGTGGTGCCGGTGATCGGGGTCGAACCGATATGGTATCACTACCACTGGATTTTGAGTCCAGCGCGTCTGCCAATTCCACCACACCGGCA
>CANQBW010000046.1 GCA_947589565.1 uncultured Clostridia bacterium | reverse complement strand
GAGCATGTAAAAAGCATGTCATTCCGAGTGGAGCGTAGCGGAATCGAGGAATCCCCTTGAGGTTCGACGGGACGTTCCATAAACATTTCATTTGACAAACAAATAAATTCCCTGTAAAATATCGGCGTATGCAAGCGTTCTCCTTTCACGCGATCGTCTATGAAATGCAGCTCCCGAAGTTCTTCCCCAAGGAGTTTCTCTCTGTCCTTCCCCCTTGTGAGCGGGAGGAACTTGTTCGTCTGCCCGAACATAAGCGGACGGGGGTCCTGTGTGCAAGGCTGCTTTTGAGAATGCTGCTTCTCGAGCGGGCGCACCTTTCGGAGAAGGAGCTTCTCTTTTTGCGAGACAGGTATGCAAAACCCTATCTTCCCGCCCGCCCTGACCTTTGTTTCAACCTCTCCCACACCGACAATGCCGCCGCCGCCGCGCTCTTTTCAAAGCCCGTCGGGGTGGACGTGCAGAGCATACGTCCCATCTCCGACGCCCTCCTTGCCCGATTTTTTTCGGAAGAGGAGCAAAAATATTGCTCTTCCCGCGATGCGCGGCAAAGAATCGCGGTCTGGACAAAAAAAGAGGCGTATTCTAAGATGATCGGAAGGGGACTTTCCCTCCCCTTCCCCACATTTTCGACGCTTTCACCCGAAATTTCGGATAAAATCACGACGTTTGCGCGGGAGAATTACTTCCTCTCCGTCTGCACGAAGGCGCCCGCGAGCGTCCTTGCCGAGCAAAAAGACGCGCAAATGCTTGCTCGCTGTTTTTCCCCCGAAAATCTGCCGAAAAAAGATTGACAGAAAAGCAAAATTATGGTATTCTTTTAAGCAATGATAAATAAAAAATCTTATTCAAAGAAATGTCCGAAAAAGGGCAAAAATATTTGAATTTTGAATAAGAAGGAGGCAAAATCATGTCAGACGGAAGAATTTACAATTTCTCGGCAGGTCCCGCCGTACTGCCGGAAGAGGTCCTGCGCGAAGCCGCAGCAGAGATGATGAACTACCGCGGATGCGGCATGTCGGTCATGGAAATGAGCCACCGCTCCAAAATGTTCGACGACATCATCAACGAAGCGGAGAAGGATTTCAGAGATCTGTTGGGCGTGCCCGACAACTACAAGGTCCTGTTCCTTCAGGGCGGTGCGTCGCAGCAGTTTGCGGCTGTTCCCATGAACCTCATGAAGAACCGCGTCGCAGACTACATCGTCACCGGCCGCTGGGCGAAGAAGGCGTTCGAAGAGGCAGGCATCTACGGCAAAGCCAATAAGATCGCTTCCTCCGAAGATCAGAACTTCAGCTATATCCCCGACTGCTCCGATCTTCCCATCAGCCCCGACGCGGACTATGTGTATATCTGCGAGAACAACACCATCTACGGCACAAAGTTCAAGCAGCTTCCCAACACCAAGGGCAAGATCCTTGTCTCCGACGTCTCCTCCTGCTTCCTCTCGGAACCCATGGACGTCACGAAGTACGGCGTCATCTACGGCGGCGTTCAGAAGAACATCGGCCCCGCGGGCATGGTCATCTCCGTCATCCGCGAAGACCTCATCTCCGATGAAGTCTATCCCGGAACCCCCACGATGCTCAAGTGGAAGACCCAGGCGGACGAAAGGTCCCTCTACAACACCCCCAACTGCTACTGCATCTATATCTGCGGCAAGGTCTTCAAGTGGATCAAGAAGATGGGCGGCCTCAGCGCAATGAAGGAGCACAACGAGAAGAAGGCGAAGATCCTCTACGACTACCTCGACAACAGCAAGCTGTTCCGCGGCACCGTCGTCAAGAAGGACCGCTCCCTCATGAACGTTCCCTTCGTCATCGGCGATGCGGAAATGGAGAAGAAGTTCATCGCAGAGTCCAAGGCGGCCGGCTTCGAGAACCTCAAGGGCCACAAGAGCGTCGGCGGTATGCGCGCAAGCATCTACAACGCAATGCCCATCGAGGGCGTCGAGGCGCTCGTCCGCTTCATGGAAAAGTTCGAAAAAGAGAACAGAAAATAATTTCGGGAGGAAAGAAAAATGTACCGTGTACTTGCAACCGACGGCATGGCCAAGGGCGCCGTTCAGAAACTCAGAGATTTGGGTTGGGAAGTCGTAGAGGAGTTCTACGAACCCGACGTGCTTGCGGAGAAAGTCAAGGAGTTTGACGCGCTTGTCGTCCGCTCCGCGACGAAGGTCCGCGTTCCCATCATCGACGCAGCGGCGGCAGCCGGAAGACTCAAGATCATCATCCGCGGCGGCGTCGGCGTCGACAACATCGACGTGGACTATGCAAAGAGCAAGGGCATTCAAGTCGCGAACACGCCCAATGCAAGCAGCGCGTCCGTTGCGGAGCTTGCAATTGCGCACATGCTCGCACTCTCCCGCTTCGTCTCCATCGCGAACGTCACGATGCGCGAGGGCAAGTGGGAAAAGAACGCCTACAAGGGGATCGAGCTCACGGGCAAGACCCTCGGCATCTTCGGCATGGGCAGGATCGGCAGAGAGACCGCAAAGCGTGCAGACGCGCTCGGCATGAAGGTCGTCTACACCGACAGAGCGGAGGCGCAGGGCGTCCCCTACAAGATGCTCCCCGTCGACGAGCTCCTCAAAGTCTCCGATTTCATCACCTTCCACATTCCCGCGACCAAGGGTCAGCCTCCCATGGTGGACGCTGCCTTCCTCGCGAAGATGAAGGACGGCGCGTTCCTCGTCAACACGGCGAGAGGCGCACTCATCGATGAGAACGCTCTCTGCGACGCGCTGGATTCCGGCAAGCTCGCAGGCGCAGGTCTCGACGTGTATCAGGAAGAGCCCTGCAAGAACGAGAGACTTCTCCATCATCCGAAGGTCTCCCTCACCCCGCACATCGGCGGCACGACCAAGGAAGCGCAGAACAGGATCGGCGACGAGATCGTGGAGATCCTCTTGAAGACGCTCAAGTAAGGGAGGAGGACTATGGCAGTTTTTCGCCCGTTCAAGGCAGTGCGCCCCACGCCCGAGCTCGCCTCCAAGGTGGCAGCGCTCCCCTATGACGTCATGAACAGCAAGGAAGCGCGGGAAATGGTCAAGGGAAATCCCTACTCTTTCCTGCATGTCGACAAGGCGGAGATCGACCTCGATCCCTCCATCGACATCTACGACGAGAAAGTCTACGAAAAGGCGGCCTCCAACCTCAAGAAGATGGAGACGGACGGCGTGTACATCCGGGACAGCAAGCCCTGCTACTACATCTACCGCCAGATCATGGACGGCCGCGCACAGTCGGGCATCGTCGGCTGCGCGTCCATCGACGACTATCTCAACAACCATGTCAAGAAGCATGAGCTCACCCGCGCCGAGAAGGAAGCGGACAGGATCCACCATGTGGACACCTGTAATGCGAACACGGGTCCCATTTTCCTCACTTATCGTGCGCAGAAGAACATCTCCGACATCATGAACGATTGGATGAAGGCACACAAGCCCGTCTATGACTTCGTGGCAGAGGACGGGATCACGCACACCGTCTGGGTCATCGACGACGACAAGCTCATCAAGGAGCTCCAAGAGGACTTTGCGAAGATCCCCGACTTCTACATCGCGGACGGCCATCACAGAGCGGCCTCCGCCGTAAGAGTCGGACAGAGAAGAAGAGCCGCCAACCCCAACTATAAGGGAGACGAGGAGTTCAACTTCTTCCTCGCCGTGCTCTTCCCCGATTCCGAACTCAAGATCCTCGACTACAACCGCGTCGTGCACGACCTCAACGGAAATTCGAAGGAGCAGTTCCTCGAGAAGATCAAAAAGGCGTTCGATGTCGAGGAGTACAACAAGGGCATGTGCAGACCGCAGGAGAAGCACACCTTCGGCATGTATCTCGACAAGAAGTGGTATCTGCTCAAGGCGAAGGAGGGGATCTTCGACCCGAAGGACCCCGTCGACAATCTCGACGTCTCCATTCTGCAGAAGAACGTCCTGACCCCCATTCTCGGGATCGACGACCCCCGCACGAGCGACCGGATCAGCTTCGTCGGCGGTATCCGCGGGCTCGAGGAGCTCGTCCGTCTCGTCGACGGCGGCAAGGCTGTCGCGTTTGCGATGTATCCCACCGGTCTCGACGACCTGATGACGATCGCGGACACGAACAACATCATGCCCCCCAAGTCGACCTGGTTCGAGCCGAAACTGAGAAGCGGGATCTTCGTCCACGAACTCAGCTAAACAATTAAAACAACACTGCGCCGTCCGCGTTTGCGGACGGCGCAGATTTTTTTCACGAAAATCTTCCTTCGGAATA
Source organism: uncultured Clostridia bacterium (assembly GCA_947589565.1). Taxonomy (GTDB): domain Bacteria; phylum Bacillota; class Clostridia; order Christensenellales; family Borkfalkiaceae; genus Gallimonas. The sequence goes on along the minus strand of CANQBW010000046.1, from coordinate 8,944 downwards.
TTTATCGTCGAGGAATTGGGCTTTCGAGTTCCCACAGCCCCGGTTCGGCGGGGGCTACCGCCGAACTGCTGCCGCAGGGAAACCCTGCTCGCACCGTGGGATTTAGAACAAAGGGCAGCTATCTGCTTGCTTAGGGGATTCCTCGACTGCGCTCGGAATGACATTGCTTTATATGTTTTCCTCCTGTCATCCCGAGTGAAGCGTAGCGAAATCGAGGGATCCCCCCCGGTCGATAGAATGATGTAAACCGAAAACGCGTCTTTCTTATAGGCGCGTTTTATTTTTTCAAAAAGGGTTGACAGGGAAAGAGTTTTCTGGTAAAATGGGTCTTGCGACAAAAAATCTTTCAGGAAAAATTTTAATATGATAACTTGTAAATGGTGCAAAAACAGCCTTTTGTGTTGCACCCACCATTTACATTGTTATCAATGAATCTTGGAAGTTTTTTTGTCGCAGAAAAAACAGGTGCGGCAAAAGGGACGCGCCTACGGGCGCGTTTTATTTTTCCTTTAAAGGCGACGGAAATCCAATCTATCCGCGCCAATGATCGCCGCTCCGAAAAGGAGTGTTTATGGATTTTGTTTTTGAAACTGAGCACGAATCGATCAATATAATAGACGACTCCGAGCCCCCGCGCACTCCCGGGTTTATCCTGCGCTGAATGACAGTGCGCCGTCCGCTTTTGCGGACGGCGCACTTTGTAATCGGTATACAACATTCTATCGACCGGGGGGATTCCTCGACTACGCTCGGAATGACATTTAAAATAACATGCGCCGCCTGTTTGCGAGCCACCGCACGCACATTGTCGTTTGAAACGAACGAGACGACCAAGTCGTGGGAACTCGAGAGCTCATTTCCTCGAACGTAAATATTCCCGAAGCGTTTGCTTTTTCAAACGCTCTCGGCGGTTTTTGCGGGGGCGCGGGAGAGCTTGGGGAAGGCGAGAATGCAGAAGAGGGACAGGGCGATCCCGCCGAGGGTTCCGAGCAGGAGAAAGATCGCCGCGAGGGGCTGGTCGGAGAAGAAGGAGTAGTTCGTCCTGAAAAAGCAGACGGCGATGAGCGCGATCATGACAAGAAGCTGCACGCCGAATCTCACAATGTCTACCCCATATGCGCTTTTTGCGTGCAGGCGGACGGTGGAGAGGATAAAATTCAGGGCGACGACGATGCAAAACGCGATGAGGATCCCGCGCAGGGAGTTGTCCTCAAGGGGTGAGGTGAGCGCGTTGACGCTCGAGAGCAGGGGCGTCGACGGCAGCAGAAAGGCGCACGCCGTCAAAAGGCTCATACAGAACAAAAATCCGTTGAGGGCGCTCTTGATCTTGTTCTCGGCGAGCGCGGTCAGAAAGAGGACAAAGAGAAGCAGGATCGCCGTCAGAAAGCAGGGAAGGTCGAAGGGCGACGCGGAGAGCGTCCCCCCCGAAAGCAGATACAGGAGCGCATTTCCCGCAAAGAGAAGGGCGTAGGAAAAGAAGAGGACTCTCCCCTGCTGCAGGGCGAGCAGGCGGGAGAAGCGGGGCAGAAGGAATGCTGCGATCGTCAAGATCAGGGAGAGCAGCACCGCGGAGATCAAGATCATCACCAAGATATAGAGCATCATGGGCAGAAATCCCGACAGCCCCAGCGAGAGGTTGTAGGAGGGCATTTCGATGCTCCCGCGCATGATCTCGATGACGACGCCCATCAGCGCACCTTTTAAAATGGGCTCGCCGCCCGCGACGGCATGGCCGATGGGGGACATTCCCGTAAAATATCCGATGAGCAGCCCGCCGATGCCGAGAAGAGAGAAGATCCCCGAGATCGCCGCATACAGTTTGGATGTTTTTTCATTCGCATTGGAAAAGAACGCTTTCATATTTCCTCCGAAGATAACCGATAAAGTATATTTATTATATCACGGGATAGGGGCGGAATTTGGCATGTTTTGCACGAAGAGAACAATTAAAGGCGAAGATTTCTTGTACGAATCCTTCGAAAAGTCTTGAAATTCCCGTTTTTGCGTGATATAATTGGGGAAAAATACAAACGGGGAGGGACAGCCATGAAAGAGGAACACGAGGAAGATCCGATCGAAGAAGAGGACATAAAGCCGACCGAAGATCCCGAGGAGGGCGAGGAGCCCGAAGAGAAAAAGCGGAAGAAGAAAAAGGGAAAGGCGTGGTGGTTTGTAACGCTTGCCGCCGTCGCCGCGGTCGCCTTCGTCGTCGGTTGGTTCGGGCACTACTACTCTCTCGGAGAGGAGGTCCACACCTTTTTATGGGGACTCCAGGTCTCCGAGCGCAACTATTATAAGCCGCTCGACGAGGAGAAACTCTATCAGGACCTCTATGACGTCCTCGACCTCGACCCCTATTCCGAGCTGTTCACACCCGTCAAATACGATGATTATGTCAGCGAGGGGAAGGGCAGAAATTCGGGCGTCGGCATCTCTCTGCAGGACACCAAGGTCGGCACGCAGACGATCCCGCGCCTCGCGCTCGTCGCCGAAGGCTCCCCCGCAAGCGTCGCGGGACTGAGAAAAGGCATGTATGTGTTCGGTTTCGGCGTGGGTGAAGAGCTGCAGACGGGAAATTCCTCCGCACTGAGAGAGCTCATCGGCGACGTTCCCGACCCCGTCAACATCCGCTGCGGCTATGAACAGGACGGCAGCGACGCCCAAGTTTTCACCGTGCAGCGCGGCAGCTATCAGACCGCATACGTCCACTACCGCGACAGCGAGACTTCCTTCCGTATCGTCTATAAGAAGACCGGCGGGTTCAAAAATAACGCCGAACTCGTCGAGACGAACGAGCCCATCGCGGGACTCGACGGAAAGACCGCCTACATTCGTCTCGATGAGTTCAGCGGAAACGCAGCGGACGAGTTCGAGGCGATCCTCTCCCTCATGCACGAGAGGGGGAGAGAGAACCTCATCTTAGACCTCCGCACGGACGGCGGCGGATATATGGATATCCTCTGCGATATCGCCTCCCATCTCATGAGAAACGCCGAAAAAAGCCACCCCGTGGTCGCAAAAGCCGTCTTCCGCAGCGGAAGAGAGCAGAATTACAATGCCGACGGGAACGACTTCTACGACTACTTTACCGAGAACTCCAAAGTCTACATTTTAGCGGACGAGAACACCGCGTCCGCCTCCGAATGCCTCATCGGCGCAATGGTCGACTACGGCACGGTGGACTTCTCGCACATCTACTTAAGGCAGAACGCCTCGGGCACTGCGAGATCGTACGGAAAGGGCATCATGCAGTCGACATTCCAGAATCCGAACGGCGCGGCGATGAAGCTGACGACCGCCGAGATCGTCTGGCCCAACGGCAAGAGCATTCACGGCGTGGGCGTGACCCCCAATGACGGCGCGATCCCCGTCGCCGCCGACCTCATCTGGGGAAATTCCGACCCCATGTTGGAAAAAGTGATCGAGGATATGAAGTAAAAGTTTCGTCGAAAAGCTCGCTACGCGATCTTTCTCGACGAGGAAATAAGCTCTCGAGTTCCCAAAAGTTGGTCGTCGCGGTCGTTTCAACTAACAATGTGCGTCCTGTAGGGCGCGTATTGAGTCGTGCAGCGCAGGGAAACCCTGCTCGCACCATGAATTTCAGAACAAAGGGCAATGCGCCGCGCACATTTGTGCGCGGCGCATTGATGTTTCAAATTACTGCGCGTTGGAAAATCACACTTTTCCATAAGCGCCCCCTGTTTGCGCCCCACAGGACGCACATTGCCCTTCGTTCTAAATTACTGCGCGGAGCAAAACCACGCTTTTGCGGCAGCGCACTCAATTTGCGCGACCCTTCGCGCTTATTGTCAATCAAGGCGACCGCGAGAGTGAGCAAGTTAAGGCGCAAAAGTCAATTTCCTCGGCGAAAATATTGCGCAGCAAGATTTTTGCCGAAACTTTTACTTCACGATATTTTGCACCACATAGTCGGGCGCCTGTTCGTAGCGGGCGAAGGATTCGGAGAATCTGCCTCTGCCCTGGGTCATGGAGCGGAGGGCGGTGGCGTAGGTCAGAATTTCCGCCTTGGGCGCCTCGGCGGTGATGATCTGCATGTCGTCCTGGCTGTCCATGCCGAGGATCCGTCCGCGGCGGGTATTCAGATCGCCCATCACGTCGCCGACGAACTGTTCGGGCACCATGATCCTCAGTCTCGAGAGGGGTTCCAGAAGGACGGGGGAGGCGTTTTTCATGCCCTCTTTAAACGCAAGCTCCGCAGCCGCTTTGAACGCCGCTTCCGAGGAGTCGACGGGGTGGAAGCTTCCGTCGAAGAGGACGGCCTTCATCTTCGTCACGGGATAGCCCGCGAGCACGCCGTGCGCGAGGCATTCGGTGATCCCCTTTTCGACGGCGGGAATGAAATTCTTGGGGACGGTGCCGCCGACGACCTCTTCCGCGAACTCGAAGTCCTTCTCCGTCGGCTCGAAGCGCATCTTGACGTGTCCGTACTGCCCGTGGCCGCCCGTCTGCTTCTTGTGCTTGCCCTCGGCGATCGCCGTAGAACGAATGGTCTCCTTATAGGCGATGGCGGGGGCCTTAAGTTCCGCCTCCGCGCCGAACTTTGCCTTGAGTTTCTTCTGAATGATGTCGAGATGGACTTCGCCTTGCCCGCCCGCGAGCGTCTCGCCCGTGTCGGGATCCTTGAAGACCGCAAAGCCCTTGTCTTCTTCCGAAAGACGGTTGAGCCCCGAAAAGACCTTGTCTTCCGTCCCGCGGACCTTCGCATAGACGGCGAGGGAGAGGACGGGTTTGGGGAAGGGAATGTCGTCGAAGAGGACGGGAGCGTCCTTGTCGCAGAGGGTGTCGCCCGTGCCCGTGTTGTTGAGTTTGTTGACCGCGCCGATGTCGCCCGCGCAAAGTTCGGGAACGGGGGTCTGTTTTTTACCGTTGACGAGGTAGATCGCGCTGATCCTCTCCTCCTCGCCCGTCTTGGTGTTGAGGACAGTCATGCCCGTGCGGAGAGTCCCTCTGCACACGCGGAGGTAGTTGAGTTTTCCGACGAAGGGATCGACGGCGGTCTTGAAGACCTGTGCCGCAAAGGGAGCGTCTTCGTCGCAGGAAATGCCGATGAGGGCGTCGTTTTTAAGGTCCTTTGCGGGAAGATTTCCGCGCTCCGCGGCCTCGGGAAGGTATTTCACGAGCTCGTTCATGAGGTTGATGACCCCCCTGTTCTGGAGCGCGCTGCCCGCGAGCACGGGAATGATGTTGATGTTGTAGATGCCTTTGCGGATACCGTGTATGATCTCTTCGCGGGTGAGGGCGCCCTCTTCAAAGTACTTTTCGAGGAGCGCGTCGTCGTTTTCGGCTGCCGCCTCCATGAGCGCATACTGCATTTTTTCAAGATCGCCGATGTATTCCTCGGGGACGGGGATCTCCTTGGTGCCCTCGCTCGAGAAGCGGAAGGCCTTGCCCGTCAAGGCATTTACGATACCCGTCATCTTGTTTCCCTCCATGATGGGGATCTGAATGGGGGCGATCTTCGTCTTGTATTTCTCGGTGAGTGCACGGATCGCGCCCTGGTAGTCGGCGTTTTCCTTGTCCATGCTGTTGATGAACAGGACCATCGGCTTCTTCGCGCGGAGACATTGCCCGATCGCCTTCTCCGTGCCGACGGTGACCGTCGCGTTTGCGCCCGTCACGATGAGGGCGGCGCCGCAGGCGCGCATCGCCTCGTTGGATTCGCTCTCGAAGTCGTAAAATCCGGGGACGTCCAACAGGTTGAGCTTGACGCCCTTCCATTCCGTATAGCAGACGGAGAGGGAGACGGAGATCTTTCTTGCGATCTCCTGCTCGTCGAAATCGGATACCGTGGTCCCGTTTTCCACTCTGCCCATGCGCTCGATGGAACCGCCGTTGAAGAGAATGGCCTCGCACAGGGTGGTTTTGCCCTCTCCGCTGTGGCCGACGATGGCGACGTTGCGGATATTCTTTGCGGTAATGCTCATAATTTTTCACCTCTCTTTGAAATTGCCGAGACAGCTTTTGGATATTATATCCTATTTTTTAAGAAATTTCAAGGGGTAAAGTAAAAAAAATCGGGTTTCGAAGGAAATCTTTTCTGCGAAAATATTTATCGTCGAGGAAATTGTGTTAGACATGTCATTCTGAGCAGGCACCCGCAGGGTGCCGTCGTCGAAGAATCCCCTTGAGTTTCGACGGGGCGTTCTAAAATCGTAAAACAACATTCTATCGACCGGGGGGATTCCTCGACTACGCTCGGAATGACACGTTACCTCCATGTCATTCTGAGTGGAGCGAAGCGGAATCGAAGGTGCGCCCTTTTGAGGATCCAACAATAAAGTAGAGATCCTTCGACTCCGCTCAGGATGACATAATAAGGGAGCGTCCCGTCGCTTGCTTAGGGGATTCCCGTTCGCTACGCTCACTTTACTCGCCTAAAGGCTCGTGCGCCGCGTATAGATTCTCAATAGAACGACGCGTCGTCGACTACGCTCGGAATGACTTGCTTTTTACTTGCTTGTTTTCCTGTCATTCCGAGCGCAGTCGAGGAATCCCCTTGGTCGATAGATTGTAAATATTACGAGCGTTAAAGGGTCCGGGATGCATACGCAAGCATCCCGGAATTTTTTTTGGTTACTTTTTTTGTATTCGTAAAAAAAGTAACACGTTCGTCTTTCGTAAAAGACAGTGTTCAAGCGAACTGTTCGCTTGGGAGAAAATTTTTCATGCTGCTTTTTTGGAATAAAAAAGCGGTTTTTGACTTCTAAGTGCGAAAAAGCGCACATAGAATAGTGCGTGTCGGGAGCATCTGTCCCCCGGGAGGTAAAAAGTATGCGAAAAATTTTTGCATGTGCGTTCGGAGCCTTTCTCATCGTCGGAGCAGCCGCGGGATTTACAGGCTGCGGCAAGACATCCGTCAAACGGACGCGCTATTCGATCGAGGGGGAATATCTTCCCGCCGAGGGTAGGCTCAAGGCAAGCATGACCGTCACGGTCCCGAATTTGGGAGAGGAGACGCTTGAATCTCTCTCCTTCGAACTGTGGCCCAACGCCTATCGGGAGGGGGCAAAATATGCACCCGTGTCCGAATTATACGGCGATTCCGCCTATTATAACGGCAAGAGCTACGGCGGGATCGACATCACCTCCATCGAGGGCGCGAAGAGCTATCAGATCGGCGGAGAGGACAAAAATATTCTCTCGGTCGCCCTGAACGAGCCTCTCTTCCCCGACGAGAGCACGAGCGTGACTCTCGGCTTCGACGTCAAGCTCGCCAACGTCAACCACCGGCTCGGCGTGGGGGAGCGCAACATCACCCTCGCAAACTTCTATCCCGCCCTCTGCGCCCGCGGAGAGGAAGGATATCTCGAATACGTCTACGCAAGCTGCGGCGATCCCTTCGTCAGCGAGTGTTCGGACTTCGACGTCAAATTGACCTTCCCGAGCGAGTATGAGATCGCCTACGGCGGCGCGGGAGAGGTCTCGAGTTCGCAGGGCAAGAAGACCCTCTCCATGAAGTCGGAGAAGGTGCGGGACGTCGCCTTTGTCCTGGGAAAGGACCTCAAATATATGCAGAAGTCCATCGGCGGCGTCTGCGTCGAGTACTACTACCTCGACGATTCCTCTCCCGATACCACCCTTCAGGCGGCGACGGGCAGCATCGAGTACTTCTCGGGGGCATTCGGAAATTACGAATATCCCAAATACACCCTCGTGCAAACGGACTTTCCCTATGGGGGAATGGAGTACAGCGGGCTCGCCATGATCGCGGCGAATCTGCGGGAGGACGAGGTCGCGGCGGTCGTCGCCCACGAGACGGCGCACCAGTGGTGGTACTCGATGGTCGGCAGCAACCAGTTTGAAAATCCCTGGCTTGACGAGAGCCTCGCGGAGTACTCCGCCGCGCTGTTTTTGGAGAATCATCCCGAGTGCGGGATCACCTATGCCGACTTCATCAAACAGTCGGAAAACGGATACAGGGCTTACTTTTCCGTCAAATCGCAGCTCTCGGGGGAGAAGGATACGGGCATGAACAGATCCCTCACTTCCTATTCGGGAGAGTATGAATATCGCAATCTCGCCTACGACAAGGGAGTCATCATGCTCGACCGCGTGCGGATGCTGACGGGGGAGAAGGCGTTCCTCTCTGCGATGCGCCGCTACTTCGAGGACTTCAACGGAAAGATCGCAACGCCCGAGGACTTCATCGCCTGCTTCCGGGGGAGCAACGTCGAAGATTTGCTCCGCTCCTTCGTCGACGGAAAGTGCGTGATCTGAAAAAACGCTTGCATTCCGTCCGGGAAAGGGCTATAATATTCCCGAAAATGCACGGAGGAAAGCGTATGCCGATTTTGGAATATGAGTGCAAGAACTGCGGGAAAAAATTCGACGAACTCGTCAAACGCTTCGACGAGGAGGTCCGCTGTCCCGTCTGCGGAAAAACAGCGGAGCGCGTCTGGAGCGGGGAGATGTATTCCGCAACGGGAAAGCCCCCCAAGAACTGCTCGGGAGACTGTTCGTGTTGCGGGGGATGTAGATAGATTTTTTTCGAACGAAATCTTTCCTTCGGAAATATTTACGTTCGAGGAAACTTACATGTTTGCCTTGAATAATTTGGTCGTCTCGGTCGTTTCAAATAACAATGTGCGTCCTGTAGGGCGCGTATTGAGTCGTGCAGCGCAGGGAAACCCTGCTCGCACCATGGGTTTTTATATTTCGTCGAAAAGCTCGCTCCGCGATCTTTCTCGACGAGGAAATTTGCTCTTCTGCCCTGATTCAGTAACTCTCACGGTCGCTTTCACGACAATAAGCGCGAAGGGTCGCGCAAATTGAGTGCGCTGCCGCAGAATGGCGATTCTGCTCCGCGCAGTAAATTTAGAACAAGGGCATGTGTTAGACATGTCATTCTGGTGAATTGTCAAACTAAGTGCAACAGGAATTAAGATTTTGTTCAAAGAGAAGTTGTGGGGTTTGGAAGAAAAGT
>CANQBW010000045.1 GCA_947589565.1 uncultured Clostridia bacterium | reverse complement strand
CCGATGTGCGGCTTTCCGTTTGCGGTCGGAGGACCGTCGAAGAAGGAGAACTCCTCCCCGCCCTCCGTGCGCTCCACCGAGCGCTCGAAGACATGGTTCTGCTTCCAGAAATCGATGATCTCCTTCTCTCTCTCGACAAAATTCAGCGATGTGTCTACTTTTTTATACATACATACTCCTTGAGAGGTGGTCAATTGAAAATGCCCTTTCGCTCCCTGATCTCCTTGACGGCAAATCCCGCCCCCTCGATGCAGGAGGAAAGAGTCTCGAAGGGCAAGGAAGTCTCGACAAAGACGATCCCCTTTTTGAAGTTCGCCTTCGCCCCCGCCACGCCGTCCAGAAGGCGCAGCTTCTTTTCGACGCGCTCCGCGCAGCGCTTGCAGCACATCCCTTCCACTTCGATCACAAGCTTCATTCCCTGCAATTTTACCACCTTCCGGCGATTTTGTAAACTATTTTTTCCCATTTCGGCAAAAAGAAAGCTTTTTGCCAAGGAAACTGACTTTCGAGTTCCCACAGCCCCGTCCTCACAGTCGTTTCAAACGACAATGTGCGTCCTGTGGGGCGCCAACAGGGGGTGCTGCCGCAGAATGGCGATTCTGCTCCGCGCAGTGGAATTTGGGAACGTCCCGTCGATAGCTCAAGGGGATTCTTCGATTCCGCTTCGCTTCACTCAGAATGACATCGCTTTTTACTTCTGTCATTCCGAGCGTAGTCGAGGAATCCCCCCGGTCGATAGATAGAATGTTAATTGACAAACCTTCGAAAAACGGGTATAATAGAGGGTATGAAACTACCAAAGCATATCAAAGGGGCGATCTTCGATTTGGACGGGACCCTCCTCAATAGTCTGCATGTGTGGCAGGACGTTGACCGCAGATTTTTCCAAATGCACGCTCTGCCACTTCCCGACGACTATTACAGAGCGATCAAGGCGATGGAACTCAAAGAGGCCGCCATCTACACAAAGACACGGTTCTCCCTTCCCGAATCTGTCGAGGAGATGGTCGGAATCTGGCACGGCATGGTGCGGGAGGAGTACGCCCTCCGCGTCGAGCTGAAGCCCCATGCGAAGGAGCTTTTAGAGCTTCTCTTTTCGCGCGGGGTAAAGCTCGGCATTGCGACCTCTTCGGCAAGAGAAATCTTTCTTCCCTGCCTGAAAAGGCACGGCATTGAACAATATTTCACTTCCTTTACGGAGACGCGCGAGGCAAAGCGCGGCAAGAACTTTCCCGACCCCTATCTCTTGGCGGCGAAGCGACTTAAACTTTCGCCGGAGGACTGCGCCGTCTTCGAGGACATCTCCGTGGGTATCAAAAGCGCGAAGACGGCGGGATTTTTCACGGTCGCCCTGTCCGATCCCAACTGTCCCGACGAGGAAGAGGCGCTCAAAACTTATTCCGATCTCTTCATTCGGGACTTTTTGGAGCTTTTAATCGTATAATGAAAGGTATGAAAAAGGCACGCACGGTCGGTATTCTCTATATTCTGGGTGCGGCGCTCGGTTTTGCGGGCATGAATTTGTTCGTCAATATGGCGGGGGATCTGCCCACCATGCAGAAGGTGTTCTTCCGCAATCTGTTTGCGGCGATCATCGTCTTTTTCGTGCTGCTCTTTTCCAAGGAGAAGTTCAAAATCCACGGGAAAGAGTCTCTTCCCTGGCTGTTTTTGCGCTCGATCTTCGGATTTTTGGGAGTCATTCTCAACTTTTACGCGATCGACAGGATCGGCAGTATCTCCGACGCCTCGATCTTAAACAAGCTTTCCCCCTTCTTTGCGATGGTCTTCTCCGTCTTTCTGTTAAAGGAGAAGCCCCGTCCGTGGGAAATTCTGCTCGTGCTCGTCGCCTTCGGGGGCGCGATGTGCGTCGTACGCCCCACCTTCGATGTGAAAGTTCTGCCCGCCCTCTCGGGCTTTTTGAGTGGCGCGTGCGCAGGCTTTGCCTATACCTGTGTGCGCATTCTCGGCATGAAGGGGGAGCGCGGACAGATGACCGTCTTCTTTTTCTCGGCGTTTTCGACGATCGTCGCCCTCCCCTTCTTTCTCATTTTCTACAAGCCGATGACGGGGCTGCAATTTTTGTATCTCGTGCTCGCGGGCGTCTCCGCGACGGTGGGACAGTTCTGTATCACGGCGGCCTATCGCCATGCGCCCGCGAAAGAACTCGCCGTCTTCGACTATGCGCAGGTCATCTTTGCGGCGATCTTGGGATACTTTATTCTGAATCAAGTGCCCGACGCGTGGAGTTTTGTCGGCTATGCGATCATCATCGGCGCGGCGGTCGTCAAGTGGGCGATCCATCTGAGAGAGGGAAAGAAGAAAACTTTGGTTACCGCCGAAGAAATTTCCGAGGAGCCGCCCGAAGAAATTTCCGAGGGAGAGTCCCCTCCGCCGAAAGATGAGTTGCATGAGGGGTGAATTGCTTGCCATTTGCAAAAAGATATGATAAAATGAGGTAAGGAGTGAAAATGGCAGAAGAAAAGCAAAAAAATTCCGACTTTTTACCCGATAATTTAGAGACAGGCAAGCGGTCGCGCTGGTGGTGGGTCAAAACCGCCCTCCTTTTGGCACTCATTGTCCTCTCCATCGTCATGCTGTTCACGCTGGGGAACTATCTGTCGGGCGAAGAGGAAAAGCAACTCGGCTTTTTCGAGCTGCTGCAGAGGATCGACTATAAGATGTTCGGGATCCTTCTCGGCGCGATTTTGCTGTACATCTTGGTCGAGAGCGGAAAATATGCCTTTTTGCTCAAAAAATACACGGGAAAGTTCCGCATGAGGACCGCCGTCAAGACGATGTTCATCGGAAAATACTACGACGGGATCACCCCCTTCAACACGGGGGGACAACCTTTTCAAATTTACTATCTGCACAAGAAGAGCGACATTCCGCACGGTCCTGCGAGCGCGATCCCCGTCTTGAGGTATATCGTCTACATTACCATTCTGACGGCTTTGACCATCGTGCTTTTGGCGATCGCGCCGAGTCTTTTGGAGAGCACGCCCGTCACGAGGACAATGCTCATTTTGAGCTGGATCTCCCTGGTCGTAAACGCCTCTCTGCCCGTGATGGTCATTATGTTCTCCCTCTTCCCCCGTCCGTGCAAGAAGCTCGTCATCAAGCTCATCAAGTTCCTCTCGAAGATCCATCTCGTCAAGAACCGCTATAAGACGACCATCAAATACGTCCGCGAGCTGAGCGAATACAGCGCAACGCTCAAAAAGTTCATGCGGGAAATCTACAAGTACATTCCCCTCATTCTCTTGAGCTGTATGGAGATCCTGCTCTTTTTGACGATCCCCTTCTTCGTGGTGACCGCCATCGGAGACGTGGAGCCGACCGTCCATCTCGCGATGCAGATCGCCTGCCTGGTCGTGATCACGCGCTACAGCGCGCTGCTTGTCCCCACGCCCGGCAACACGGGCGCGGTCGAGGCGACGGGGTCGCTCGTCTTTATCACCGTGAGCGGGATCGGCTCCGTCATCGGCTGGGTCGTCCTCACCTGGCGCTTGTTCACCTACTACCTCTACATTTTAGCCGGCATCGGGATCAACATCTTCGAGATCATCCGCAGCTCCTATCGGGCGAAGAAGAGAGCAAGAGCGTAATTTTTTTGTCGAAAATTTCCTCAAACGCCGGAAAGGCGTTTTTCTTTTTCCTCTGTCATTCCGAGCGTAGTCGACGACGCGTCGTTCTATTGAGAATCCATACGCGGCGCACGAGCCTTTAGGCGAGTATAAATCCCCCTAAGCAAGCGACGGGACGTTCGTAAAATAACTGCGCGTTGGGAAATCACATTTTCCATAAGCGCACCCCATTTGCCGAACCCTTTCGGCTTCTTGTCGTTTGAAGCGACCGCGAGAGTTACTTAATCAAGGCAAAAGAGCTCATTTCCTCGAACGAAAGATTCCGCAGGAAGATTTCGTTCGAAACTATCTGTAATATCTCAAAAACGCATAAATGATGAGGTACAGCCCGATCACGCCCAAAAGATAACCCGAAATGATGACGGAAATGGGAAACTCGGGATCCATCTTGGATATAATGCTGATGAGCACCCCATATAAAGAAAGACCGCTGCCGACCAAAATTTGAACGATTCGTTTATTCATGCATAAATATTAGCATATTTCGGAATATAAGTCAATTATTTTCACGCATGTTTTAATAATATTCATACTCTTGACGGCGCATTGCCCTTTGTTCTTTAATTTACTTGCGCGGAGCAGAATCGCCATTCTGCGGCAGCGCCCCCTGTTTGCGCCCCACAGGACGCACATTGTTGTGAAAGCGATGAAGAGAGTTACTTAAATCAAGGCATAAAAGCCTATTTCCTCGTCGAGAAAGATCGCGTAGCGAGCTTTTCGACGAAATTTTAAATCTCTTTTAAAATCTGTCTCAAAGCGCGGCCGCGATGGGAGACCGCGTTCTTCTGTTCCTCGCCCGCCTCGGCGAAGGTACAGCCGAGCTCGTCGCTGAAGAAGAGCGGGTCATAGCCGAATCCCCCCTTCCCCTTTTCGCACGTCAGAATATGTCCGTAGACTTTTCCGATGCGGACAAGCTCCCGCGTGCCGTCGACGAACGCCGCCGCGCAGCAAAAGAAGGCGGACCTGTCCTCGACGCCCTCTAAGTTTTTGAGAAGAAGGGCGCGGTTTTTTTCGTCTTTCCCGCCCGAAAATTTCCCCGGGGCGTATTTTTCGGCATACCTTGCACTGTAAATTCCGGGTGCGCCGCCGAGGGCGTTCACGCAGAGCCCGCTGTCGTCGGAGAGAGCGGGAAGCCCCGTCGCGCGGTAGATCGCCCGCGCCTTGATGAGGGCGTTCTCCTCGAAATTGACGCCTTTTTCTTCGATCTCCCCCGTAAATCCCGCTTCGGCTGCCGAGATGATCTCATGCCCCCACAGAATCATGCGAAATTCCCGTAATTTGTGTTCATTTGACGTTGCGGCAACGATCTTCATACTTCCTCCAAGGGTACGATTTTGTATTGTTCGAGGGAAAAGAGTCCCCGATCCGTGAGTTTGAGCTTTGGAATGACGGCAAGAGACAAAAAGGCGAGCGTCATGAAGGGCTCGTAGCAATCCCGAACTCCCATCTGATGTCCGAGACGGGAGAGTTCCGCAGTCGCTTTGGCGACTTCTTGTGCGCTTTTTTGACTCATAAGTCCCGCGATCTCGAGCGGGAAGACTCTCTCCTCTCCGTTTGAGACGAGCGCCATTCCTCCGCCCGATTTCCGTAAGAGTTCGAGGGCGCGCGCCATATCCTCGTCGCTGTCCCCCAAAATGACGAGGTTGTGGCTGTCGTGCGCGACGGAAATGCCGATCGCGCCCCCCTTCAGCCCGTAATCTTTCACGAGCCCGAGCCCCATGTTCCCGCTTGCAAAGTGCCGCTCGATGACGGCAAGCTTGCAAAGCGTCCCGTCTCTCTTTAAGATCAGCTCGCCCTTCGGCGCGGGGAGAAAGACCTCCTCCGTATAGAGCCCGTTCGGCATGACCTGCAAGGCGCGGAATCTTCCGCCGTGACCCATGATTCGGAAATCCTCCTTTTTGACGGGACGGATATGCACCGTATCTGTGACGGAAGAGGGCAAATAGCGGCTCCCCGAATCAAACAGCGCGTGTCCCCTCTCCGCGACCTTGACCCCGCGCTTGAACACGGCAAGAACGCCGAAATTTTCCAAATTGTCCACAAGGACAAGATCGGCAAAGTAATGGGGAGCGACCGCGCCGCGGTCTTTGAGGGAATAGCAGTCGCAGATATTCTTGGTGGCGGCAAGGACGGCGTACTTTGCGGGATAGCCCGCCTCGACGAGACGGCGCAGCGCGTCGTCGATGTGCCCCCTTTGGAGAAGATCGGAGGCATTCTTGTCGTCCGAGCAGAGCAAAAACCTTGAAAAGTTGAACCCGTCTACCGCTTTGACCGCCTCTTCGAGGTTGTTGGTCGAAGAGCCGCAGCGGATCTGCACATACATGCCCCGCGCGATCTTCTCGCGGCACTCCTCCGAGGTTAACGACTCGTGATCGGTCGAAATTCCCGCGCAGAGGTAGGCGTTGAGCGCGTCTCCCCTCACGCCCGGCGCATGTCCGTCCACGGGTGCGCCTCTCTTTTTTGCCGATTGGATCTTTTTGAGGACTTCTTCCTCTCCCGAAATGACGGCGGGAAAGTTCATGACCTCTCCGAGGCCGAAGAACTTCCCCTTTGAAAATTCGAGCTCCGTCTCCGCGGCGTCGATGTTCGCCCCGCTCGTTTCGAAGGGAGTGGCGGGCACGCAGGAGGGAAGCTGTAAAAAGAGCTCCAAGGGAGAGACACCCTTATATTTTAATTGATCTAACGCCTCCCTCAAATAGTCCGCGCCCGCAATGCCGCAGACGTTGACAAGCTCATGCGGGTCGGCGATCACCGCGCTCGTTCCGTGGGCGACGGAGAGCGAGGCAAACTCCTCGGGCGAGAGCATGGAGCTCTCGATGTGAATGTGGGAGTCGATGAATCCGGGAAGGACGATGTTTCCCCCGCCGTCGAAGGTCTCCTCGGCGGAATAGCCGCTGCCGATCCCCGCAATGCGGCCGTCTTTGATCGCGATCTCGCCCTCTTCCGTCTCCCCCGTGAAGACGTTGAAAATTCGCACGTTTTTGATGACAAGCTGCGCTTTTTCGCGCTTCATCGCGCAATCGATGAGTTGTTTCATAATTTTAGTATATCATAAAAGCCGCTTGATTGCAAGTGGCTTTTCATGCTTTTCGGTTTTTGAACTTGTATAACGACCGGGGGGATTCTTCGATTCCGCTTCGCTACACTCAGAATGACAGGAAGGAATGAACAAAGCGATGTCATTCTGAGCGAAACGGAGCGTATGCGGAGTGAAGTCGAAAGTGAGCGCAGCGAACGTGAATCCCCTAAGCAAGCGACGGGACGTTCGAAATCCACTGCGCGGAGCAGAATCGCCATTCTGCGGCAGCAGTTCGGCGGTAGCCCCCCGCCGAACCCCGCCTCGCCACCAGCTCGGCTAAACTCGCCGAAGGGCTCGTGCGCCGCGCTTGGATAACAATACGCTCCACCCAATTTGCGCCCCACGGGACGCACATTGTCATGAAAGCGACCGCGAGAGTGACTTTTTCAAGGCAAACAAGTCAATTTCCTCGACGATAAATATTGCGCAGCAAGATTTTTGCCGAAACCTTTCAGTGTCTCATTCTCATAGAATTGAGCACGGCGAGGAGCATGACGCCGACGTCGCCGAAGACCGCCGCCCAGATGGGGAAGGTAAACGCTCCCGTTGCCGCCGCCGCGACGGAGACCGCCATCAGCGCGACCTTCACAGAGATGGAGAAGAAGATATTCTGTCCGACGATCTTCTTGGTCTTCTTCGCTCCCCGATACGCCTTGGGCAGGGCGAGCAGGGAGTCGCCCGCAAGGACAAAATCTCCCGTTTCGATCGCAGCGTCGCTTCCCAGCGCCCCCATCGCCATCGAGACGTCGCTCTCCGCCATGACGGGCGTATCGTTGATTCCGTCGCCGACATAGAGAAGAGGTCCGTACTTTTTGAGTTCTCTCGCCCGCTCGATCTTCTGTTCGGGAAGAAGTTCGGCATGAAGTTCGTCGATTTCGAGTCCCTTTAAGATGCTCTCGGCGCGGGCAGCGGAATCCCCCGAGAGGACGGCGAGCCGCTTGATCCCCGCCTTTTTGAGCTCTTTGAGGGCGGCAGGCGCCTCTTCCTTCAGTTGATCGTCGATCTCGATCGCCGAGACGAGCTCCCCTTCCTCCGCAACATAGACGACGGAGGAGAGCGATTCGATTCTTTGAACCTTTACGCCGTTCTCCTCCAAAAGAGAAGCGTTTCCGACGAGGACACTTTTCCCCGCGACCGTTGCCATTAGCCCTTTCCCCGAAATTTCACGGACATCTTCGCTGTTAAGCTCCGTCTTGACGGAAGAAAACGCCTGCGCGAGGGGGTGAGAGGAATTTTTCTCCACCGCAGCCGCAAGTTCCAATCCGCGCGCGTCGCCGTGGACCTTGGAGACAGAGAACTTTCCCTCCGTCAATGTGCCCGTCTTGTCGAAGGAGATCACCTTGACCTTTGCAAGCTCTTCGAGATAGACGGCTCCCTTTGCGAGCACGCCGCAGCGGGCGAGGGTCCCTACCCCCGAAAAATAGGTGAGGGGCACCGAGATGATGAGGGCGCAGGGACAGGAGATGACCAAAAATTCGATCGCGGGCACCAGCCAGAAGGAGAAGTTGTATCCTTGGAAGAGGGGCGGAACGACCGCGATGAGAAGGGCGATCAGGCAGACGACGGGCGTATAGATCCGCGCAAAGCGGGTGATGAATTTCTCCGGCTTTGCCTTGTTCGCCGTGGAATTTTCCACCATGTTCAAAATTTTCGCCGCCGCGCTCTCCGAAGAGGGACGAAGGACTTCCGCCTTGACGGCGTTTCCGACGTTCACCGTCCCCGAGAGGACGGTATCCCCCGCCGCCGCCCTGCGATAGGCGGATTCGCCCGTCAGGGACTTGGTATCGAGTTCGGTCTCCCCCTCGATGAGACGGCAGTCCGCCGCCGCCTTATCCCCCTTCCGCAGAAGAATGATATCTCCAATTTGAAGCGTATCGGGAGAGACGGTCACATTTTCGCCGTCCTTCAGTAAGATGGCGCTCTCGCTCTTGAGGGAGAGCAGCGACTTGATCGCCCCCCGCGAGGAGCCGACCGCAAGTCCCTGCAGATATTCGCCGATCTGATAGAGCAGCATGACCGCCGCAGCTTCCATAAATTCCTTGATCGCGATCGCGCCGATCGCCGCCACGAGCATCAAAACGTTTTCATCGAAGATCGCAAGCGGATGAAATCCGCCCTTGAAGGCGCGGGCGAAGTTCTTGATCGCATTGAGGGCGACCGACCAGCCCGCAAGCGCAAAGCAGGCGAGATAGCAGCTCCCACTATAATACCAAGCGAGGTCACGGAAGGCAAGACTCAAAATAAGCCCCGCCGCAAAGAAGACCGCGCCGAGCAGAATAAAGATGAGGTCCCGCTTTTTCGTCTTCTCCTCTTCGGGAGCCTCTTCGTCGGTGACGATCTCGACCTCCTCGAAGTGGGAAATGGTGTAGATCGCCTTTTGAAGGGCCTCCTCGTTTTCGTATTCGAGGCGCACCTTTTGCGTCAGAAAATCCGCCTGCGCGTTCGCAATTCCCTTGATATCGTTGAGCTCTTCCGAGAGCTCCGCAGCACACCCCGCACAGTCGAGGTTGCGAATGAGAATGACTTTCTCCGTCATACCTCCACCTCGCAGTTCAGATGGATATTGGCAAGTTCCAAAACGGCGATCACATGCTCATCCGCGAGGGAGTAGACGATGTTCTGCCCGTCCCGACGGGACTTGATGACGTGGCTGTCCTTTAAAATTCTGAGCTGATGAGAGACCGCGCTCTGCTTTCCCCCCACCGATTCCACAATGTGCTGCACGCACATCTCCCCCTGCCGCAGGGCAAAGAGAATTTTCAGTCGGCTCGGCTCCGAGATCGCCTTGAAAAGTTCGCTTAATTTACTTAAAGCCCCTTCATTCGGCATATTTTTGACCGCAAGTTCCTTTGCAAGTTCGTGTTCCTTTTCATGTTCACAGGGTTTCATTGGTTGCCTCCATATTTTAATATATGAATAACTATTAATATATTAATACAACAAAACCCTTTTGTCAAGCAAAATTTTCTACGTTTCGAAATTTTTTTCGGAGAAAAAGGAAAAATTTTTTAAATACGAAAGGTTCCCCTCGCACAATACGCGAAGTTCCTTGGAGATCAGCCTCTGACGGGTCGCATGGTACTTCTCATTGACCGAGGAATCGCCGTACTTTTGGTCTCCGATGATGGGATGGTGCAAATAGGCAAGATGGGCGCGGATCTGATGGGTCTTGCCCGTATGAAGGGTGACTTTTAAGAGGGAATCGGAATCGTTTTCCCGCAAGACCTCATACTCGGTGACGATCTCCTCTCCCGGGGGAACGTCCGACAAATAGACCCTGCAATTTTTTTCGTCTTTTTTGAGATAGGCAGTCTCGACGGAATGGGCGCGGGGCATCTTTCCGAAGACGAGAGCGAGATAAATTTTGACGACTTTGCGTTCACGGAAAGCGCGTTCGAGCTCCTCCTGCGCCTCTTTTGTGCGGGCAAAGAGAATGACCCCCTCCGTATTTCGGTCGAGACGGTGTACGGGATAGGCGGGCTGGCCTTCACTCAAGGAAAAGAGAAGTGCTTCCCAGTCCACGCCGCTCTCCTTGTCGCAGACGACGACGTTTTCATCCTCATAGAGGACGGTAAATCCCCTCTTTTTCTCCTGCGCGGGGGTGAGATAGTAGACGACCTCGTCCCCCTTCTTCAAAGAGAGGTCGTGTGATGCGCGGTTTCCGTTGACTTTGATCTGCTTCTCCTTTAAGAGGGCGCGGAAACAGAAGGACGCCGCGATACAGTGGCTATCGGTGAATCTTTTTAGGGTGGTGTCTTCTTCGACGAGAAACTTTTTCAACGCTGTTTTTCCCCATAATGAGTAGTGCGATGACCGGCACGAGTGCGATCGCGACATAGACCGCCCCTCCCGTCAGCAAAAAGTAGACGGCGTAGCTCAAGAGAAGGGCGGAGACCGTCTGAGCGAGGGCAATGAGGATCGCAGCCTTGGCGCTCCATTCGCGTGCGGTCGCCGCGATCGCGGAGACGCAGGGCGAGCAGGTCAGAAGAAAGGTCGCGAACGCAAACGCGCTCGCCGCGGAGTACGGAAATCCCCCGTAGAAGAGGTTGAGCGCACCCGCCACGTTCTCCTTGGCGATGAGTCCCGAGAGGGCGGCATAAGCGATCTTCCAGTCGTTCATGCCGATCGGCGCGAACAGGAATTTGAGTCCCCCGCAAATCGACGCGAGCATACTCTCCTCCACGGGACAGAAGGTGAAATTCCATCGGAAGGAAGACAGCACCCAAGAGAGAAGAAAGAACGCCGCGATCACCGTCGCAAGCTTTATTATAAACTGTTTGACCTGAAAATACAAGCCTTTTAAGACAGAAACGGGATTGGGAACCTGCAAAGGCGCCAATTCCATCACGAAGGGCGGGGAATCCTTCTTTAAGAAGAGGGCGACTGCGAGCGCGATCCCCACCCCGAGCGCATACAGAAGCAGGACCGCCAAGAAGGGATTTTTGAAAAAAGAGGCGGAGAGGGTCAAAAAGACGGGAAGTTTCGCGCTGCAGGAGATGTAGGGAAGGCAGAGGATCACTCTTCTTTGAATGCGCTTGTTGTCGAGTCCGCGTGTCGTCATGATGGCGGCAGCGCTGCATCCGAACCCCATCAAAAGGGAGAAGACCGCCCTTCCGCTCAGTCCTAACTTACTGAAAAATCCGTCCGTGTGCATCGCAAGACGGGAGAGAAATCCGCTCTCCTCCATGAGGAGCAAAAAGAGAAACAAGAGCGCGATCTGCGGCAAAAAGCAGAGGACGCTGCCGATGCTGTTCAAAAGTCCGTCGATCACAAACGATTTTAAGACGGGCGAGGGAATGTTTTCCGCATATCCCGCGAGGGTCTCTGAAAAGAAGCTCTCGATGAGCTCCTTACAAAAATCGCCCAAAAGCCCCGGGGCAAAGGTCAGGTAGAAGGAGAGAAGGAGGGCACAAAGAAAGGTCAGAATGCAAAAAAAGCCGTTGTTGAAAAACTTTTCGGCTCTTGTCAGCCTGTCGAAAGGGGGACGGTAGCCCGCAAGCTCCCCCATCTTCGGAACTTCCCGCATGGGAAGCGCAAAAATTTTCTCTTTGAGAGATCGCTTGCTCCCCTCTGCGGAGAGGACGGGGATCCCCAGCGATTTTTGGAGCGATTTAATGTCGCAGACGCCTCCCGCCCGCTCGAACATCTTCCGCTTGGTGAGGACAAGGGCGCATTTTCTGCCCCTTGACAGCTTTTGAAAGAGCGGAAGCGCTCGCTCGAGAGAGGAATACTCGCTCACGAAGAGCAAAAAGGCGTCTCTGTGCTCCTCTATGTATTTGACGGCGCCCTTTTCCTCGAGGCTCATCGCGTCGAGAGAATAGATCCCGGGCAGGTCGACAACATTTCGTCTCTCTTCGCCGAATTTTGCCTCGCGCTCGAGGGCACCCACCGTGACGCCGTGCCAATTGCCGACCTTGGCGTGCCCGTCCGTCAGAAGGTTGAAGAGCGTGCTCTTGCCCGCGTTGGGGTTGCCGACCAAGATGAGCGTCAAGCCTTGAGTTTTACGCATTCGGCGACCTCCCTTCTGATTGCCACGCAGCTGCTCCCTGCCCGCAGCAGATAGGTCTTCCGAAAAAAAGATATTTTGACGAGGCGGACGGTCGCATTCGGACGGATGTTGAGGGAAGAGAGCCGCTCTTTAAGTTCCCGATCGCATTCGACCGAAAGGACCGTCGCCCTCTCCCCGCAGCGCATTTGCGTGATGTTCATACATATAAAAAATGCGGACGGGCTGCAATTTATGACCCGTCCGAATTGATTTTTGCTTTTGCGTTATGCACGTTCCGTGTCTTGCACTTCTCTGTGTCCCATCAGCTTCAACGCGCCATTCGTGATGATCGGCGAAATGATCAGCCAGATCGCGGAGAGCGCAATCAACGAATAGACGATGATCGAGCCGATCGTGCGGGGGCCGCTGAAGATCGTGGAGACAAGGTTGAAATTGAAGAGCCCGAAGAGCCCCCAGTTCAAAGCGCCGGTCAACACAAGGATATAAGAGATTAAGTTTGCGATTACCATTTGATTCCTCCTATCCAAAGTTTGAGAAATCCTGCGGCAATTATACATACCGAAAATGTTTCGACGAAAATCTTCCTTCGGAATATTTATCGTCGAGGAAATAGGCTTGTTTGCCTTGAATCGTTTGGTCCTCTTGTTCGCTTTCACAACAATAAGCGTGCGGTGGCTCGCAAACAGGGTGCGCTTATGGAAAAGTGTAATTTTCCAACGCGCCCTTTATTTAGAACAATGCGCCGCGCTACGAAAGTAGCGCGGCGCATTCATTTTTCCCGTGTCATTCCGAGCGTAGTCGAGGAATCTCGCCCTTTCACCTTATTTTAAGGTGCGATGTTTACTCGCCCCTTTCACTTAAGGACGAGATGTTTACTCGCCCCTTTCACTTAAGGACGAGATGTTTACTTCGCCCCTTTCCTAAGGACGAGATGTTTCGACTCCGCTTCGCTCCGCTCAACATGACAGGAAAGGGGCTCGTGCGCCGCGATTTGATAAACAATAGAATGGCGC
>CANQBW010000044.1 GCA_947589565.1 uncultured Clostridia bacterium | reverse complement strand
GGAGCGTTGCATTCCTGCTCAACAGCCCGGTGGGCTGTGAGCGCAACGCGACAGCCGAGCCGGTGGCGAGGCGGGGTGAGGCGGGGGCTACCGCCGAAGCCGCAGGAAAATGCAATTTCCCAACGCGCCTTTTATTTGGAACAAAGGGCTGCTTTCTGCTCACTTAGGGGATTCACGCTCGCTACGCTCGCTTTCGACTGCGTGTTGCTGACGCAACACTCCGCTCAGAATGACAGGTTAAAAACATGCCCTTTGTTCAAATTCCCACGGTGCGAGCAGGGTCTCCCTGCGCTGCACGACTCAATTTGCCAGCTTGCGGCTTCTTGTAAATTGAAACAGTTTTGAGGACCAAGTTGTGGGAACTCGAGAGTTCATTTCCTCGACGATAAATATTCCGAAGGAAGATTTTCGTCGAAACCTTAACTTCTTTTCTTTTTAACAAAAAGAAAAATTCCCGTTCCGAGGAGAGCCGCCCCGCCGGCGGAGACGCCGACGATGAGTCCGACGCTAACGTTCTCTTTCCACTTCGCATAGACCGTGACGTCCCCATCGACGACCAAATTCTCGACCCGTCTTGTAAGTTCGCTGTCATAGTACCAGCCGTCGAAGGTCTTGCCCTCCTCTTTCGGCTCCTCGAGCGGGACGGTCGCCCCGTACTGCCAGAGGCCCTCGGAGATCTGAATGCCCTCGCTGAAAAATTTGACGGAATAGTTTCTCGGCTTGGACGAAAAGACTGCCGTGAGAACGGTATCCTTCGTGATATTTTCAAGTTCCCCCTCCCATTCCTTGAAGGTATAGATATTTTTCAGGTCGCTCTCCTTTTTCGGGATCTCCTCGGGCGGAGCGGCGGAGTTTCCGTACTCGACCTTCACTCTTGAAAATTCCTTTCCCTCGCTCATAAAGACGACGTCATACACATGCGGCACCTCGCGGAAGTGGGCGTTTACGGTGAGGTCGGAAGTCACACTTTCAAGAGAGCCGTCCCACCCGTCGAACTCATAGTCGCAGCGCTCGCTGCTCTCCTTTTCGGGAATGACGGAGGGCGGAACCGCGTCCATGCCGTACTCGACCTCGACGCTTGCGATCTCCCTGTCGCCGTTCATAAACTTTACGGTATATTTATTGAGCTTTGTGCGGAAGACGGGCTCCGTGACAAGATCCTGCGTCACATGCGAAAGATCCTTATCCCATCCTTCAAAAATGTATTCTCCCGAAGAGATCGTGCGGTCGGGAAGTACGGGGAAATAGGCGCTCTGCCCGTCGCGGACGGTGATCTTATCGAGCGTCTGTCTGTCCTGTCGGAAGGTGACCGTGTGCGTCGAGACTCCCTCTTCCTTGATGATACCGCTCTCGAAGAAGCACTCATAGATGACCTTCTGCGCCTCCTCTTCAAAGCCGAGGTTTTCCGAAGCTTGGATCATCTGCCGTGCGAACTGTTCAAAGGTGGAGGAATACGTCGTCATGCCGACGGTCGCAAACCAGAGTTTTCCGATGCGCTCGCGGGTGAAGTAGTCGGGCATCTTCTGCCACATGCGAAACTGCGCATGGGTGAGAATGGTACAATTTCCGTGCGCGTTGCCGTTGTCGCAGTTGTCGGCTCCGTCGCTGTAGTGATTGTGATCGAGATAGCAGAGCGGAAGTTCGTCGTCCATGTGCATGACGGTCCCTCCCGAGGGCTGCTTTAAGGAGCGGAGGGCGACCCCGTCCTTGGGCCCCGCATTCTCTCCCTCCATCCAGAACTCCTCTTCGGAAGGATCGTGTCCCTCCACGAGGTTTCCGAAGATATCGGAGATCGCCTCGTTGATCGCGCCCGACTCGTTGAGGTAGAGCAGTCCGAAACTTCCCGGGGTTGCAAGCTCGGTGATCGCATGTTGGTACTCGTGCGCGATGACGTCGACCGATCTGCCCTGGTTGTAGAGGTTGCCGCCCGCTCTCCCGTCGCCGACATACATGACGGCCGTCTTGTTCTCCCTGTCGTAGCCGCAGTTGGCGTTCTCGTATTGATATCCGTAGTGCATGAGAATGAGGAGCGGGATCTCCCCCGCTTCCTCGTAATTTTCCTCGATATCGTCGTTCTTTCCGTTGATGCCCCGCCATTCTACGCCGATATTGTTCTCATCGGCATAGAAATCGTACGCCTTGATGACGGTATTGTACACGCTGACCGCGATTTGATCGTCGAAGACGCCGTCGCTTGTCTCGTAGAGCGGCATATCGAAATACTGTGAGTCGTAACAATAGATATTGCGGACCTCGTCGGCAAGATAATAATGATTATATCCCTGTTGGTCGACCTCGTACTCGATGGGAAGTTCCACCTCGTTGCCGTAAAAATCCGTCTGTTTGAGCGGAACGGTAAAATAAGAGCCCAAGGGAGAAATCAGAAGGGGTTTTCCGCTCACGGCGGAGATCAGAAACCGCGTTCCCCCCTGATAGGTCGTCTTGAACTCATAGCAAATTTCGGGGGTGTCCCCGTAGATGACTTTTTCGCTTTCCAGAATTTTCCCGCCATAGGCGAGGGCGACTCTTTCCGCCGCCGCCTCGTTGAATTTTTCGGGTGAAAGAGCGCGGACGGGCTTTGTGCCGTCGTTTGTGCTGAGAACTTTTCCGCTCTTGTCGGTGGCGACGCTGTAGCTCGCCCCGAAGACCTCTAAACCGCGAAACTGCTGGCGGAATTGATAAATTTTTCCGTAGGCGACGTCGACCGTCTTATCGAAGACGAGCTCCTCCCGCTCCCGCAAAAGGGTTTTTAAGGAGAATTTCTCCTCCTGCGGCAAAATTCCGCCCGCTCCCGCCGTGAGCAGGAGCGACAGCATCGCACTCACCAATCCCTTCATCAACGGTCCTCCGAAAACTGTCTGTGCGATGTATTGTATCACAACCTTCCCGTTCTGTCAAGAGCGGCTCAAGATAATGCTCACTCCTCGGTGAAGGTGAGTTCGCCGCCCTCCTCGTCGACGACGATCGTGCCGCCGACGGGGATCTTCCCCTGCAAAATTTCCTCGGAGAGACGATCCTCGACAAGCTTTCTTATGGTGCGCTTCAAGGGTCTTGCGCCGTACTCCTCGCTGTAGCCCTCGTCCACGAGCTTCGCCTTCGCCCGCTCGCTGACTTTGATGTTGATCTCCCGCTCGCTCAGCCTCTTCTGAAGGGCGCTTAAGATCTTCTCGCAGATCTTCGCCGCGTCCTCCTTGGTGAGCTTGTGGAAGATGATGACTTCGTCGAGACGGTTCAAAAATTCGGGACGGAAGTGTTTTTTGAGGGCTTCGTTGATGTTGTTCTTGACTTTTTCGTACTCATTCTCCTCTTCCTCGGTGCGGAAACCCAAAGTTCCCACTTCCTTCACCTCGTGTGCGCCGACGTTGGACGTCATGATGAGGACGGTGTTCTTGAAGGAGACCACCCGTCCCTTGCTGTCCGAAAGTCTCCCGTCGTCGAGAATTTGGAGTAAAATATTGAAGACGTCGGGGTGCGCCTTTTCGATCTCATCGAATAAGACGACAGAGTACGGCTTTTTGCGGATGCGTTCGGTGAGGGTGCCCTGACTGTCGTCGAATCCCACATATCCGGGAGGGGCGCCGATGAGCTTGCTCACCGAATGTTTTTCCATGTATTCGGACATATCGAGACGGATCATGAGCCGCTCGTCGCCGAAGAGGCTCTCCGCGAGGGCTTTTGTAAGGTCCGTCTTGCCGACGCCCGTGGGGCCCACGAAGATGAAGGAGCCGATGGGACGGTTGGGATCCTTGAGCCCCGCCCGCGCACGGCGGATCGCCTTTGCGACGGCGCTGACCGCCTCTTCCTGTCCCACGATGCGCTCGTGCAGCTCCTCTTCGAGGCGCATGAGACGGTCGCTCTCCGCCTCCGTCAGTTTGAGGACGGGAACCCCCGTCCAGGTCGAGACGATCTCGGCGATCTCCTCCTCGCCGATGGACAGGCGGGTGGAATTGCGGCTCGCGTTCCACTCCTCCTTGAGGGCGTTGACCTTTTCGGTGAGGCGCTCCGCCTCTTGGGAGAGCTTGCTCGCCCGCTCGAAATCTTTGCGCTTTGCGGCGCGGTCCCGCTCCACCGTCGTGCGGTAGAGTTTATCCTCGAGTTCATGAAGTTCGGCGGGGCCGTTGAGGGAGGTCAGCCGCTTGCGCGAAGCCGCCTCGTCGATGAGGTCGATCGCCTTGTCGGGCAGGAATCTGTCCGTAACGTATCGATCCGAAAGACGCGCCGCCGCCTCGATCGCCTCGTCGGTGATGATGACGTTGTGATGCGCCTCGTACTTATCCTTGAGTCCCTTTAAGATCGTGATCGCGTCCTCGACGGAGGGCTGGTCGACGGTGACGGGGGTAAATCTTCTCTCGAGCGCGGAGTCCTTTTCGATGAATTTGCGGTATTCCTCGATGGTCGTCGCGCCGATGGTCTGAAGCTCGCCGCGGGCGAGCATGGGTTTTAAAATATTCGCCGCGTCCACCGTGCTCTCCGAGGACGCGCCCGCACCGACGATCATGTGAATTTCATCGATGAATAAAATGATGTCGCGGTTCCCCGAAATGATGTCCATGACGTTCTTGAGCCGCTCTTCGAACTCGCCGCGGTACTTGGTCCCCGCCAGAAGTCCCGTGAGATTGAGGGAAAAGACCGTCTTGTTCCGCAAAAGATCGGGAACGTCCCCCGATTCGATCGCCTGCGCGAGTCCCTCGACGACCGCGCTCTTTCCGACGCCCGGCTCCCCGATGAGGACGGGATTGTTTTTGGTTCTCCTCGAGAGAATTTGAATGACCTTCTCGATCTCCCCTCTTCTCCCGATGACGGGATCGAGCTTTCCCTCCCGCGCACGGCGGGTGAGGTCGGTTCCGTACTGCATGATGGCACTGAGATCCCCGCTCTCCTTCCTTGAGGAATAGGCGTTCTTCATGGACTCATAGTAGGGCCCATGCTGCGGTTTTCCCCCTTCGCCGCGGAAGTCGGAGCCGTCATCGTCCGACTGCGCGGGCGCGATGAGCTGTTCCGTCCGGCGGTTGAGCTCCTTCAAGTCGACGCCGATCATGTTCAGAATGCGGACGGCGAAGCAATCGGGAACGGACAAGATCGCGAGCAGCATGTGCTCCGTCCCCGCGAGGGACTTGTAGGCGTCGTCGACCATCGAAAATTCGACCGCCCTGTCGAGCATCGCCTTGGTGCGCGGCGTGAAGCCGTGTGCCGTCGAGTTGTGGCTGATGCTCCGCTTGAAGACGGCGAGGTAGTCCTTCTTTTTGACGCCCGCCTCGGCGAGAAGTTTGCACGCCGCGCAATCCTCGACCGCGAGAAGCCCCAACATGATGTGTTCGCTGCCGATGTAGCCCGTCTGGAAGGTCGTCGCCGCCTCCTGCGCCGCCTCGATCGCCATATTCAAATGCTCGGTAAATCTGCTGATTCCCATCTTTTTGTCCTCTCTATCTCTCCGAGGAGAGCTTCGATCTCTTGCTCTCCGTCAAAAGTTCCATGCCGTGAAGGGCTCTTCCGACGTATTCGGCGCGGTACAGGTCCTTCTCTGCCCCCGAAAGGGGGGAGCCGTTCATTCTGTCGATGTTGGCGGGACGCATCTCCGTCAACAGCACGTCGAGCTGCTGCAAACTGCCGTCGAGAATGCCCATCGCCACACCGAGTTTGACGTCTGCAAGCAGCTGCATGAATTGGGAAAAGTCGATCGTAAAGCAGTTGGAGAGAACGCCGTATGCGCGTAAGATCCTGTCCGTAAACGCCGTATAGCCCTCCCGTTCCACCAGTCTTTCCCGCTCCGAAAGTTCCTTTGCGCTCACGATGCAGACCGCCTTTTCGACCGCCTGCAACAGTTTGAGTTCGGAGACGCCGAGCGTCACCTCGTTGCTGATCTGAAAGAGGTGCCCCTCCGCGCTGCTCCCCTCTCCGAACGCGCCCCGCGCCGTGAGTCCCGCATTCTTCAGATCGCGCACGACCGCCTTCATACCGTCCGTCTGCGCGAGTGCGGGCAGAAAGAGCATGACGGAAGCCCTCAATCCCGTCCCCAGATTGGTGGGACAGGCAGTGAGGTATCCCAAAGTCTTGTCATAGGCAAAGGGAATGGTCTCCGAAATGATGTCGTCGATCCCCGAAATGCGCTCGTAGGCGTGATTGAGATCGAATCCGCCCATAAAATACTGCTCGCGAATGTGATCTTCCTCGTTGATCATGATGGAAATTTTTCGGTCTGAGGAAATGAGGACCGCAGAGTACTTTTTATTGTCGATGAGCGCCTGAGAGATGAGATTGCGCTCCTTTAAAAACTCCGCCTTTTCGGGCTCGAGCGTATCCATGTAGTGGAGTTTGAAATCCTCCACGTCTTTGAGCTGCGCGGAGAGAAGGTCGACGATCTCGAGCGCGGACTCCTCGCTCTTGAGCCGGTTGGGGAAGGGATAGTCGGAGAAATTCCGTGCAAGCCGTACACGGGTGGAGACGGCAACGTTCTCGAAGTCCACAGCGCTCACTTGACGTCCTCCCCGAGCCGTTTTTTGATCTCCGTCAGCCGCTTTTCGATGTCGATCGCATCCTCCTCCCGCTTTTCGCGCACTGCCTGCGCGAGGCTCTTGTTGAGTCGGTCCTGCTCGATGAGCCAGAGGTATTTCTTCCCCGCGCCCGCTTCGGGCACCTTTCCCGTGTGACACACTCTGCCCTGCACCTTCTTCGCAGCTAAAATTACCTCGTCCCGAAAGACTTGATAGCACTCTGCGCAGCCCAAGAGCCCCTTTCTGTGGAACTCCTCCGAAGTCATTCCGCAATTGGGGCAGGTTTTTTTCTCATTTTCCGCCATCCGATCAGTCTCCGCCCTTCTTTTCGGGATGTTTTTTGAGGATGCTCTCATACGCGCCCTCGAAATAGGGAAGGTCGTAGTCGCCGTAGGGACAGGTGCAGGTCAGAAACTTCTTCCCGTCCTTTTCGCTCACGCGAGCCGAAGAGAACTCTTCCCACTTCAAAAAGACGCTGTTGACCCCCTCCGGGTCGCGGTAATAAATTCCCTCGCGGTAGAGCCCGAGGCTCGCCTTCGCACGAAAAAGCGCAATGCAGCCGCGAATGCCGCAGTAGGCGCCGAGCACGATCAAAATGCTCCCCGGCGCACGGTTATTCTTCCAAAAGATCATGGCGAGAATGCCGCCGATGAGAACGAGCAAGCCGATCCCCATCAGAATGGTGGATTTTTTCACCCGAACAGGGTGCCAGAAGGTGAATTTTTCCTCCTGCGTAAAGGTTCCGGAGCCCTGCTCCTTGGTGTATTGCTCTCCGATGAGGGTTAAATTCAATTCCTTCAAGCGGTCATAGAGGCGATCCTTGCCGTCCGTCTGAATGAGGACGCAGGGCAGATCCCTCGCCGCATTGTTGTTGAAATATTTGGAGGGAATTTCGATGACGACGCTGAAATTCCCCTTCTCTTTGGGAGCTCTCCGTGAACAGATCGAATAGAATTTCAAATCGTAATAAGGGACGACAATGTCCTTCTTGCTCGCCTCTCTGCCGTGAATGCGGAGCTGTTCGTCCTCGAAGGTCGCAAGGGTGCCCTCTCCGACGAAGAAACTATAGGGACTGTCCTCCTGTTCCAAGAGATCGAGCTCCTCGCCCGCCAGGCGGTCGGCGCGGCGGAAGAAGAGAAGTCCGGAAATCCCCAAAACGCACCCTGCGACGAAGAAGGAGAGACAGAGGATCATGACGAGCTGTTGGTCTCCCTTGTCCATGCCGATCATGAAGATCGTCACGATGAATCCCAAAAAGCAGGCAAAGGCGACGATCATGATCATCGTTAGGAGAATGTTCCAAACTTTTCTTTGGCGTTGTACTTTGGAAAGTGTCTTCATGTTTTACCCCCTGAAATGTGCGCCTTTGCGCCATACGAAATAGAAGAGCGCGAGAATTTGGAGCGGGATCCCGATCAAAAACAGGAGCCAGATATTTTTCCCCGCGCCCGCGGCGAGCGCGACGAGATAGACGCAGGTGATCACCGTCCAGATGAGCACGGAGATGGAGACGATGCGCACCCACTTCCAGTGCCAGATACAGCTGAACACCAAAATGATGATCGACGAGACGGGCACCGCAAAGACAAAGGGCAGCCACTTGAAACTCAAGTGAGAGCCGAAGATGCCCAAGAGGACATAGACGACGACGGCTACCAGCCAGGCAAGCCCCACCGAGCAGATGAGCGTGATGAAGCGGTTTCTGTTCTTGGTCGTCTTGGGGACGACCTGTTGCCCCTCCGAATGTTCGCGGATGAGGTCGTCGACGGTCACGCCGAAGAGGTCCGCGATCTGCACGAGCACCCTGACGTCGGGCAGAGAATAGCCCTGCTCCCACTTGGAGACGGCTTTGTCCGAATAATTCAATTTTTCCGCAAGCTCGAGCTGCGTCATATTTTCCATCTTTCTGAGGCGCGTGACGTTCTTGCCGAAGGTCACCGCCAAAAGGTCCTGGTCTTCCATACTCCCAATTATACCGCTTTTTTGCAAAAAGTCAAGGATTCTACTGTGAGTAGAGTTCTTTTTTTGAACTCTACCGCGGGAAATCGCAGAAAGAGAACGGTTTTTCGAAGAAGTAGGTTGCTTTCCCGCTCCCAATCACTTATAATTTGATTTGAAAAGAGCGGTCCCAGCCGCCTTTTCCTCTCCAAAAAAGTGCGCCGCTCACATTCGTGAGCGGCGCACTTTGTTTCGAACGAAATCTTTCCTTCCTCCCCCGACGTCATTCTGAACGAAGCAACGCAAAGCGTTGCGCAGTTGAAGAATCCCCCGGGTCGATAGAATGTTGTATAACGATTTTCGGAACGTCCGTCGCTTGCTTAGGGGATCCACGTTCGCTACGCTCACTTTCGACTACGCGGCTTCGCCGCTCCGCTCAGGATGACATCGCTTTTTACCGCTAATGCGCCGCCACTTTCGTGACGGCGCATTAATGTTTCCAAATAAATGGCGCGTTGGGAAATCACAATTTTCCATAAGCGCACCCTATTTGCGCCCCACAGGACGCACATTGTCCTTTGAAACGACTTTGACGACGGAGCTGTGGGAACTCGAGAGTTCATTTCCTCGTCGAGAAAGATCGCGTAGCGAGCTTTTCGACGAAATAAGATTTAAAAATATCTCTTCAGCAGTCCCTTGAATCCTGCGCCGTGGCGCGCTTCGTCCTTCGCCATCTCGTGGACGGTGTCGTGGATCGCGTCATAGCCGAGCTCCTTTGCACGCTTTGCAAGTTTCAGCTTGCCCTCGCACGCGCCCGCCTCGGCAGCCGCGCGAAGTTCGAGATTCTTCTTGGTGGAATCGGTGACGACTTCGCCTAAAAGCTCTGCGAACTTTGCGGCATGTTCCGCCTCTTCGAACGCATAGCGCTTGTAAGCCTCCGCGATCTCGGGGTAGCCCTCCCGCTCCGCGACGCGGGACATTGCAAGATACATACCGACCTCGGTGCACTCGCCCGTAAAGTTGGCGCGAAGTCCGTCCATGACCTCCTTGTCCTCGACCTTGCCGTCGCCGACATGGTGCTCGCAGGCAAACTTGCCCTCTTCAACGGGTTCGAACTTTGTCGCCTTGCAAACAGGGCAAACTTCCACATCGTCTTCGACGATTGCGCCGCAAATTGCACATCTCTTCATACAAAAAGTCTCCTTTGAAAAATCTTTATCGGTATTATATCACAAGATTTTCCGCTTGGCAAGATTTTGAAATGAAATTTTTTCGGATTTTCCGAAATCGAATTTAAAAAAGAATTTCTTCCAAACTTTGAAAGCTTTCCGCAAACTCCCTTGCGCCGACCTTTTCAAGCTGCTCTTTTGTTCGGTAGCCCCAAAGGACGGAAATGCAGCGCATTCCCGCGTTTTTGGCGGTCAGAACGTCCGCCTCGCCGTCGCCGACGAAGACGATCTCGCGGGGAGAGAGCTTTAGCTTGAGCGCAGCGTAGCGGGCGAGCGAAGGGTCGGGCTTGCATTCGAACATTCCGCTGTCTCCGCCGATAAAGTCGAAAAAGTTATTTCCGAAAAATTTCTTTAAACACCGTTCCGCGGCGATCTGCGGCTTGTTCGTGATGACGGCAAGCTTGATTCCCCTCTTTTTCAGCCTCTCGAGGGTCTCCCTCTCCCCCGCGTAGAGCTTTGTGAGTTCATTGTCGCTCGACTTAAAGGAATTGGAAAAAAAGGCGTAGCATTCGTCGAAATTTTGACAATTTTCGGGAACTGAGCGCTCGATGAGCTTTCTTGCGCCGTCTCCCACATATGCCCTCGTCTGCATAAGGGTGATTTCGGGATAGGAAAAGGCTCGCAGCATTTGATTCACATATGCGTGAATGTCGCCCAAAGTATCGAGGAGGGTGCCGTCTAAATCGAAAAAGATCCCCTTTGCCATCACATCTTCTCCGGAACGCCGATGCCGAGGAGGGTCAGCGCGTTTGTTAAAGTGATGAGGGTCGCCTCCGTGAGCGCGAGGCGGAATTTCTTCTTCTCCTCCGTCTCCGCCTGTAGAATTTTACAGTCGATATAGAACTTATTGAACTTTTGCGCCGCGTCGACGCAGAAGCGGGCGAGAATGCTCGGCTCGTACTTTTCCGCCGCCGAGACGAGAGTCTCGGGAAGGAGAGCAAGCTCTTTGATAAGCTCGAACTCCTGCGGCGCGAGCTCGGGAATCTCCTCAAAATTCCAATCCGTGCCCTCGGCGCGTGCCTTTGCAAGGACGGAAGAGCACCGTGCGCAGGTATACTGCACGTAGACGCTCGTCTCCCCCTCGAAGTTGAGCGCCTTGTCATAGGAAAAGACGATGTCCTTGATTTTATTGTTATAGAGCGCACCGAAGACGACCGCGCCGACGCCGACTTTTTCGGCTACTTCCTCCTTGTTTTCGAGGGCGGGATTCTTCTCGGTGATCACTTTTAACGCCTTTTCCACGCAGCGGGAGATGACGTCTTCGAGCCAGACGACCTTCCCCTCCCGCGTCGACATCGCGCCGTCCTCGAGGGAGACCATGCCGTAGGCGACGTGGACCAAATCCTTCGCCCACTCCTTCCCCATGAGTTCCAGAACTTTGAACACCTGTTTGAAGTGCAGATTCTGCTGATAGGCGACGACGTAGAGGCATTTGTCGAAATCATAGGTATTCTTGCGGTAGATGGCGGTCGCCAGATCCCGCGTGGCGTACAGGGACGCGCCGTCCGAACGCAGAATGAGGCAGGGCGGCATTCCGTAGGGCTCCAAATCGACGATCTTCGCCCCTTGGCTCTCCTTTAAGAGCCCCTTCTCCTCCAATTCGTCCAACACAGGTTGCATTTTGTCCGTGTAGAAGCGTTCCCCCGCGTAGCTGTCAAAGGTGACGTGCAGGCGGTCGTAGATGGTGCGGACATAGCGCATGGTGAGCTCTTTGAACCACTCGAAGAGCTCGTTTGCCTCCCTGTCCCCGCTCTCGATGAGACGGAAATACTCCCGCGCCTCCTGCTCCATCTCCTCGGTCGCCTCTTTATTGAAGCGCACATACAGCTCGTTGACGGCATGAATGCCCCTCTTTTCGGCGTCCTCGCGGTTTCCCCAATGCTTATAGGCGGAGATCAGCTTTCCGAACTGCGTGCCGTAGTCCCCCAAATGGTTGATCCCGACGGTGCGGTAGCCCAAAAATTTGTAAATCCGATAGAGCGCACCGCCCAAGACGGTCGTCGAGAGGTGTCCGATGTGGAAGGGCTTTGCGATATTCACCGAGGAATAGTCGATACAGATCGTCTTCCCCTTTCCCATCTCGCTTGCACCGTACTTCTCCCGCTCGGTGAGAATGCGGGAGAGGGTCTCTCTTGCAAACCCCCTCTTGTCGATCTTGAAATTCAGATAGCCGTTGACGGCGGAAATTTCGGAGATGACGTCGTCGCTTTGAAGCGTCTTTGCAAGTTCCTCGGCGATGACGGCGGGAGACTTGCGGAAAAGTTTTGCGAATTTGAAGCAGGGCAGCGCAAAGTCCCCCATGGCGGGGTCGGGCGGGGTGACAATGAGATCCTTTACGCCCTCCGCGCGGAGCTCTTCGGGCAATTTTTCTTCGATATAAGCTTTATAGTCCATACTTGTCCTCTTTTTCATCAGCATTTTAGCATAAAATTTGCTTTTTGACAACCGAAAGACTTGCCGTTTTTTCGAAAAGGTACTATAATAAACGGGAATAAGGAGTATTTTTATGAAACTCGGTGTCGTGGGACTTCCCAACGTCGGAAAGTCCACTCTCTTCAATGCAATCACCAACGCAGGGGCGGAAGCCGCGAACTATCCCTTCTGCACGATCGAGCCGAATGTCGGCGTCGTCGCCGTGCCGGACGAGCGGCTTGAAAAGCTCTCCGCGCTCTACAACAGCAAGAAAGTCACGCCCGCCGTCATCGAATTTGTCGACATCGCGGGCCTCGTCAAGGGCGCGAGCCGCGGCGAGGGACTCGGCAACAAGTTCCTCTCGCACATCCGCGAAGTGGACGCGATCGTCCACGTCGTCCGCTGTTTCGAGGACGAAAACGTGACCCATGTCGAAAATTCCATCGACCCCGTCCGCGACATCGAGGTCATCAACCTCGAACTCATCTTAGCGGACATCGAAGCCGTGACCAAGCGTCAGGATAGAATCTTGAGCGCGGCGCGGGGGGGCGCGGACAAGGTCGCCGCGGCGGAATACGAATTTTTAAAGAAACTTCTCTCCCACCTCGAACAGGAGAAGCCCGCGAGCAGCTATCCTGCGACCGAGGAGGAGGAACCTTTCCTCAAGAATCTCTTCTTGCTCTCCTATAAGCCGGTCATCTACTGCGCGAACATCTCCGAAAAGGACATGGGCGCGGACGAGGACAAAATCCCCCTCGTCAAAAGAGTCAAGGAGTATGCGAAAACGCACGGCGCGGAAACGATCGTCGTCTGCGCCAAGACGGAGGACGAGCTCTCGCAGATGTCCGAGGAGGACAGGGCGATGTTTTTGGAGGAGTTCGGGCTCAAGGAGAGCGGGCTCTCCAAGCTCATCAAGGCGTCCTATTCCCTGCTCGGACTCATCTCCTACCTGACGGCGGGCGAAAAAGAGACCCGCGCCTGGACGATCGTCAAGGGGACGAAGGCGCCGCAGGCGGCTGGGAAAATTCACAGCGACTTTGAAAAGGGATTCATCCGTGCCGAAGTCGTCGATTATCAGACCCTTCTTGACTGCGGCGGGCTCGTCGGCGCGCGCGAAAAGGGCAAGGTCCGCTCCGAAGGCAAGGACTACGTCATGAAAGACGGAGATGTGGTGCTGTTTCGATTCAATGTTTAGTTTTTCGAACGAAATCTTTCCTTCGGAAATATTTACGTTCGAGGAAAAATATGTCATCCTAAGCGCAGTCGAAGGATCTCGCCCTTATCAAATGACAATAAGCCGAAGGGGTTCGGCAAATGGGGTGCGCTTATGGAAAATGT
>CANQBW010000043.1 GCA_947589565.1 uncultured Clostridia bacterium | reverse complement strand
TACTGCACGGTCATGTCGATCTCCATCGTCTGCGCGTCCTTGGAATAGGTGCTGGCGTCGATGTCGAGGTTCTGCACCTTGGAGTCGTAGCGGGCATAGGAATCCGTGATCCAGAAATCAAAGTATGTACCCGAAGTCCGCACCGCCGTCGCCTTGCCGAGGTGCTTGACGACCGCAACTTCCCCGGGTTCGACCGTGTGAAAGCTCATGGGGAGCAGCAAAAAGAGGACTGCCGCCGCGCCGCTCGCCGCAATGAACTGCCAGCGGATGCGGTGATGCTTCTTCCACTGAAGCGCACTGAGCACGATTCCCGCTGCCGTCAGAGCGAGCAGGACAAGTCCGAGGATGATACCGATTGTCATTTTTGATTCTCCTTTCGCGAGGGTGATTTCAATATTCTCGCAACATGAATATTATAACACAATTACAGGGGTTTAAACCAAATTTTCGAGGAATTTTTGAATTTTTATTCGTAAATCGTGAATATAACCGTCGTTTTGAATGACGTAGGCGCCGAGAGGGGGATTTTCCCAGTCCTGCTGGCTCTCGATACGGGCGATTGCCTGCTCTTCGCTGAGTCCGTCCCGCTTTTTCAAAGCTTCGATCCGCACTTTTCTGTCCCTTGTGATGACGAGAACGCCGTCGAACAATTTTTCCGTTCCCGACTCATAGAGCAGGGGGACTTCCGCAAAGGAGAGGGGAAAGTTTTCCATTTCCAAAAACAGCTTCTCCATGATCGCAGGATGGGTGAGACGGTTGAGCTCCTCCCGCTTCAATGGGTCGCAAAAGACGATGGAAGAAAGGTATGTTCGGTCCAATTTTCCGTCCTTGACGCTCCCGGGGAAGTTACCTTCTATTTTTAAGAGAAATTTCTCTTCCGTCAGAAGCTGCGCATAGATTTCGTCGCAGGAGAAGACGGGAAACCCTTCTTCCCGCAAAATTTGCGCGGCGCAGCTCTTTCCGCTGCCGATCCCGCCCGTGAGGGCGATCTTTTTACTTTGCGTCATACCAGCTCTCTCCCGAGGAGACATCTGCGATGAGCGGCACATTCAGAGAGACCGCGCCCTCCATCTCCTCCTTGAGAATTTTCTTTGCCGCCTCCTCTTCCTCGCGGGGGGCGTCCAAAATGAGTTCGTCGTGCACCTGAAGGACCAACTGTGCGGAGAGTTTTTCCTCTTTGAGCCTTTTCGATACGCCGAGCATGGCGATCTTGATGATGTCCGCCGCGCTTCCCTGCAAGGGCATGTTCATGGCGGCGCGCTCTCCGAAGGCGCGAAGGGAGAAATTCGACGATTTCAGCTCCGAAATGTATCGTTTTCTGCCCAAAATGGTGGTGACATAGCCGTCCGCCTTCGCTTTTCTGACGTTTTCGTCCATATATTCCTTGACGTCTGTATAGGTTTTAAAGTAGGTGTCGATGTATTTTTGCGCCTCCGAGGTGGAGCAGCCGATGTCTCTGCCGAGTCCGAATGCGGAGATCCCGTAGATGATCCCGAAGTTCACCGCCTTCGCACTGCGGCGCATGGTCGGCGTGACGCTGTCTATGGGAACGTTGAAGACCTGAGATGCCGTGATCGCATGGATGTCCTTTCCCTCTCTGTATGCCTCCTGCAGCGGCTTGCAGCCCGAGAAGTGGGCAAGCAGCCTCAGTTCGATCTGGGAATAGTCCGCGTCGATCAAAATATTTCCATCGCGGGCGATGAAGAGCTTTCTCAGCTCCTTCCCGCGCTCGGTGCGGACGGGAATGTTCTGCAAGTTGGGGTTGGAACTTGAAAGTCTTCCCGTCGTCGTCATCGTCTGATGATAGGTCGTGTGGACGATCCCGTCGCGGATGAGAGGACGGAAGCCGTCGATATAGGTGGATTGCAGCTTCTGGACTTCGCGGTATTGCAGAATCAGCCGTGCGATCTCGTACTCCTCCGCGAGTTTTTCGA
This sequence comes from uncultured Clostridia bacterium, assembly GCA_947589565.1. Lineage (GTDB taxonomy): Bacteria > Bacillota > Clostridia > Christensenellales > Borkfalkiaceae > Gallimonas. Next base: position 11,748 of record CANQBW010000043.1, on the reverse strand, counting down.
GCACTTCCGCATTCGTCGAGTAGCCGCCCTTGCTGTTCTTCTTCGCTCCCTTGACATGATAGCCGAGCTTGCCGAACAGAATTTCCGAGAGCTGAAAGGGGGAGTTGAGATTGAAGGACTCCACTCCCGCCAACGCAAAGATGCGGGAGGAGAGCCCGTCGAGTTCTTTTTTGTATTTTTCGGACAGTTCCGGAAATCTGTTCTCGTCGACGCGGACCCCGGTGTTTTCCATCTGCACAAGGACGCTCTCCAAGGGGAGCTCCAATTCGCGGTAGATCTTCTCCTCGGGCGTGCCCTTCGTTGCGGAGAGCGTCTTGCGGTAGGTCTGTTCGATCGCGCAGGCGCTGCAGGTTTCGGGAAGATCGAAGTCTCCTGCAAACTCTTTTCCCGTCGCGGCGCGCCGGTTGGAGTCGACGACATAGGAAAGCAGCGAGACGTCCTCGAAGGGACAGAGAAGTTCGACCCTGTACTCCTTCAATTTATGCAAGAGGGACTTGTAGTCGGTGATAAGGGCGAGTTTTTCTCCCTCGAATAGAGTTTTGAGAAGGGGAATGAGCTCTTCGGGAAAGAATCCCGCGCCGAGCAGATTTTTCTTGAGCGGGAGAATATATTCGCAGTCCGCGATGCCGAGGTGCACGCCGTCCTCCTCGAAGGAAAAGGCAAAGCGATCGCACTTTTCAAAAGCCTGCATAGGAGATTCGAGAGAGTCGCAGACGAATACCTTCACCGCACTTCCCGCCCTTTGTTCGGGGAGAGGAGAAGAGGGGGGCGCAAAGTATTTGTCCGCCATGAGAGAGCGGAACTCGAGCGATGCGAACGCACTCTTTGCGGCTGCGGGGAAGGGGAACGTAAGGCTCAGCTGTTCACGGGAAAATGCGAGGGGCACGGAAGTGTCGATGGTCGCAAGCGTATGGGAGAGCATGGCGATCTCCCGCTGACCGTCAAGCTTTTTTTGAAGGGCGGGGGAGAGCTTCTCGAGATTCTCAAACACGCCCTCCGCCGTATGATACTCTTTGAGAAGTTCCATCGTCGTCTTCGGACCGATCCCGCGGACGCCCGGGATATTGTCCGAATGGTCGCCCATGAGCGCCTTTTCCTCGATGATCTGTGCGGGAGTGAGCCCCACAAGGTCGAGAAAGTTGTCGTTTGTCAGTCTGTCCGTGACGCTCACGCCCTTTTTCGTGAAGCAGACGCTGACATTCTCCTTGACGAGCTGATAGGAGTCCCTGTCTCCCGTATAGATGAGGACGTCGAGATCGTCGAAGGCGCGGGAGAGGGTGCCGATCACATCGTCCGCCTCATACCCTTGAAGCTCCGCAATGCAGATATTCATTTCTCCGAGCAGATTTTTGAGGGGGGAGAGCTGTGCGGCGAGCTCGTCGGGCATGGGGGAGCGGGTCGCCTTATAGCCGTCGTAGAGCTTGTGACGGAAGGTCGGCGCGGGAAGATCGAACGCGACCGCCATGTAGCGCGGAGATTCGTCTTCGATGATCTTGAGCAAAAATTTCACGAAGCCGTAGATCGCGTTGGTCGGCTGCCCGTCCTTTGTCGAAAAGAAGCCGATCGCATAAAAAGCTCGGTTTAAAAGACTGTTTCCGTCGATCAATACAAACTTATCCATACTTTGATTGTATCAAATACCGCAAAAATTTGCAAGAAAAATTCCGAGAAAAATCTTGGCTGCGGGCATTCGGAATTTATAAATTTTTGGAACCCTCTTGAAAACGCTTCCCGCGTGTGCTATAATGGAGATATGAAAAAAATTCGGTCATTGCTCCCCATTCTCATCTTGATTCTTCTCTGCCTCTTTGCGGCGTGCGGAGAACCTTCTGTTCCGGAAGAGAACAAGGGGGACGAGGGGCACGAACACTCCTTTTCCGCGTGGGAGACGGAAGTTTTTCCGACTTGCGAAGAAAAAGGCGTTCAAAAGAGAGTCTGCTCCTGCGGAAAGATCGAAAGAGAGGACTTAGAGCCCCTCGGGCACGATTTCGACGAAAACTTTACCGTCGACGTTCCTTCCACATGTCTGAAAACGGGGTCAAAGTCCCGTCATTGCAGGCGGGAGGGGTGCGAGAAGAGAACAGAGGAGACCTCTCTTCCTCTTTCGGAGCATTCCTTTTCGGAATGGACGGTAATATCGCAGCCGACCTGTCTGAAGGGCGGAGAAGAGGAGTCCTCTTGCAACGTCTGCGGGAAGGAGCAAAAGAGAAGCTTGAGCGCCCTCGGACATCAGATCCCGCCGGGGAGCGATGTCTCTTCGGAGGCGACCTGCGAGAGGGGCGGAAAGGGCAGTTTCACCTGCGAGAGATGTCATGTGGCCTTCGGCTCCGAGACGCCCGCGCTCGGACATGACTTCGAGACGGAGTTTTCCGTCGAAAAATTGCCCGGCTGCACCGAGACGGGGCTGGAAATCCGCAAGTGCAGACGCTGCAGGAAGATCGCAGAGGAGCGGCTCATTCAGCCGACCAACCATAATTGGGTCCTTGAAAAGACGGAGGATGGGCCCTCTCCCTGCGGGGGAAAGGTCATGACCTATGTCTGTAACAATTGCGGAAAAAGCAGGTGCGAGACTTCTCAAGGAGAACACGCTTTCGGAGCTTTTCAAGCGGATTCTCCCTCCTTCTGTACGGTGGGCCCCTGGAAGACGAAGACTTGTTCGGTCTGTGGAATCAAGGATACCCGCTATTTTGCAGAACTCAAGCACAGCTGGGGAGAGGAATATACCGTCGGACGGGAGCCGACCGAGGAAGAGGACGGATACAGATATCTCACCTGCACCCGCTGCGGTGCGGAAAAGCCGGACAGCCGCGTCTTTATCCCGCGCTATACGATCGGGCAGGACACAAATTTCGAGGTGCGGGTGAAAAGAACGTTCGGTCGGCCCTTCCAAAGCGAGGCGACCGTGAGCGTCTATGACGGCGACAAGTTGGTGGATTCTTGTAAGACGTTCTCTCAAATCGCAAAATTTACCCTCCCCGCAAAGGACTATACCTTGAAACTTTCCGATCTTCCGAACGGATATACGCCGTATGAAGAGAATTTTGTGCTCCGTCCGGGAGAGCCGAATGCGGACATCTGGGCGAAGGGGTCCTTCCTCGGCGGAAAAATGCCGGAAGGCTACAAGTATCAGGTGGGGGACGCGCTCTACGACCTCGAGTTCACCTCTTACGACGAAAAAGTTTACAGCGTACGCGAACTCTTGACGGATTATAAGGCGATTTTGTTCAACTTTTACTTTACGACCTGCGGCTATTGCAATGAGGAGTTTCCCAACCTGATCAAGGCGCAGCAAAAGTACGGGAATGAGGTCCTCGTCGTCTACGTCAACGGACACGAGGAGGACAGAGAGACCGTCGAACAGCACGCGAAAAAAGTCGGGATCGACGGCAGCATTTTAGCGAAGTATTTTCTCATCGACGACTTCCCGAAGAGCAAAAATAAAGCGGAATGGGGATTCCCGACGACCGTCATCGTCGACTGCGAGGGGACGATCGCAGAGCGCTACAACGGCATACTGTATGGGGATTTCTTCGAGACGCTCATGCAAAAATATATCGGCTATGCCGACCAAAGCGGGTGGAAAAAGCAGGGCATGGGGCAGATTTTTCCCTTCCGAGAGGCGCTTCTCCCCGAAAGAAAGAGATTTTGATACCGCTCAGACGTTTGACAAAAATTTCCTGTTAGGATATAATCAATACAAACGAAAAGGAGAAAGGAAATGAAGACAATTGCAAACCAAAGTTTCGATGAGGAACGCGCACTCTACAATTTAAAGGACGCTCTCGTGGAAAATTGCCGCTTCGAGGGCCCCGCAGACGGAGAATCCTTCCTGAAAGAGGCGGAGAACATCTGCGTCAAAAATTGCTATATGGATCTTCGCTATCCGATGTGGCACGTCAAAAATTTAGAGCTTGAAAAATGCGAAATGACCAAGAATTGCCGCGCCGCGCTCTGGTATGTGGAGAATATCAAGGCGCGGGACTGCCTTTTCAACGGTGTCAAGGTGTTCCGCGAGTGCGATGGGATTTCTCTTGCCGATTGCAATGCGGACTCCCCCGAAATTTTCTGGCGGTGCAGGAATATCGCGATCGAAAAGGGCAGCATTGTCTCCGAATACGCTTTTTTGGAGAGCGAGAACATTCAGATCAAAAACCTCGATTTCACGGGGAAATACTCCTTCCAATACACCAAGAACGTGAAGATCGAAAACTCCCGCTTCAAGACAAAGGACGCCTTCTGGCATTCGAAGAACGTGACAGTTACAGACAGCGTTTTGGAAGGGGAGTACATCGGCTGGTACTCCGACGGGCTCACCCTCATCAACTGCCACATCAAGGGAACGCAGCCCTTCTGCTATTGCAAAAATCTGAAACTCGTCAACTGCACGACGGAGGACTGCGACCGCTCCTTCGAATACAGCGAAGTGGACGCGGAGATCAAGGGCAAGATCGAATCCATCAAGAACCCCTTGAAGGGAGAGATCGTCGCCGAAGACATCGGGCAGCTTCTCTTAGGAAATTCCAAATATCCCTGCAATGCTGTTATTGAAAAGAGAAAGAAATAGGTTTCGAACGAAATCTTTCCTTCGGAAATATTTACGTTCGAGGAAATGAGCTCTCGAGTTCCCACAACTTGGTCCTCAAAGTTGTTTCAATTGACAATGTGCGTCCTGTGGGGCGCAAACAGGGGGCGCTGCCGCAGAATGGCGATTCTGCTCCGCGCAGTTATTTTAGAACGAAGGGCACGCGATTTTGTCGTTTTTGCATAGTACTATGTCTGACATAGTATATGGAAAAATACAAAAAATTGTTTCAAAATGAAGGCGCGGGCGGCAAAATTGCCGCCCGCACTCATAATTCAGGGGGAATTTATAACTTCTCGAAGTCGGAGGCGCCGTGTTTGCAGAGGGGGCAGACGAAGTCTTCGGGGAGATTTTCGCCCTCATAGACGTATCCGCATACTTTGCAGACCCAGCCTTTCTTTTCCTTGTCCGGCTGCGGTTTGACGTGCTCCTGATAGTAGTTGTAGGTCATGGTATCAGCGTCCGAGATCACGCGGGATTCGGTAATGGTGCAGACGAACATGCCGTGCGTCTCGAAGTCGATGTACCGCTCCACTTTGAGCGACATGAACGCGTTGATATAGACGGGCAGGAAGGGAAGTCCATTCGAGGAGCGGAGCTTTGTGTCAAAGTTTTCGAACTTATTGACGTCTCTTCCGCTCTGGAAACCGAAGTGCTCGAACAGGGAGAAGGGAGCGTCCACCGAGAGACAGTTGACGTTGAGGATCCCCGTCTTTTTGATGACCTCGTGCGAGTAGTTCGCCTTGTTGATCGCAACGCCGATGCGGTTGGGGGAGCTCGTCAGCTGCGTCACCGCGTTGACGATGAGCCCGTTGTCCTTATTTCCGTCGTTGCAGGTCACGACATAGAGCCCGTAGCCGATCTTGAAGAGCGCCGAGAGGTCGTTCTTGTCGGCATGGTCGGAGCGGGCGATGTAGTCGCGGCAAAATTCGTCGGCAAGCTTTTCGAGCTCCGCGGTGGAGTCCTCGTTGAGCGCGGAGAGAATTTTGACGTTGTTCTCGGAATAGGTCAGATTCTTGCAGGGTTCGAGAATGCTTTTCATCCCCTTTGCCGCCATCGGCGCCCAAGTGCCGTTTTCGATGAAGGCGATGTGCTTCTTCTGGAAATTCCGCTCGACGAGATGATTCAAAAATTCGCGCATGGGCGGGAAAATATCCGAGTTGTAGGTGGTGGTCGCGAGAATGATCTTTCCGTAGCGGAAGGCGTCCTCGACGGCCTCCGCCATGTCGTCCCGCGCGAGGTCGGCGACGGCGACCTTGGGACAGCCCTTCGCCTCGAGTTTGAGCTTCAGAAGCTCCACGGCGGCGCGGGTGTTGCCGTAGACGGAAGTGTAGGCAATAAAGATCCCGTCCGTCTCCACGCCGTAGGAGGACCAGATGTTGTAGAGGTTTAGATAAAAGCTGAGATTTTCCTTGAGGACGGGACCGTGAAGGGGACAGATTTTTTCGATGTCGAGCGCAGCCGCCTTTTTGAGGACCGTCTGCACCTGCATTCCGTACTTTCCGACGATGCCGAAATAGTATCTTCTCGCCTCGCAGGCCCATTCCTCCTCGACGTCCAAAGCGCCGAACTTTCCGAATGCGTCCGCCGAGAAGAGCGTCTTGTCCTTTTCTTCATAGGTCATGAGTACTTCCGGCCAATGCACCATGGGCGCTGCGATAAAGCGGAGAGTGTGCTTTCCGAGGGGAAGGGTGTTCCCGTCCGCGACGACGATATGACGGTCGGCAAAATCGGTGCCGAAGAACTGTTCCATCATCTTGAACGCCTTCGCCGAAGAGACGATCTTCGCCTTGGGGAAGCTCGTCATAAAGAGGACGATGCTGCCCGAATGGTCGGGCTCCATGTGTTGGACGATCAGATAGTCGGGCGATTTTCCCTTGAGCGTCTCGCGCAGGTTTTTGAGCCAAACCTCGCCGAAGCGTTTATCCACCGTATCCATGACGGCGATCTCTTGATCGAGTATGACATAGGAGTTGTAAGCCATGCCGTTGGGAACCTTATATTGTCCCTCGAACAGGTCGATTTCATGGTCGTTGACGCCGATATAGCGGATATCTTCCGTGACAGACATATGCACACCTCATTCTTTTTTTGGGATTATACCATTTTTTCCAAAACTTGTCAAGGATTCGAACCGAGAAAGAAAGCCTCTTTTTCGGCTTCCGTCTCATGAAAATATCGAAGGTAACTCTTTTTGCAGTAGGAGCAGACCTCCTCATCGGTGGCGGGAATGCCCGAAAAGTCGTACTTTCCGTTGACGCGCCAGCCGTTCAAGAGAGAAATTTTCATTGCGTCGTGCGGACAGCCGAACGCACACGCCATGCACCCGACGCAACTGCCGCCGAACTTCGGCTTTCCGTTCTCCATGCGGATGTTGTTCTGCGGACAGAGCTTGACGCACGCGCCGCAGCCGATACAGTTTTTTCCCGCATGGAAGGTCCTGCCCAAAACAGGCATGGCGACATGTTCGATCCTGAGAACGAAGGAGACGAATCTCCGAAAGAGGCCGACTTTGCAAAGAGTAACGGTCTTTTCCGTGATTTCCGAAGCTGCCTTTTTCATGCGGATCTTCGCGTCGAGCCACATTCGCGCCGCCATTCCGTCCGAATGACGGAAGATGATGTTGTAGGGCATGACGACGGAGTACTCCGCCTGTACGAAGTAGCCCTTTTTCTTGAGGATCCTGCGGGGAGTGATCCCCGAGGCGTCGTTGAGCTTTAAGGGCTCTCCCGAGGTCCTGAGGAGACAGACGGGAAGTTCTCCCTTGGGTATTTTCTTTAAAAATTTAAGAAAATTTTTGGGCGCATTGAAGGCGTGCACGGGATAGGCAAAGACGAGAAGGTCGGCGTCTGACCCGGGAAAGACGAAGTCCGCCTTCACCGAATGCAGGGAGACCTCATGCCCCAATTGATAGAGCTCTTCCCCCAAAAGTTCGCTCGCCCGCAGCGTATTTCCCGTGCCCGTAAAGGTAAAGATGTCGATCTTCATGCTTTTTTCTCCGTCCGCAGGACGGGTTTTCCGTTCTCGTAGTCGTAGACGTTCTCCTCCTCGGGGGAGTGGGAGTCATACCAAATTTGCGCGTGGAAGGGACTGTGCTTTGCGAGACGGTCGAAGTTCCAAGGCGCGGGCTGGGCGCAGGCGGGGCACCAATGCCCGCCCTTTAAAATTGTATAGGGACTTGCCTCGAAGGTGTGACCCTCGTGACACTTCCAGAAGATTTTGCGGTAGGGGTCGATCCTGTCTCCCTCAAAGAGGACTTCTCCCCCGCGGAAAGCGGCCGCCGAGCGGAGATCGTCCAAGTTCCATTCCGTCTCGCGCTTGCTCTCGTCGTAGCCCAAGGGGACGAGCCGACCCTCCTCGACCGCCTTTTTCGCGTCGCGAAGTTCGTCATAGTTGCCGAAGTCGCCCTTCGACATGAGTTTATAGTCCTTCCAGTCCGAGGAGAGGGCTTTCGCCTCTTCCATGGAGCCGAAGTGGGCGGTCACATGCGGAATGTCTCCCGTGCGCACCCATTCGAGCGGAGAGTTTGGATGTTTCAGAAGTTTTCGGAAGAGGAAGAAGTGGATGAGCTGTTTCGGAACGAATTTCCCGAGCTTATAGAGCTTGTGATTTCTTCCGATCTCCCGCCAATACTCCCGCTCGCCGTCCCGCTGGTAGTGAAACATGTCCTCGAGAATATCGCCGTCTGCGAACCACATGCCGTGGAAGTTGCGCGGAGAGAGCCAATTCGGCTTGAAAAACTTTTCCGCGGAGCCGCCGATGATACAGAAGCCGTCGTTGAAGGTGTCGTAGCCTGTGCCTCTGCCGCGGAATCCGCCGCCGATGTTGTAGATATGTTTCCAGAAGTGCTCAATTTCGCCCTTGCTCTCCCCGTCGACGATATTCTTGATGAGCAGTCCGCTGTCCCGCGCGGTCGTCCATTCGAGCGGGGCGTTGAGCGCAGTGTGGAACATGAGCCCGTCGCTCACGTTGCATTTCATCATGTCGGGGTGCAGCATCGCGGTCTGACGGAGAACTGCCCAGCGGCTAAGCTCCGCGTCGAGGACATATCGCTCCGCGCGGAGTTTGTGCATTGCATAGGTGTCGAGGGGACTGACGAGAAGGGGATCGCCGACTCTGCCGAAGGGATGATTCTCGTTGCGGTTGCCGTAGACGGCGACCGTGGAAATATGGAGAAAGGCAGGCTGCGGGTCGCACTTTTTGACGGCGTCGACGAGGGCGAGCGTGCCCTGAAGATTGCATTCTTCGCTCGCCTTGTGGTCGGCGTCCGAGGCGGGGGGAATGACCGCCGCCATGTGGACGACGAGGTCGACCCCCGTGACGAGCTGCCGCGCAAGTCTCTCGTCCTTCACGCTGCCGCGCAAGATCTGGATGCGCCCGCGGAACTTTTTCTTCCAAGCCTTGACGAGTTTTTCGTTCTTCTTTTTCTTGGAAATGAGGACGCGGACGAACTCCACCTGAGAAAGTTCCATGGTCTGAAAGAGTGCTTCGACGCCCATATGTCCGTTTGCGCCCGTCATTGCGATCTTCATGTCATTTGTATCCTTTTGCACATTTTCTCTATTATAGTCCTCAAAAAATTTTCTGTCAAGTGACAAAATCAAATTCTCTTTGATTGTCCCAAATTCGCCAAAATAAGACGAATTTTTCCCTGCCCTGCATGATATTCTTGAAAAAAAGGAAAAAGCGGGGGAGAAATACAGGAAAAATGGCAAGGAAGATAGTGATCACCTCCGGGAAGGGAGGCGTCGGCAAGACGACGGTCACCGCCAATCTCGGCGTACAGCTCGCAAAAATGGGATACAGGGTCATCATCTGTGACCTTGATTTTGGACTCAATAATATCGACGTCGTGCTCGGCGTGGAAAATTTGGCGACCTACGACATGGTGGACGCAGTGGAGGGGCGCTGCCGCGCGAAGCAGGCGCTCGTGCGCCATCCGCGCTATCCCACCCTCTACTCTCTTGCGAGCAACCGCGTCTCCGAACGATACATATCGCCGCAGGCGGTGCGGCTGATTCTCGATTCGCTCTCGCCGCAGTTCGATTTTATTCTCATCGACTCGCCCGCGGGGATCGACGACGGCTTTCACCGCGCCGCAGCCTGCGCGGAGGAAGCGCTGCTCGTGACGACGCCGCACATCTCCGCCATGCGGGACGCTTCCCGCGTCGCCGTTATGCTGAGAAGTTACCGTCTTTCGGGTGTGGGACTCGTCGTCAATATGGTCCGCTCCGACCTCGTGCGCCGCGGCGAACTTCTGACGCCCGAGGAGATTTCCGAGACGCTGAAAGTCAATCTCCGCGCGGTCATTCCCGAGGAAGACAAGATCTTTCTCGACAACGTTACGGAGCGGTTTCGGGCGTTCCGTCTGCTCGCGGAGTACTTTACCGGCGCACATCCCTCTGCGCCCCCCGTCAAGAAGAAGGGATTCTTCAGCGGCATCATGGAAGCATTGAAAAGATAAGGAGGAACGATCATGAAAAGCAAGACCACCAAGGAACGCTTGGACCGCCTCATCACGGAGGACAGAGAGGAGATCAACGACCAGACCCGCGCGGCGGTCCTTCTCGAATTTACCCACGTCGCGAGGGAATATTTCGACACCGACAACGTGGAGATGAATTTCAAGCGCGGCAAGAGCGGCACAGACGTCAGCGTCTCCTTCCGTGCCACGCGTGTGAAAAATTTTACCGTTCTCAAGTAGATTTTCTTGACTTCTTTCGAAAAATGAATTATAATTTGATAAAAGCGCGATCGTAAGCTCGCGCTGTTTCATGTGACGAGGAGTTTTATGAGCAGAAGCTTTGCCATCGTAACCGATTCCGCATCCGACCTTCCCGAAGAATATTTCGGGGAGCACAATATAGACTGCGTTCCGCTCGGCTTTATTCTCGACGGAGTGACCTACGGCGGCGAGTCCGGCGCGCAGATGGATGTAAAGAGCTTTTATGAAAAGCTGCGCGGCGGGGCAAAGCCTACGACCTTCCAGGTCCCTCCCGAACAGGCGTCCAAGCATATCGAGGCGCACCTTGAAAAGGGGGAGGACGTGCTCGTGCTCGCCTTCTCTTCGGGACTCTCGGGAACTGCCAACAGTTTCTTTTTGGCGGCGCATGAGCTCTCCGAAAAGTACAAGGAGAGAAAGATCTTCGTCGTGGATTCGCTCTGCGCCTCGCTGGGAGAGGGGCTTTTCGTCGACTACGTCGTCCGGAAAGCGGACGAGGGCGCGACCATCGAAGAGACAAAGCTGTATGCCGAAAATCTCAAGCAACACATCTGCCACTATTTCACGGTGGACGATTTATTTCATCTCAAGAGAGGGGGGCGTGTCTCCGCAACGACGGCAGTCATCGGATCCATGCTCAAGATCAAGCCTGTGCTCTATGTGGACCATGAGGGACACCTCATCCCGATCGGCAAGGCGATGGGGAGAAAGAAATCCATCTCGGCGCTCGTCGACCACATGAAGGAGCTGCAGATCATGGAAAAAGACGAGCCGATCTTCATCAGCCACGGCGACTGCGAGGAGGACGTCGAGTACCTGAAGGGACTTTTGCGGGAGAACTTCGGCGAGAGAAGGATCGTCGTAAACTGCATCGGCAGCGTGATCGGGACCCATTCGGGACCGGGGACGCTTGCAGTCTTCTTCCGCGGTAAGCACAGATAAAAAGGCGGAAACACACAAAAAAATTGGACTTGGCGGCGACAAGCCGCAACAAGGAGAGATGGCGGAGCGGTCGAACGCGGCGGTCTTGAAAACCGTTGAAGGGCAACCTTCCGGGGGTTCGAATCCCTCTCTCTCCGCCACGTGCAACTCGTTTGAACTCACGTCCAGACGAGTTGTTTTTTTGCTCTGAATTTTCGGCTATCGAGGCTATTATCTCGCTGTTATCTATCTTTATTTTCTCCTCACAGCCTGTGTTGTAGATGATGATTATCTTGTCATTGAAAAGGATAACTCTATTTATAAAACTGTTGAAAAAGTCGTTCTTTTCTTCGTCGTTATCGTATTTCTTCCTTGCAAAGTATTGTAAAAAGGTTTCTACCTGTTCCAAAGATAAAGGCTTAACACTGCGTGAACGCTCGACCGCAATCTTTGTTTCCACTTCTTCTTTCTTCGCTTCGAGTTGCAATAACCTTGCCTGCGTTGTTTTGGTTATAACGCCTTG
>CANQBW010000042.1 GCA_947589565.1 uncultured Clostridia bacterium | reverse complement strand
TGGGCGAAGGGTCGTGCTTGGGCCCTTTCGCGACGCAATACATTTCGTTGACTTCGGGTGAATATTGCACTTTTCGGGAACCTCCGTAATTTTGCCTATAAATAAAGCCGCATTTCTTTTATTTTACCACATTTTAGCGGAAAATACAAGGGGTTTTCCCGGGATTTTCGAGATTTCTCCCGACGAATTTCCCCTCGAAGGACAGGTCAGAAAGAAATATGCGGAAAATCCTGTCTTGACGACCTGCGATAGAGGACCGCCTTTCTCCCGATGACGGTGACAAGCTCCGCGCGGAGAAGATCGGCGAGATTCGCGGCGAGATTGTCAAGATCGTCTGCCGCCGTGGGCAAGAGATTGACCTTGATGAGCTCCCGCGCCTCGAGCGCCTCGTCGAAGGAGGCGACGAGCGTTTCGGACAGCCCCTCCTTCCCGACCTGCCCGATGGGTTTGAGGTTGCTCGCGAGCGACCTCAGCTTACTTCTTTGTTTGGAATTTAACATAAAACCTCCGTTTTCGAACGAAATCTTTCCTTCGGAAATATTTACGTTCGAGGAAATGAACTCTCGAGTTCCCACAACTTGGTCCTCTCGTTCGTTTCAAACGACAAGAAGCCGCAAGCTGGCAAATTGAGTCGTGCAGCGCAGGGAAACCCTGCTCGCACCATGGGATTTTAAGAACGTCCCGTCGATAACCCAAGGGGATTCATACTCGCCTAAAGGCTCGTGCGCCGCGTATCGATTCTCAATAAAACGACGCGTCGTCGACTACGCTCGGAATGACAGGATGACGAGCAAATAAAAAGCGATGTCATGTTGAGCAGCCGCGCCGCCTTCATATTGCAGGCGGCGCGGCGTCGTCGATTCTAAGATAATGTGTGCGAGCAAAACCACGCTTTTGCGCTGCACGACTCAATTTGCGCCCCACAGGACGCACATTGTCAATTGAAACAACTTTGATCCTCGTCGAGAAAGATCGCGTAGCGAGCTTTTCGACGAAATTTGTTACAATCCTTCCAACTCATCCAAGCTTAAGTAAAACGCGGGTATAAAATGTTCAAAAAAGTAATCGACGGCGCGCATGTGGAGGTTCTTTAATGTGGCGGAAATCGTCTTTTCCGCCTGCACGAACTCGTTGTTGCCCGAGCGCAGCTCCTCGAGGCATTTGATGTAGGCGGAGAGCTTGTCCGCCGCCTTCACGAATTTGTATTCCTCCGAGGACTTGTCCGCCTGAAGATAGGGAGAAATTTCCCCTCTCATCTCCTCGGGGAGGGTGCCCTCGATCTTCTCGACCGCGAGGCGTTCGAGCTTTTCGTACTCGCCGTGAATACTGTTGTTGAAGTACTTCACGGGCGTGGGCATGTCCCCCGTCATGACCTCGGAAACTTCATGATAAATCGCATACAGGACGGCTTTTTGACTGTCCACCGTCCCGTGATAGACCCCCCGCTCGATCGCGCAGAGCGCGTGCGTGAGCATGGCGACCGACTGAGAATGTTCCATGATGTTCTCCTCGCGCACGGAGCGCATCAGCTGCCAGCGCTTGATGAACTTCATGCGGTCGGTGTAGGCATAAAACTTTTCCATAACTTTTTCCTATATGACAAATTGCAGAATATCGACGAGAACGGCAAACCCCAGAAGGAGAATAAATCCCACGGCGTGGATGATCGCCTCCACTTTGCGGCTGATCGGTTTTCCCCGCACCCATTCGATGGCGGTGAAGATCACCTTGCTGCCGTCGAGGGCGGGAATGGGTAAAAGATTGAACACGGCGAGGTTGACTCCGATATACCCCGCGATCTCCAAAAAGTAGCGGAACCCGCGGGAGACGATCTCCGAGGTCATGCGGATGGTCGTAATGGGTCCGCCGAAGGCGTTGAGTCCCAACTTTCCCGTCAGAAGTTCGCCCAAGACGCGGAAGATGGACCCCGCGATCTTGAAAGAGTACATAAAAGACCGTCCGATGGTCTCCCAGAATCCGTATTGATAGAGGGCGTTGGCGAGCAGATACCCTCCCGTCTCCTCGTCCCCCTCGTACTTGACGCCGAGGGCCTTCCAGGCGCTATTGAGGTCGGTGCTGTTCTTGACGGTGACGTCCGAGCGGAGCATGACTTTGAGTTCGTCGATCTCCTCCCTGTGGTCGTACTTCGCCTTGCGGTTGCCGTTTTCGTCCGTCGTCCACTCAAGACCGACGGCGCGGGAGACGCGGAGGGTCACGAGTTCGTCCTTCTTCTTCCCGTTGAGCGCTCGCGCGACGTCGGCGGTGAGGTAGACGCTCTTCCCCTCCACGCTCAAAATGATGTCGTAATCCTTGAGAGAGTAGCCGACGTACTGTCCCTCCTCCTTCTCCGCCTCATAGACGGCGATCATCGTCTGCCCGTAGGATGCAAAGCAGATGAGAATGAGAAAGAGAGCCAACAGATAGTTCATCGTCGCCCCCGCGATCAGCACGATGATGCGCTGCCAGCAGGGACGGTCTGTAAATTTGTCGCCGCGCGGCTTTGATCCTTCCTTTTGTTCGTGCTTTTGTTCCGTCTTTTCTTCGGAAGGCTGCTCTTCGGATTGCAGGAAGGGATCCTTCTTTTCCTCTTCCTCCTCTTCGAGTCCGTCCTCTCCCTCAAAGGCGCAATAGCCGCCGAGCGGAATCAAGCGGACGGCGAAAATCTCGTCCGTCTTCTTGTTTTTGTGCAAAAAGAGGGCGGGTCCGAATCCGATCGAGAACTCGTTGATGCGGAAATGAAAAATTTTGCCTGCGATATAGTGTCCGAACTCGTGAATGGTGATCATGACGAGCAGGATGAGGATCGCGAGCAAAATCGATCCGATTGTGCTCCAGACGGAGAGAAGGTTAAATGCCATAGATGACCTTATTTGCGCATTCCCGCGCAAGGACGTCCGCTTCGAGGACGTCTTCGTAAGTTTGAATTTTTTGATGAGGGAGCTTACTGAGAACCCGCTCCATAGTTTCCGCAATCCCCAAAAAAGGTATTCTCTCCTTCAAAAACGCCTGCACGGCGACCTCTGCGGCGGCGTTCAGGATCGCGGGAGCGTTCCCCCCCTCCTTCCCCGCTTGCAGTGCCAGAAGATAGCAAGGGTATTTTTCCGCTTCAAAGGGAAAGAAACTCAGATTTTTGACTTGTGCAAGGTCGAGGGGTTTTAGGCAGGGCAGCCGCTCGGGATAGGTGAGCGCGAGCTGAATGGGGAGCCGCATATCGGGATATGCGAGCTGGGCGATCATCGCGCCGTCCTCGAAACAGACGAGGGAATGGACGATGCTCTCGGGGTGAATAACTGCCTCGATCTGCGAAAAATCCGCCCCATATAGCCATTTTGCCTCGATGACCTCATAGCCCTTGTTGAGAAGAGTCGCGCTGTCCACGCTGATCTTCGCCCCCATTCGATAGGTGGGATGGCGGAGCGCGTCTTTGGGTGTGACCCGCCGGAGTTGCTCCATAGAATATCCCCGAAAGGGTCCGCCGCTCGCCGTGAGAATGAGCTTTGAAAAGTTTGCGTCCCTTCGGAAGGACAGCGCCTGAAAGATCGCGGAGTGCTCGCTGTCCACGGGAACGAGGGTCGCGCCGCACCGCTTTGCTTCGCGCAAAACGAGCTCCCCGCCGCAGACGAGGGACTCCTTGTTGGCAAGTGCGACGACTTTTCCCGCCCGCACGGCGGCAAGCGTGTAGGCAAGTCCCGAAAATCCGCCCGCCGCGATGAACGCAACGTCGCAGTCGGAGAAGAGGTCAACATCTCCCCCATCCTCCGCGCACAGCGAAACCGCAGGGTGAAATTCCGCCGCAAGCTTTTGAAGGGCCGCGCGGTCATGTCCGCAGACGAGCGCGGACACCGAAAAGTTTTCTCTGTGACGGCGCACGACGTCTAAAACTTGACTTCCGACGCTCCCCGTGCAGCCGATAAGGGATAGTTTTTTCATAGTAAATTAGGTTTCGAACGAAATCTTCCTGCGGAATCTTTCGTTCGAGGAAATTGACTTATCCGCCTTGATTAAGTGGTCCTCTTTTTCGTTTTCACAACAATAAGCGTGCGGTGGATCGCAAACAGGGTGCGCTGCCGCAGAATGGCGATTCTGCTCCGCGCAGTAATTTTAGAACGAAGGACTTTTCTACGAAAAGCGTTGCGGGGTCTGGGACACAATCGCAAGTGTCCCAGGCTTTTTTGCTACTTTTTTCAGCATTGAAAAAAGTAGGTGTAGTCTCTCGCAAGAGACAAGGATTAAGCGATTCCGCTTGTGAACAGAACGCCTTTCCGGCGCAAGGAAGTTACTTTCGAAACATTATATGCTTATCCCGTCGTCAAGATTCGGATGACGACGACAAAGCAGACGATGAGAGAGCAGTAGAGGGCGGAGTCGATGCGGTCGAGAATGCCGCCGTGGCCGGGCAAAATCTTACCCATGTCCTTAATTTCGAGTTTCCGCTTGATCGCGCTCTCGACGAGGTCGCCGAGTTCCGCAAAGCAGGCGCACAGAACGCCGAGCCCGATGTAGAAGATGAGGTTTGTCCACTTGAGGTCGATATTCGAAATGGAGATCGACCCCTTGGTGACGAGGGGTACGATGAGTCCGTAGTAGGCAAAGAAGATGCACACCGCGCCGAAGGCGCCGCCGATGAGTCCGCCGATGCCGCCGACCACCGTCTTGTTCGGGCTGACGTTGGGCGCCATCTTCCCGGGAAATTTCTTCTTCAGACACTTTCCGAAGAGGAAGGCAAAGCAGTCCGCGATGGGACAGATCGCAAAGACGTACAAAATTCCAAGTTCCGAATATCGGGGCATGTGGTTGACGCCCGAAAGGACCAACAGAAAGACGGACGGATAGAGATAGGCAAGAAGGGAGGCTCCCGCCGACTCGAGCGAGGTCTTTTGAAAGCGGAAGACAAGCAGGGCGACCAAAATCGCAAGTCCCGCCATGAAGACCGCAAAGGCGAGGTTGGGGGAATAGTTGACGACATCCTGCGTCTCCTGCAATTTTTTATAGACGACGTCTGAGACGGCGTAGCAGACGATGGTGCCCGCCGAAAAGATCTGAATGATCGTCTTTTGCACGTTGTCGAGCTTGTCGCCGAGGGCGCGGCACATCTCGAAGGTCCCGAAAACAGAGAACAGCAGAATGAGCACGTCAAAGATGAGCGCATGGAAAAAGAAATTGCGAAGATATAGTCGCAATCCGTAAAACGTGAGCAGAATGATCACATAGACGATGCTTGTCAAGCTCCTTTTGCCCATGAGTTCCTCCAAAAATCAGACCTTTCCGAATCTACGCTCTCTGCCGGCGTAATCTTTGACCGCCCGATCGAAATCTTTATCCGAAAAGGCGGGAAACATTTTATCCGAAAAATACAGCTCCGTGTAGGCGAGTTCCCACAGCAGAAAGTTGGATATGCGCTTCTCCTTCCCCGTGCGGATGAGAAGATCGGGCGCGGGAAGTCCGCCGCCGAGAAGCGCCGAAAACTCCTCCTCGGAAGGGGCCTTTCCCTCTCTTACAAAGGTAGCCGCGGCGTCCAAGATCTCCTGTCTTCCGCCGTAGGCGATGGCGAGCGCGATAGTGCCCCGCGTGCCGCTTTTTGTTCTCTCTTCGCCCGAGGCAATGAGCTCCCTCAAGTCCTCGGGAAGAAGGGAGCGGTTGCCGATCACCTTGAGTCGGACGCTCCTTTTTTCGAGTTTTTCGAGGTTGTCCCTGAAATATTCCCGAAAGAGGGAAAAGAGGGCCTCGACCTCCTCCTTTGGACGGGAAAGATTCTCCGTGGAGAGCGCAAACAGGGTGAGGTACTCAACTCCCATAGAAAAGGCGTGGTCGGCGAGCGAGATCATCCGCCTCATGCCCGCGGCGTGTCCCGCGCTGCGCGGCAGAAGCCGTTTTTTCGCCCATCTGCCGTTTCCGTCCATAATAATCGCAATATGGCGCGGAAAACATTCCGCGCCCTTGGGGGAAGTGTGAGCCATCAGATCGTCAACAGTTCCTTTTCCTTCAAAGAGACCGTCTTTTCAAGTTCCGCCGTGCACTTCGAAACGGCGTCCTCGATCTCCTTCTCGGCCTTTGCCGCCTCGTCCTCGGAGATCGCCTTGCTTGTCTTGAGCTTTTTGACGCCCTCCATCGCATCCCTGCGGATGTTGCGGGAGGCGACCTTCGCGTCCTCGCCCATCTTCTTGATCTGCTTGACGAGCTCGCGGCGGCGTTCCTCCGTGAGATCGGGAAAGACGAGACGGATGACATTTCCGTCGTTCGTGGGATTGATGCCGATGTCGGAAGTTTGGATCGCCTTCTCGATGCTCTTGAGCAGGGATTTGTCCCAGGGCGAAATGACGAGACAGCGCGCGTCGGCGACCGACACGTTGCCGAGCTGTATGAGCGGCGTCATCGCGCCGTATGCCTCCACCTGAAGCTTGTCGAGAATGTGGGGATTTGCCCTTCCCGCACGGATCGAGGAAAATTCATCCCTCAAGACGCTGACGGTCTTGTCGAATTTCTCCTCCATAACCAAAAAGATCTCGTCCAACTGTTCGTTTTCCATAAAAAACCTCACTTATATTCATTCATAGGATATCAAAGTTCCGATTCTTTCCCCGCAGACGGCGCGGAGGACGGAATTTTGTTCTTCAAGCGCGAAGCAGAGCACGGGAATTTTATTCTCCATACACATGGTCGCGGCGGTCACGTCCATCGCCTGTAACTTTTTGGCGATGACTTCTTCAAAGGTCAGTTTTTCGAACTTGACGGCGTTCGGGTTCGTCCGCGGGTCATCGTCGTAGATGCCGTCGACGTTCTTTGCCATGAGGAGAACGTCCGCATTGATCTCGCAGGCGCGCTGGGCTGCCGCCGTGTCCGTCGAGCAGTAGGGATTTCCCGTCCCGCACGCCATGATGACGATCCTACCCTTTTCGAAATGATGCAGCGCCTTTCTTAAGACATAGGGCTCCGCGACGGAGATCATGTTGAGGGCGGTCTGCACGCGCGTGGGGATCCCCTTCCGCTCGATGGCGTCCATCATCGCAAGGGAGTTCATGACCGTCGCGAGCATTCCCATGTGGTCCGCGGTCGTCCGATCCATCTGCGTGCCCTGTCTGCCCCGCCAGAAGTTTCCGCCGCCGATGACGAGCGCGATCTCGACGCCCATTTCATGGACTTTCACAAGCTGGTCGACGACCTTGGATATGACCTCCTCATTGAGCCCGAATTTCTGCTGTCCCGCGAGCGCCTCGCCCGACAGCTTGATGAGTACCCGCTTGTACTTCGGCTGCATATGTACCTCTTTGTAAATCATTTTTATCAGTATAGCACAATTTTGCGGAAATAGCAACCTATATTGACAATTTTTTGCAATCCGAACTTCTCTTTCTATGGATCCCTTTATATGGATCCCTCACAGATCTTGTCGAAGAAGGACTTCACCGTCCCCCATTTGAGGTCGCGGTCCTTCTCCTCGTTCAAAAATTCATGGCGGGAATTTTCAAACAATACCTTCTCGACGGATTCGACGCCCGCCTTTTGATAGAATTTTTCGAGCTTTTCGACGCCCTTTCCCATGTTCCCCACCGCGTCGTCCTTTCCCGAGACGATGAGAAGGGGCAAATCTTTCCTGAGCCCTCGAATATATTTCTTGGTATAGAGCTTTTTGAGTCCCTTGAAAAAGTCCCGATAGAAGGCATAGGAGCAGGTGAACCCGCAGAAGGGATCCTCTTCATATCGCTTGTTGTTGTCCGCGTCGACGCTCAGCCACTGCCTGTCCCAGAATTTCTTCGCATATGCGCCGAAGGAGAGGGAGGCAAGGAGCTTTGCGGGCCTCTTCTTTCCGCCGAAGAGGCATACAAAGCCGCAGATCAGCGAGCCCAAATAGACCTCGAAGTCCTTTTTGTGACTGCTGCCGCCGAGAACGACCCCGTCATAGAGCGCCGGGAAGCGGGAAAGAATGCTCTGCGACAGAAAGGAGCCGAAGGAGAATCCCAAGAGAAAAAATTTGAGCCCCGCATATTGTTTCTGATAGTGCAGGGCGATCGCCTCCTCGTCCTTGAGGACGTCTTCGAAGAGGTTGCCTTTGGCGTAGCCGAGCGTCTTTTCGTCCGTCTTTCCGTGTCCGCGATGGTCGTCCGCAATGACGATATAGCCGTTTTCATTGAGATATCTTGCAAACTGCTCATACCGTCCCGCATGTTCCGCCATGCCGTGGACGATCTGCACAACCCCCTTCGGGTCGCTCACATCCGTCCATTCATGCACGAAGATCATCTTTCCGTCAAAACTTTGAAATTCCATAATATTCCCCTTCGTCCATTATACTCCCTTTTCAAAAAAATGACAAGAATCGCAGGGAAAATTTTTGCAAAAGATGAAAAAACCCACTTCCCCCGCGGGGTTGAAATTTTCTTTTATTTCCGCTATAATTTTTACGAGAAAATATGCGGAGATATGGATATGAAAAAAATCGTCACGGCGGCCCTTGCCGCCCTCTTTGCCCTCCTCCCCCTCTGCGCCTGCGAAAAAAAAGAGGCGCAAAATCCTCCCTACATAGAGGCGCCCGCGCCTCAACTTCCCGAAGAACCCGAAAAGATTCCGGAAATACCTGTCGAAAGTCCGAAAGAAGAAATTCCCGAAGAACCCGCCGAAGAGCCTGTCGAAGAGCCGAAAGAACTTCCGAAAGAGGAAGTTCCCGAAGAGAAACCCGAAGAGCCCTCAAAGCCTGCGGCCGTTCTCGAAAAGATCAAGTATGTGCGCGTTCTGACGGAAAATCTCAATATCCGCACGGGGGCGGGAACGGGATATTCCTCTCTCGGAAAGGCAGAAAAGGGAGTCCTTCTCGCCTTTTCGGGGAAGGTCGGAAGTTGGTATGAGACGCTTTACCGCGGCAAGACCGCATATGTGAGCGCAAACATAAAATATACCTGCCTCACGGAACTGGCGCCGTCGGAGACTGCCGTCGAGCAGGTCATTTCAGAGGGAGTCAGGCTCTTGGGAACTCCCTATGTGTACGGCGCGACCCGTCTGCACGATGGGAACGGCAAACTCTTAAAGGGATTTTCGGAGAACAAGTTCGACTGCTCCTCCCTCATGCAATATATCTTCTATCGGGGGGCGGACGTCCTTCTCGACGTGACGACCCGCACGCAGATCAAACAGGGAAAGAGCGTCGAAGCGGACGATCTGAGGCGGGGAGACCTTCTCTTCTTTACCAACGATTCGAGAGTTTCGAATACAGGCATTGAGCGGGTGGGGCACGTCGCCCTCTACCTCGGCGGGAACTACATTCTGCACACCGCCTCGGATTTTGCCAAGATCGAACAGATCTCCGCAAAGCGTTGGGACTACTTCCTCGGCGCGAGAAGAGTACTGTAAAAAAATCTTTATACAACATTTTGAAATCCCCTTGACAGGGGGATTTCTTTGCGCTATGATTGATACAGTTGAGACAGATAGGACAAATAATACAATCAAGAGGTCGAAAAATTGAAACTCAGTGTCTATGAAAGCATCATGGAGAGGATCAAGCGGGAGATCGCGCTCGGCGTTTTGAAAGAGGGCGACAAGCTATCCTCGTGCAGGGAATTGGCGCTCGAAATGGGCATCAATCCCAACACCGTGCAGCGCGCCTACTCCACGCTCGAGGAGGAGGGCGTCATCTTCACGATCCCCAAAAAGGGGGTGTATGTGAAGAAAAAAAAGAGCGATGACAGCCTCGAGGAGGCGAGGGAGTATCTCTCCTCCCTCAAACGATCGGGCGTAGAGAGAGAAAAACTGCAAAAACTCATTGACGAGATCTGGGAGGAAAGTCATGATTGAAACAGTCGGACTGTGCAAGAGTTTCGGCGAGACAACAGTGTTGTCAAATGCCGATCTTAAAATCGAAGACGGGTCGATCTTCGGGCTTGTCGGCGTAAACGGGGCGGGAAAGTCCACTCTGCTCCGCCTTTTGAGCGGCGTCATCAGGGAGGACAGCGGAAAGATCTGGATAGACGATGAAAACGTCTATGAGAACGAAAAAGTGAAGCAAAAAATCTTCTTTCTGCCCGACGACCCCTACTATGAGTTCCTTCTGACGGGAAAGAAGCTCCGTGCATTTTACGAGACCTTCTATTCCTTCGACGAAGAAATCTTCCGTCACTACATCGAGTACTTCAAGCTCGATCTTTCAAAACCCATCCGCAACTTTTCCAAGGGAATGAAGCGGCAGATGTTTTTGTCGATCGCCTTTGCCTGCGCCCCCGAATACCTCTTTTTGGACGAGGCATTCGACGGGCTCGACCCCCTGGCGCGGCTCGAATGCAAGCGGGGGCTCATTCAAATGCAGGAGAAGGGCTGCACCGTCGTCATCGCGTCCCATTCTCTGAGAGAGCTTGAGGACATCTGCGACAGCTTCGCTCTTCTCGACGGGCACAAGGTCAAAAATTACGGCAGGATCGACGAGGAGCTTGAAAAGCTCAAGAAATATCAGCTTGTCTTCGAAAAAGAGCTCTCCGAGAACGATCTGCCCTTCCCCTGTCTTAAGTTCGAACGGACGGGACGGGTCGTCAAGATCGTCGTCCGCGGGAGCGAAGAGGAGATTCGGGGAAAGATCGACGCGCTGCATCCGCTCGTCGTCGACGAAATTCCGATGGACTTTGAGGACCTGTTCCTCTATGAGGCGGGCGAAAGGGGGGATCTTGTATGAGACCGTATTTTAAACACTTAATGAAGAAGAGTATCGGGCTTCTTCTCTTTCTTACCCTCACTTGCCTCATCATCTACGTCGCTCCCCTCTTGGTGGAGAATTATTACAGTTGGAATTGGACTCCTTACAGATATATCTATAGTCAGCCTTCGATGTATCTTACAAACATCTCCGTAGTGCTCTATCTGATGGCAGTCTTAATCCCGATCATCCTCTTCTCCTATAAGATGAACAAGCGGAGCGTAGATATGTACTACTCTCTTCCCCTGTCCAAGCGGAAGATTCTGCTCGTTAATTTCCTCGTGGGACTCATCCTTCTCTATGTGCCCTACACATTCAGCTACCTGGTGGGATTTATCGTCGCCGCGGTCAAGGTGAATGACATTACCCTCATCTATTATCTGTACTTGTATCTCTCCTCGCTGATCCCCGCCTTCACCATATATTCGATGACGGCGTTCGTGTTCACGCGGGCGAACACGATCTGGGACGGCTTGATCGCCGTTGCGGGCGTGTATTGCATCTTTATGCTCGGGGCCCTGACCGTCGAACATTTCGGACTTTACAACGAAATCGACGCATTGAGCTTTTTCCCCTCCTCGCCGATCGATTTCATGGCAGAGGCGTGTGAGAAAGACCTCTTCCGAGAAGCGCTCATGCCTTACTACACCGATCCGAATCTGCCATATTATCTGCCCCACGATCCTTTGAAAATTTTAGATGTTAACGTTCTCGTCGGCGGGATCATCTGGACGCTGATCGGGGTCGCGATGACGGTCGCGCTCTTTGTTCTGGAGCCGCGCTCCCGCGCAGAGAACAGCGGACAGATTTCGGACAGTCCCTTCGGCTGCAAGATCTTGCTCCCCATCTACACATTTCTGTTCCCCGCCGCCTTCTCCGCGAGAGACCCTCTCAACATCCTCATCATTGCCTTTGCAGCCTATGCCTTGGCTGCGGTCTACAAGAGAAGGTTTTGGATCGGCTGGAAATACGCCGTCGTGCTCCTTGGCTGTCTCGTTGCAGGTATGATCTTGGCATTCATTTGAAAAACTCGGTCGGAAAATTCCGACCGAGTTTTTTTGTTGCAAGGTTGTAAAACATTCGAACAAAGGACGAGACCCTTCGACTGCGCTCAGGGTGACAAAAGGTGTAACATGTCATTCTGAGCAGGCACCCCCGCGGCAATCGCCGCGGGGGTGCCGTCGTCGACGACGCGCCTTTCTATTGTTATCCAAGCGCGGCGCACGAGCCGAAGGCGAAGTAAGAATCTCGCCCTTTGTTCTGAAATCACTGCGCGAGCAGGGTTTCCCTGCGCTGCACGACTCTTGAAAACTTATCGATAGCTTAGGGGATCCTTCGACTACGCTCAGGATGACATGTCTAACACAACTTTCCTCGAACGTAAATATTCCCGAAGGGAAGATTTCGTTCGTAACTCTCAGTAAGGGTTTTTCCCGTAAAGCGCCGAAACGTTGTCCGAAAAGCGTTTGGCGCGGTCGTACTGCTTGACTTCGAAGCCTTGCGAGAGCTCCTCGAGTTTCTTCCGCTGTTCGCGGGTGAGTTTTGCGGGCATCTCCACGAACACTTTGAGGTAGAGGTTGCCCGTGCCGTTCCTCGTCTTGAGTCCCTTGCCGCGGATCGTGAAGGTCGTGCCCGTCTGCGTGCCCTCGGGAATGTTGTAGTCGAAGGTATTGTCGATGTCGGGGACTTGGATCGTTCCGCCGAGCGCCGCCACCGTGAAGGGAACGGGAAGTTCGAGGTAGAGGTCCATGTCCTTCCTCTGGAAGAGGCGGTGCGGCTCGACGCGGAAGACGACGATGAGGTCGCCGGGCGCCCCCCCGTCCGTGCCCGCCTGTCCGAAGCCGTGTTTTTTGATGTAGGAATTGGTGTCCACACCCGCGGGGATATTCAGGGTGACCTTGGTCTCTTTGCGGAGATACCCCTTCCCCTTGCACTCGGGACATCTGTCCGTGATGATCCTGCCCCTGCCGCCGCAATCTGGGCAATTGCCGACGCGGACCGTCCTTCCGAACATGGTGTCCTGCGTAAAGCGGACCTGACCGGTGCCGCCGCACTTGGTGCAGCTCTTGTAGGCGGTCCCGCCCTTTGCGCCCGTGCCGTTACAAGCGGAGCAGGGCTCGTTGCGGAAGTAGCTCACTTCCTTGGTGCAGCCCTTGGCGGCGTCCATGAAGGAGAGCTTCATCTCCATCTGAATGTCCGCGCCCGTGTTGTCCCGCTGGACGCTCGCGCTGCCGCCGAATCCCTGAAAGATGCTGTCGAAGATGTCCCCGAAGCCGAATCCTCCGAATCCGCCGCCCGCGCCGCCGCCGAAGCCTCCGAAGCCGCCTGCTCCCCCCATACCGGGATGCGCCTGCTCGTAGTCGTATGCCGCGCGCTTCTGTTTGTCGGAGAGAACTTCGTTCGCCTCGTTGATCTCCTTGAATTTCTCGGCGGCGAGCTTGTCGTTGGGGTGAAGATCGGGATGGTACTGCTTGACGAGCTTTTTATAGGCCGCCTTGATCTCCTCCTCGGTCGCGTCCTTGTTGACGCCGAGAACTTCGTAATAATTCTTTTTCTCTGCCATAAGATTTTTTCCGTTTCTATTTCACGAAATCTCCCCGAAAATTGCTTTTCGGGGAAGTCTTTGGGTCACTGATGAAATTCTTCGTCGCCGCTCTGTCCGCCGGGTGCGCCCTGGGCGCCGCCCGCCTGCGAATAGAGTTTTGCGAAGATGGGTTGGATCTTATTGCTCAAGTTTTCGAACGCGCTCTTGAACCGCTCTTCGTCGTCCGATTCGAGCTCCTTCTTCGCCTCGTCGACCGCGCTTTGCAAGGCCGCCTTGTCCTCTTCGGAGAGCTTGTCGCCCCCCTCCTTCATCGTCTGTTCGACGGAGAAGATAAGCCCGTCGAGCTTGTTGCGCAGGTCGACTTTCTCCTTGCGCTTCTTGTCCTCCTCGGCGTACTGCTCGGCGTCCTTGACCGCCTTGTTGATCTCGTCCTCCGAGAGGTTGGTCGAAGAGGTGATCGTGATGTCCGTGCTCTTTCCGGTGCCGAGGTCCTTCGCTTCGACGTGGACAATGCCGTTCGCGTCAACATCGAAGGTGACTTCGATCTGCGGAATGCCGCGGGGCGCGGGCGCGATGCCCGTCAGCATGAATCTGCCCATCGTCTT
>CANQBW010000041.1 GCA_947589565.1 uncultured Clostridia bacterium | reverse complement strand
TGGCTGATCCCCGCCGAAATGGCGGCGCTCTGCGAGACGGGGTACGAAAATATCGTCTGCACCCAGCCCTTCGGCTGCCTTCCCAACCACATCGCGGGGAAGGGCGCTTCCCGCGCCGTGAAAGCCCTCTATCCCAATGCGAACATCGTGCCCGTCGACTACGACCCCTCCGCGACGCGGGTCAACCAGGAGAACCGCATCAAACTCATGCTCGCCACTGCGCGTGAGAGAATGAAAAACCAATGAGCCGTAGCAAAGGAGAGGAATTTTGAAAAAGAGAATTTTGATCGTTCACACCAAAATGGTCATCGGCGGGATCGAAAAGGCGCTCATCAATCTCTTGAAGAATCTCGATCCCGAGAAATATGAAGTGGATCTGCTCTTTCAAGAGAGAGGGGGCGAATTTTTCTCGAAATTGCCGGAATGGGTGAATATTTTAAAGGCAGAGGACCTCGGGATCGAGTTCGGAAGGATGAGGGATCTCTTCAAGCGCGCTCTTCTCCATGGGAGATTCCTTCATGCGTTAGAAATTTATCGCAACTACAAAAGGTTGGACATGAGAAGCATAGACGAATTTCTGGACAATGCAAAACCGCTCTCCTACGACTTTGCGATCTGTTTCAGTATGTTTTCCTTCTTCCTCTTGCGCTATGTGATAAAGTTTGTGACTGCGAAAAAGCTTCTCTTCATTCATAACGAACCGCAGGCACACGAAGGAAATTTCGAAGACGGCTCCTGCTATGTTCCGGAGCCCTATCTGGAGAACTTTGACTATGTCTTTGGCGTCTCCAATGACGTCACGGAGAAACTCAAAAAGCTCTATCCCCGCCAAGCCGAAAAATGTCATACTATGTACAATTTTATCGACGTCGAGGACATCAAACTCCGCGCGGAAGAATATGAGCCTTCCGAATTTCAGACGGACACTGTCAAGATCCTCTCCGTGGGCAGACTTGCCCCGCAGAAGAATTTTATTGTCGTTCCGAGCGTCGCGGAAATTCTGAAGAAAAAGGGAATAAAATTTATTTGGAGTATCGTGGGGGGGGGTGCTCAGAAGGAGCTTTTGCAGAACGAGATCGCGCGGAAGAATGTCTCCGACTGCGTCGTTCTGACGGGTGCAAAACAGAATCCCTATCCCTATATGAAAGCTTGCGACATCTTTTGCCAGCCCTCGCTCAGCGAGGCATATAGTCTGACGATCTGCGAGGCGAGAGTCTTCGAAAAGCCCATCGTCGCGACTCTTTTTCCGGGGATCCGCGAACAGCTCGAGGACGGGCGCGGCGGAATGATCGTCGATAACACGCCGCAGGCGATCGCCGAGGGGATCGAAAAGATCCTCAAAATGACGGACGAGCAGCGCAGCGACCTGCTCCTGCACGCCGCCTATCCCAACGCCATGGAAAGAGGCTTCACCGAAGCCTTCTTCTCCATTCTCTCTTAAAATCAAAACAAAAAAACCCGCCGTGCGGTGCGTATCCATGATCAAGACTTCTATCCGATTTTTTGAAGATATCCCGGTGAGAGCCGTTTGGAACGACGAAGATTCCAAATGGTGGTTTTGCACCGTCGACATTTCCGAGGCGCTCACAAAGAGCAAAAATCCGCGCTCTTATTGGAATGCGTTAAAGCGTCGTCACAATGAGTTGTCGACAAATTGTCGACAACTCAAACTCACGGCGCGGGACGGGAAATCTTATCTCACCGACGTCGTGGACGCAGGCGGAGTAAATATGATTGTATCGCTCATTCCCGCCAAGAACCGTGAAAGTTTTGTCCGGTGGCTCTCGGGACTGGGGAATACGGTCGACGAAAAGAGCAAGCAGAAGGCTTACGAACTCTTTGAGAGCGGCATGATCGGGGAGATCGAAGTCGGCACGGTCAAGGGATTACAACAGATCCACGGCTATCTTTTCGGGGGGCTCTTCGATTTTGCGGGAAAAATTCGCACCTGTAATCTCTATAAGGGCGGCTTTGCGTTTGCGCCGGCAATGTATTTGGAAGAAAATCTCTTCCTCATCGAGAGGATGCCCGAAAGCACTCTTGAGGAAATCGTCAAAAAATACGTTGAAATGAACATTGCTCACCCGTTTATGGAGGGCAATGGGCGCAGTACGCGCATCTGGCTCGATCTCATATTGAAGAAGAACTTACACAAATGCGTCGATTGGAGCAAAATCGATAAGCGCGCATACCTCGACGCCATGAAGAGAAGTCCCGTCGACGCGTCGGACATTTACAACCTCATCAAAGGCGCTTTGACCGACCGTATCGATGACCGCGAACTCTTTCCGAAGGGCATTGATTACTCCTACTATTACGAGGAAGAATAAAATCCATAGCATAACAAAGAAACCGAGAGCAAACGCTCTCGGTTTCATCATATTCCTTTTTACTTTGTCAGTCTTTCGATCGCCTTTTCGTAGACGTCGAGGAGGAGCTGTACGCGGTCGAGGGTGATGTGTTCGTCCGCCATGTGGATGCAGGGCACGTCGCCGGGCATTTCGGGACCGAAGCCCACGCCGTTTTTGAGCGCACGCGCATAGGTGCCGCCGCCGATCGCGATCGGCTCCGCCTTCTCGCCCGTGCATTCCTCATAGGTCGAAAGAAGGGTCTGAATGAGACGGCTGTCCTTGTCATGGTAGAGCGGCTTCTGGAAGTGGACGGTCTCATAGACGACGCCGAAGCGCTTCACCTTTTCAAGCACCTGTTTCTCGGAGAGGGTCGCGGGATAGCGGATGTCCACATTGACCAAGATCTGCCCCTTGCGGTACTTGATGACGTTGGGGGACATGGTGAGTTTGCCCGTCTCGTCTTCGAGCTGTCTCAGACCATAGATGTCGTCGAAGACGCATTCGATGATGTGGCGGACGACCTCGCTCTTGGACTCATAGAAGCGAAGCACGGGCAGAATGGCGTTCACGCCGAGTTCGGGCGTGGAGCCGTGTGCGCTCTTTCCGTAGGAGATGACCCGCTTTTTCTCGATGACGAGCCCGAGTTCCCGCGCCTTGGTGACGGTCAGAGACCGGGGAGTGGATTCGCAGTAGTCGCAGACCATGTTCGCCTGCTTTCCGCCCTCGAGGTGCAGGAAGGGCGCACGCATGATCGGGAAGTGCAGACGCAGCTGCAAAATGCCTTTCTCCGCGTAGATGACGGGGAAATTCGCGTCGGGCGAGAAGCCGGTATCGGGCATGTGGGCGCATTCCTTGTAGTGCTCGATGCAGCCCCAGCCGCTCTCCTCGTTGCAGCCGACGATGAGTTTGATGCGCTTGTTGGGATAGAATCCCTTGTCCTTGAGCGCCTTGAGTGCATACAGGCAGCAGATCGCAGGACCCTTGTCGTCCATCGCGCCGCGCCCCCAGATCTTGCCGTCCGAGACCTCTCCGCCGAACGGCTCTTTCGTCCACCCGTCTCCCGCGGGGACGACGTCGAGGTGACACAGGATCGCAAATTCTTCGCCGGAACCGAAGAGAACTTCTCCGACATAGCCGTCATAGTTGACGGTGTCAAACCCGAGCGACTTTGCGAGGTCCAGGTAATGATCGAGACAGTCTGCCGCGCCCTTCCCGAAGGGTGTCTTCGAAGTGTGCTTCCCCAGAGAAGAATCGAAACGAATGCTCTCGCAGATGCTCTTCACTGCTTGATCGAAATAATGTGACATCTATTGAAACTCCTTTAAGAAATGATACTTTCAAACTTGGATATTTTATCATAAGTTTTTGTGAAAGTCAAGAACTTCGTGTGTCAGAAAGGTAAAATTAAAGGATGTTGTGAGAAATTTCAGAGAAATTTGAGTCAAAGCGGGGATTGTGCGAGATATTTCTTCAGCAAATAGGCGCAGAAGTAGGGAAAAGTGAAGATGTGGTTGGCAAAGCCGATATTTCCGCCGCACAATTTGATCCCGAAGGAAATGTCGGGATATTTTTCGCTCCCGATCAGCGTCTTGAGAGATTTGGCATTTCCCGTTGCGGCCTTCACCTCGACGGGAACGAGGCTCTTTTTGGTGCGGACGAAGAAGTCCTCTTCAAGCGTCGAATCCTCCCGCTTATAGTAATAGAGGTCGTAGCCGCTCTTTTTCAAAGCCTCTGAGACGATGTTCTCATAAAGCGCCCCCTTGTACACCCCGAGGTTTTTGTTCGCACGCAGATCGTCCTGCGCCTCGTCGTCGAGCATGGCGACAAGGAGCCCCGTGTCGAAGAAATACAGCTTGTATTTGTTCTCATCGAAGTTTCCCTTCAAGGGAAGTTCGGGGAAGGAGAGACAATGGCATTGGTTGACGATCCCCGCGTCCTTGAGCCACTCGATACACCCCCTGTAGTCCTTAAAACGCGCACCTGTCGCGACTTTGGAGATCTGAAATTTCTTGTTGTCCCGCGCAAGTTGAACGGGGATCTGACGGAAGACGTTCAAAATTCTCGTCTGATCGAGACTCTCGGCATATTTCCTCACGTCCTCCTCATAGTCGGCGAGAAGCTGACGCTGCCTTCTGAGGGAGCCGTCGAACTTTCCCTTGGCGATATAGTCTGCGACGACGGCGGGCATTCCCCCCAAAATGCAGTAGTCGAGAAAGAGACCGCCGTAAACAGACATTTCGGACTCTTGAAAGGGAGTAAGGGAGAGCATGTGTTCGAAGAGTTCGGCGGAAGCCCCTTCATAGCCCCTTGCCC
Organism: uncultured Clostridia bacterium; assembly: GCA_947589565.1. Classification (GTDB taxonomy): domain Bacteria; phylum Bacillota; class Clostridia; order Christensenellales; family Borkfalkiaceae; genus Gallimonas. Next base: position 9,757 of record CANQBW010000041.1, on the reverse strand, counting down.
ACAGAAATTCTTCGAAGTCGAGGGAGGACATCTCATAATCGGTCTTGTAGCCGACGCTGTTGCTCTCGATCCGATTGTAGTGGATCCCGAGCAGGGAGCCGCTGCAGATCACGTCGAAGCGTCCGTCCATTTTGAAAAACTTTAAAGAGGTCGCGATTTCGGGAAATTCCTGCAGTTCGTCGAAAAACAGAAGGGTCTTTCCCGCAACAAAGCGCTTTTTGGGCTCGATGCGCGAGATGATCTTGGTGATCTCCGAAACTTTGAATCCGTTTTCGATGATCGCCTTGAACTTCGGCTCCTCCACAAAATTGATGCGGACGACGTTTTCGTAGTTCTCTTCGGCAAAGCGGAGAATGGACTCCGTCTTTCCCACTTGACGAGGTCCCTTTACAATGAGAGGCAGATGCGCCTTGCTCTTTTTCCATTCGATGAGAAAATCGTCGATCTTTCTTCTCAAATACATGACATGTCTCCCGCTTTTCCCTCCATTATAGCACAAAGCGCTCTCTGTTGCAACAAAAAATGAGCGACTTTTTCCCGATTTCTCACAAAAGATGAGCGACTTTTTCCCGAATTTCCACAAAAGATGAGCGACTTTTTCCCGATTTCTCACAAAAGATGAGCGACTTTTTCCCGATTTCTCACAAAAGATGAGCGACTTTTTCGCAATTTTGGGCATTTTCTTTTTTCAGATTTTCTGTTGCAAATTTCCCTGAAATGTGGTATACTTTTACGAAAAGAACTTGTCAGGCAGAAAGATACCGCAGAGAGGGACGATTTCATGAAGAAAGAACGAGAACAACTGCTTTCGGCACGCTTTATCCGTCCCGAAAAGCTGCTCCGATACGGAAAGCTGCTGGTCTTTTTCTCTCTGCTCGTCGTCTGTATCATCGTTGTGGTCGTGAACAGACAGGCAACGCCGAACTATTCCCTTTGGGTGATCCTTGCCGCGGCGGGGACCCTTCTTTTGGAGAATGCGATCAAGATGTGGTCTGTCACAAAGCGTTCGCAGAAGATCGCCTGCTATGTGGCGGACACGTTGCTTCTGCTCGTTCTCACCTTTTTCACGGACGGGACTCTGATCTCCACCCTGTATGTCATCATTCTCTCCGAGTTCTATCTGACCCAGCAAAATCTTTCGGGAAACATCGCGATGGGTGCGTGCAGCGTCGTGCTGTTCTTGGTCATGTCGGGCGTTTCCGCCTCTTTCAAGGAGTCGCTGGACATCTGGCGGGTCGTCACAAACTCCGTCAACGACCTTCTCATCTTCGTGATGCACTTCCTCATTCTGAATTTTACGCTCGTCATCTACCGCAAGAACAACGAGATCGAGGCGACCCTGTCCGAGCTCAACGAGAGCAACCGAAAGCTCAAGGAGGCATATTCGGAGCTTCAGGCGGTCACCGTTCTCGAGGAGCGGCAGCGCATCGCGCGGGAAATTCACGACACGGCGGGACACTCCATCACGACGGTCATCATGCAGACGGAGGCGGCGCGGCTCGTCATCGACGAGGACCCGCAGGACGCCAAGCGGAAGATCATCAGCGCGAACTTGCAGGCAAAGCACGCCTTGGAAGAGCTCAGAAAGAGCGTCCATCTTCTCTCGGGCGCCGAAAAGAGGGGCTCCCTCAAAGAAGAAATGCTTCAAATTTTACACGAGTCCTCGGACGGAACGGGGGTCTCCGTGCGGTACGAGATCGACGACATTTCGCTCTGCGACGCGAAGGCGCGCTTCGTCCTCAATACGCTCCGCGAGGGCATTTCCAACGGCTTACGGCACGGCGGGGCGACCGCATTCTGGTTCTCGTTCACCGAGAGGGGAGGGATCGTCAACTTTTTGCTCTCCGACAACGGAAAGGGAATGCATCTGTCCGACCTCAAAGAGGGATTCGGGCTCTCGGGAATGCACAGCAGAGCCGCAGGCTTAGGGGGAACGGTCTGGTTCGAGACAGAGCCCGACGAGGGCTTTGAAATTCATCTGACGCTGCCCTCCGACCCGCAGGGCAAGCCGAACACAGCAAAACAGGAGGGAAATTCATGAAAATCAAGGTGCTTCTTGCAGACGATCAATCCATTCTCGCGGACGGGATCAAGAGCGTGCTCTCCTCGAGCGATGAGCTCGAGGTCGTCGGCATCGCCCACGACGGGATCGAGGCGGTCTCTCTCGCGGGGGAGCTGCTTCCCGACGTGATCCTCATGGACATCCGTATGCCCCGCATGAACGGCGTCATCGCAACGCGGGAGATCAAGGACAAATTCCCTCAGATCAAGGTGGTCGTCCTCACGACCTTTGACGACAGCGACTATATCTTGAGCGCCATCAACAACGGCGCGAGCGGATATCTATTGAAGGATACCTCTTCGGCGGCGCTCATCGACGCCATCAAAAACGCCTACGCGGGGGATACCATTTTGCCCTCGAAGATCGCGCGGCGCATCGTCGACGCAGCGGGGATGGTCACTTCCGATCGCCAGATCAAGCTCAAACGTGCCTTCGGATTCTCCGACCGCGAGGTCGACGTCGCCCTCATGCTCCTCGAGGGGTTCACGAACAAGCAGATCGCCTCCGCGCTCAACCTCACGGACGGCACTTCCCGCAACTATATCTCCGCGATCTACGAAAAAATCGGCTGTGAGAGCCGTTTTGCGGCAGTCGAAAAGATGAAAGCGTTCTTAAATGGTTAAATTGTTAAGGCTCTGTGAAATTTCACAGAAATTTTTCATAAATATTTCAAAAACCTATTGACAAATAAGAAAAAAGGTGTTATTATAATATATGTAAACGGCAAGCGCCACTAAGGTGGCCGATTGCCCCCAAAATTGCTCACACTCACTTCCTCATCAATTGAAGCAGCCGGCGATCATAGGATCGTCGGTCGCTTCTGTTTTTGGGAGTTTTTGACGATTGCATGACATTCCGCTTCGCTCCACTCGGAATGACATTTAAAATAACATGCGCCGTCCGCTTTTGCGGACGGCGCATGTCGTTTGTTCCAAATCCCATGGTGCGAGCAGGGTTTCCCTGCGCTGCACGCCCCTGTTTGCGCCCCACAGGACGCACATTGTCTTTTGAAACGACCGTGAGGACGGGGTTGTGGGAACTCGAAAGTCCATTTCCTCGACGATAAATATTGCGCAGCAAGATTTTCGTCGAAACCCTTACAGAACTTCCATCGGATCCTTCGTCGGGATCTTCCAGAACTCGCCGACGGGAGCGCAGGTGAGGGTGCCGAGGTGCGCGTTGAGGCCCTTTGCAAGACCGGGATCCGCTTTGAGCGCTTCCTTGTAGCCCATGCCTGCGATCTTGAGGCCGTAGCCGAGGGTCGCGTTGTTGAGCGCGAGGGTCGAGGTGATGGGAACAGCGCCCGGCATGTTGCCGACGCAGTAGTGGATGACGCCCTGTTCCTCAAACACGGGTGCGTCGTGATAGGTGACATGGGAGGTCTGGCAGGTGCCGCCCTGGTCGATCGCAACGTCGACGATGACCGCGCCCTTCTTCATGAGGGGAAGGTGTTCCTTCAAAATGAGCTGAGGGGTCGCCGCGCCGGGAATGAGAGTCGCGCCGATGACGAGGTCTGCCTGCGCGATCTGCTCTCTGACGGCGCCCTCCGTGCTGTACAGCGTGTGCACGCGGCCCGCATAGAGCTGCTCCATCTCGAAGAGGGAGTTGAGGTTGACGTCGACCGCGGTGACGTCCGCATGAAGGCCGACTGCCATCGCGACCGCATTGCGTCCGACGACGCCCGCGCCGCCGAGGACCAAGACCTTTGCGGGAAGCACGCCCGTCACGCCGCCGAGGAGAATGCCTCTGCCGCCGAAGGGCTTTTCAAGATACTTTGCGCCCTCCTGCACGGAGAGACGGCCTGCGATCTCGCTCATGGGCTTGAGGCAGGGGAGCTGGTTGTTCCTGTCGCGGATGGTCTCATAGGCGATGGCGACGCACTCGCTCTTGAGGACAGCCTCGGTGAGCTTCTTGTCCGCCGCGAGGTGGAAATATGTATAGAGAACTTGTCCCTTGCGCATGAGTTTGTATTCGGGCTCGAGGGGCTCCTTGACCTTGATGATCATGTCGCACTTTGCGTAGACGTCCTCGATCGTGGGCAGAATTTTGCAGCCGACTGCCGTGTAGGCTGCGTTGTCGTAGCCGGAACCGAGTCCTGCGCCGTCCTGAATGTAGACCTCATGTCCCGCTTTTACATAAGCGGCAGCGTGATGAGGAGCGAGACCGACGCGGTACTCATGCTTTTTGATTTCTGTAGGAACACCGATTTTCATTTTTTTATCTCCTTAAGAAAAAAAGTAACCCTATTCTATCACTTTTTTGCAAGTTTGTAAAGTATTTGGAAAAAATTTTACAAAAAAACTTCTGTCGGGGCAGGGAGTTCCTCTCATGCCAAAAATTATCTTGAGGAAACGTTTGATTTTGCAAAAAGGGTGTGATATAGTAAGTAAGAGGAGAAACCTATGGAGAATCAAAACAAGACGCTCATTCTGCCCGTCATTCCGATGCGCACGCAGGTCGTCTTTCCATCCAACGCCGTCGGATTCGACGTCGGGCGGGAACTGACGCTCTCTGCGATCCAAGCGACGGAATCCTTTGAAAACTTCGGCTTGCTCCTGAGCCAACGGGATCCCAAGAAGGAGGACCCCTCCCCCGAAGACCTCTACGACGTCGGCACGGTCGCCGAGATCCGTCAGAAGGTCCGTCAGCCCGGTTCGCGCTGCCGCATCTTTTGCGGGACGCTGTACAGGGTCAAAGTGAAAGAGATCCGTCTTGAGGACAACTGCTATCTTGCAACCTGCGTCCCCATCAAGACCGTCCACGGCAGCGAGGCGGTCGAGGAGGCGCTCTTCCGCACGGCGAAGGACCTCGTCAGGGACATCGTCGCCGCTGGCGGAAGGCTCAACAAGGATCTCGAATCCCGGCTCGACACCATCGGCGACATCGACGAATACATCGATGTGTGCGCCTATCAGATGCGCATTCGCGAGGACATCAAGCAAAAACTACTCGAGGAAGAGCGTCTCCCCGAGCGGCTCCGCCTCTTCGAGCGCTGTCTCAACGACGAGCTCGAAATTTCGAGGATCGAGCGGAAGATCGCCTTGGACGTCCGCAAAAATATCGATAAATCACAGAAAGAATACTATCTGCGCGAGCAGATCAAGGCGATCCATGCGGAACTCGGCGACGACGTCGAGGAAAACGTCAAGCTGCGCGAAAAAATTCTCGCCAAGAAACTTCCCCCCGAGGTCGAGGAGAAGGCCCTTTCGGAGATCGCCCGCATGGACAAGATGCCCTCCTCTTCTCCCGAATACACCGTTCTGAGAAACTATGCGGATTGGATCATCGACCTTCCCTGGACGGAGGAGACGGCGGACACCGAGTCCCTCTCGGACGTTGAAAAAATTCTCAACAAAGATCACTACGGGCTCGACAAAGTCAAGGAACGGGTGGTCGAATATCTGGCTGTTTTAAAGCTGACGGGGACGCTGAAAGCACCCATTCTGTGCCTCGTAGGCCCTCCCGGCGTCGGAAAGACGAGCGTCGCGACTTCCATTGCCCGCGCCTTGGGCAGAAAGTTCGTGCGCATGTCCCTCGGCGGGGTCAAGGACGAGGCGGAAATTCGCGGACACCGCCGTACATACATCGGCGCAATGCCGGGGCGCATTCTCTATGAAATGAAGAACGCCGGCTGCGTCAACCCCGTGTTTTTGCTGGATGAGGTCGACAAAATTTCCATGGACCTCCGCGGCGACCCCGCGAGCGCCCTTTTGGAAGTGCTCGACCCCGAGCAAAATTCCACTTTCCGCGATCGGTACTTGGAAGTTCCCTACGACCTTTCCAAGGTCATGTTCATCGCGACGGCGAACACCCTCGACACGATCCCCGCACCCCTCCGGGACAGAATGGAGATCATTCAGCTTTCGGGCTACACCCCGCAGGAGAAGGAACAGATCGCAAAGCGCTACCTGCTCCCCAAAAAGCGGGCGGAAAACGGTCTCACCGAGGAGAATTTCAAGCTCACCGACGGCGCGATCTCCGAGATCATCGACGGCTACACGATGGAGGCGGGCGTCCGTTCCCTCGAGCGCACGATCGGCTCTGTGTGCAGAAAGTGCGCCGTACAGATCGCAAAGAGCAAGAAGAAGCAGTGCATCACGGTCACAAAGCAGAATCTTGAAAAATATTTGGGCGCGAAGCGGTTTTTGCGGGACGAGGAGCTCCGCAAGACCGACGAAGTGGGCGCGGCGACGGGGCTCGCCTGGACGGCAGTCGGGGGCGCGACGCTCACCATCGAAGTCTCCGCCATGCAGGGCAAGGGGGAGATCCTCCTCACGGGCAAGCTCGGCGACGTGATGAAGGAGTCCGCCCGCGCCGCGATCACCTATATCCGCGCCCATGCCGACCGATACGGCATCGACGAGAAGGATTTTGAAAAAAAGGATATCCATATCCACATTCCCGAGGGTGCAACGCCCAAGGACGGCCCCTCCGCGGGCATTACGATGGCGACGGCGATCCTCTCGGCGTTCACCGGTCAGCCCGTCAGAAGGGACGTCGCCATGACAGGGGAGATCACTCTCCGCGGAAAGGTCCTGCCCATCGGCGGATTGAAGGAGAAGGCGCTCGCCGCGAACCGGATCGGCATTCACGACATCATCATTCCCGAAGAGAACAAGAAGGACGTCGAGGAGATCCCCGACGCGATCCGCAAGGAGCTCAACTTCATCTGCGTCAGCGATGTGGATCAGGTCTTCACGACGGCGGTGACGGGGCTCAATTATGCTCATTAAAAATGCAAAATTTATAACTTCCGCGGCTTCGCCTGCGCAGTTTTTGAAGCCGCAAAAGCCGATGATCGCCGTCTGCGGCAGATCGAACGTCGGGAAGAGCTCTCTCATCAATCTGCTCGCCAACCAAAAGAATCTTGCCAAGACGAGCGCCTCTCCGGGGCGGACGAGGCTCGTCAACTACTTTGATTTCGGCGAATTTTGGCTCGCCGATCTGCCCGGCTACGGCTACGCCGCCGTCTCCCGCGCCGAACAGGCGCAGTGGGGAAGGACGATGGACGCCTTCTTCGCGCGGAAAGAGGACATCGCCCACGTCTTTGTCTTAAATGACATCAGAAGAGACCCTTCGGCGGAGGACGAGCAGTTTGTGGCGTTTCTGAATTATCACATTCTGCCCTTCTGCGTCATCGCGACGAAGAGCGACAAGCTCTCGAAAATGCAGCAAAAACTCCGCCTGCAGGCGATCGCGACTTCTTACGCACTCGGCATCGACAACGTCCTCTCCGTCTCCGCCCTCACCGGCGCCGGCAAAGATGATTTGTTGAAGTATATTGAGAGAATCATTTAATTTTCGTCGAAAAGCTCGCTACGCGATCTTTTTCGACGAGGAAATAGGCTTTTATGCCTTGAATAGTTTAAGTTCGGCGGTAGCCCCCGCCTCACCACGCCTCGCCACCAGCTCGGCTAAACTCGCCTACGGCTCGTGCGCCGCGCTTGGATAACAATAGAATGGCGCGTCGTCTGCGTTGCGCTCACAGCCCACCGGGCTGTTGAGCAGGAATGCAACGCTCCACTCACGGTCGCTTTCACGACAACAAGTCGGCAAGCCGACAATTTGAGTCGTGCAGCGCAGGGAAACCCTGCTCGCACCGTGGGATTTAGAACAAAAAGTAGTAGCGCCGTCCGCGTTCGCGGACGGCACATGTTATTTTAAATGTCATTCCGAGCGGAGTCGAGGAATCCCCTAAGCAAGCGACGGGACGTTTCTAAAATTTACTGCGCGGAGCGATCTTCGTCGGTATTTTCCGCCATGGAAGGAGTCTCTGTCATGGAAGCGTCTTCCGCCATGGTCTCGCGGTACAGTTTGTCGGTGAGATGTCCTTTTTTCTTCTGAATGAAGTACATGGTTGTAATAAAGCCGACGAAGAGCACGGCGGCGACGATCCAGCCGACCCAGATCCTGCGGGAGAGTCCCGCGACAAGGAAGGAAATGAAGGTGATCGCCGCAATGCTTAAAGCATTGGGGAGCTGCGCCTTGACGTAGGCGAGATGGTTGCTCTTACAGGACGCCGCGGAGAGGATCGTCGCGTCGGAGATCGGAGAGACCTGGTCGCCGAACACCGAGCCCGAGAGCACGGCGGCGATCGTCAGTATCATCGTGTCCTCTCCGATGAGCGCACCCATCGGCACGACGATGGGGACCATGATCCCGAAAGTCCCCCAGGAGGTTCCCGTCGAGAAGGCGACTCCCATTGCCGCGAGGAAGAAGATCGCGGGCAGAATGTCCTTTGCGTCGCCGATCCAATAGGCGAACGCCGTGACAAAGGCGCTCAGATTCATTCTGTCGCAGACGCCCGTCAGTGTCCAGGCGAAGGCGAGAATGATGATGACGTCCGCGATCGATTTGAATCCCGCCGTGAAGCAGCCCGTGTAGTCCTTGAGGCTCATGAGTCTGCGGGGAAGGTAGAGGGGCAGGCAATAGATGATCGCAATGCAGCCGCTGATGGCGAGCGAAGTGTTCGTGTCGAACATCGCGCTGCCGTCCGCGTTGCGCAGAAGGAGCAGCGAGCAGCAGACGCCGATGAGCATCAGAATGGGAAGAATGAGATCGAGCACCGTTCCCCGCTTGCTGTACTCGGAGACGGAATCCGCCTTGGAGACCTGAAGTCCGCCTGTGACGTCCCCCGTACTGATCGCCTGACTCTCATGTTTGTACATGCCGAAAAGATCGATGCCGAGAATGGAAGTCACCACGAGGAACAAAAGCATCAGAATGGGATAGAAGTTGCAGCTGATCGTCTTGATATAATAGGAAAAGGCGTTGCCCGCGCCTGCGCCCTGTCCCTCGCCTATGTAGCTTGCAATGGCGCTCGCCCAGCTCGAGACGGGAATGAGGATACAGATGGAGACCGAAATACTGCCCACCAAGAACGCCGTCTTGACGCGCGAAATGCGGTACTTGTCGTTGACCTGCTGCATGATGGAGCCGTTTGTGAGACGGTTGAAATAATCGTCCATGAACAGGGCGCAGCCGAGCCCCGTCGTCGCAAGAAGGGCGCCCTTCCTCGTCTTGATGTGCTTGTGCACCCAATTTCCGAAGGCGTTCGCCCCGCCCGCGCGGTTCATGAGCGCGACCAAGATGCCGAGTTCGAGGATAAAGATGAGAATGCCGGCATTTCCCGCACCCGTGACGACGGTTTGACCGTCGACGACCTCCGTACTCGGTCCGATGGATTCCGCCATGATGTTGAAGATCTCCACAAACGCTGTGACGGGGTTCCCCTTTCCGAGGAACATGCCGCCCACGAAGATCCCCACGAACAGCGAAATATACACCTCCTTCGTGATCAGCGCGAGAATGATCGCGGTGACGGCGGGAAGCAGCGCCCAAAAGTACTGCCCCATGCTCTGCACCGCGTTCTCCGCCGTGATGACGATTTCCGCAAGAGAAACTCCCATAAACCTCTCCGATGAATATTTTTCTGCAATTTTATTCATTATATAACTTTTTCGACCCTTTGTCAACAGATTCCTTCGTGAAAAACGAAAAATGATACTCCCGATGTCATGTTGAGCAGCCGCACCCGCAGGCAACATGCCTGCGGGTGCGGCGTCGTCGAAACATCCCCTTGAGGTTCGACGGGACGTTTACTTCGCCCCTTTCCGTTTAAGGACGAGATTCCTCGACGACGGCCCCCCCGCGGCTATCGCCGCGGGGGGCCTGCTCGGAATGACAGTGGGGGGG
>CANQBW010000040.1 GCA_947589565.1 uncultured Clostridia bacterium | reverse complement strand
CGTCCGGGTAGAACTGCTGCACTGCGCGGACGCAGGAGAGGACTTCCTCGCTCCTGCCGAACTCCCTGTGCGTCGCGCGATATAGATTTTGACGGGCATTCGAAAGCTGTTCCTGCTTGTAATCATCGAGAAGGGCTTTGAGCGCCTCCTTCTCCTCGTCTGCCGTATTTGCAAGCAGTCGGCTGCCGCAGGCGCCGCAGCGATAAAATTTTCCGTCCGACTTCTCCAATTCGTCTGCCCCGCAGACAGGGCAGTAGATTCTCGTAAGCTTCATATCTCGTAATGTCCTTTGTTTTAGTTAACACTCAAAAAGACGTGCAAGCGAATGCTTGAACGTCTTTCAGAGAAATTATTTTACTTGTTATCTTCGTCGCTGCCGAGAAGCTCGGAGATCGAGGTGGAGAAGCTTGCGCTCTCGTTCCACTCTCTGAAGTCATCCTCTTCCTCGGGAGCCTGGTTGCGTCTGCTGCCGCCCTTGCGGTTTCTCGGACGCTCCTCGCCGTCCTCGCTGTTCCTGCGCTCTCTGCGCTCGGGGCGGGGTTCTTGCTCGGGTTTGGGCTGCAGAGCCTTGATGGAGAGGGTGATCTTGCGCTCTTCGGGATTGAATGCGAGAATCTTCGCGTCCACTTCCTGCCCGATGCTGAGTGCGGAAGTCGGATTCTCCAGCCATTCATGGGTGATCTGGGAGACATGGACGAGCCCGTCGATCCCCTTTTCAAGCTCGACGAAGGCGCCGAAGGGAACGATTCTGACGACCTTTCCGTGGACGACGTCGCCCTCTGCATATTTCTCCGCAGCGAGGTCCCAAGGCTGGGGCTGAAGCTGCTTATAGCCGATGGAGACCTTCTTGTTCTCCCTGTCGACCTTGAGGACCTTAAATTCATAGCGCTTGCCGATCTCGAGCACGTCGGTGACCGCCTTGACGCCCGTCCAGGAGAGGTCGGAGATGTGTGCGAGGCAATCGAAGCCCTTGACGGAGACAAATGCGCCGAAGCCCGTCACGCGCTCGACCTTGCCCTCGACAATGTCGCCCTCGTTGATGGAGGAGAAGAACTCCTCTTCCCTCTGTGCCCGCGCTGCGTCGCGCGCCGCCTTCTCCTCTTCGAGGATGACGCGCTGGGAGGCGATGATCTCCTTCCTGCGCTCCTTCCGGATCTCGATGACTCTCAAACGGAGCTTCTTCCCGGTGTATTTCTCGAGGTCTCTGACATAGCCCGAACGGATCTCCTTGGCAGGAACGAATACGGGATAGGTCCCGAGTTCGGCGGTGAGTCCGCCCTTGTTGAACCCGGTGCAGGTCACGGTAAATTCTTTCCCCTCCGCAATGTCTTCGAGGATCTTTTCTTCCTCTTTGATCTTTGCAAGGATCTTTTGAGAGAGTTTGACCTTCGGCGTGATCTCCACGACCATCACCTCGATCTCTTCACCGACCTTTTCGGCATACGCTTCGCGTGAGTACGCGTCGCAGACGAGCTCTTCTTTTGCGAGCAAAATTTCGAGCTTGCCCGATGCGGAGACATAGACTCCGTCGTCCGTAGCGGATACGATGCGGACAGTGATGATCTGTCCCTTCTTGTACCGCTCCTCTTTGCCGATCTCCTCAACGACATCCTGCATCGTTGTCGTTGCCTGAACTTCCGCGTTGTTACCTTCCATTTTACAGAGAACCTCCTGAGTCTGCCAATCTGGAGTACTTGCTCCCGCAATGACGCCGACCCTTTCAAAATTTAAAAATTTTTCATATTCGAAACCGTCGGCACGCTCCGCACGAAAGACATTCTTACAGTGCGCCGACGCGATTTCGTAGAGTTTACCCGTGTTGCTGCTGTTAAAGCCGCCGATCACGAGGACGGCGTCCGAGATGCGGGCAATTTTTTCCGCCTCTTTCTGTCGCCAAGTAGTAGTATAACAAATCGTTCTGAAAATCTCAACTGTTTTTTGACATACTTTTCGAAGATTTTCCGCAATTTTTAAAAATCTTTGCTCGGAAAAGGTCGTTTGAGCCACCAAAACCGTATTTTTGTCCTTGAGAAGGCTCAAATCCTCCTCTTCCGAGGAGCAGACGAAGGGCTCCGTGAGACTCCAGCCGACGAGCCCGATCGTCTCGGGATGGTCCTTCTGCCCCGCGATGACGATCGTCTTTCCGAGAAAGCTCTGCTTTCGGACGATCTCCTGCGTCTTTTTGACGAAGGCGCAGGTACAGTCGAGGACATGGAGATTTCTTGCTTCGCATCTTCGGTAGACGTCCTCCCCCACGCCGTGCGAGCGGATGAGAAGAGTCGCCCCGACGGGGACCTCTTCGGGCGAGTCCACCGTGACGATCCCGCGGGCTGCGATTCTGTCCGTCACCTCGCGGTTATGGATGAGCTCGCCGAGCACATAAGTATTTTCGGGGGAGACGGAAAGCGCCGTCTCGACCGCCTTTCTCACCCCCGTGCAAAATCCGCTCTGACCGGAGAGAATGATCTTCATTTCGTCTTGCTCTTCTTCTTTTTCTGCTTCTTTTCCGCAAGCATCTTCCGATGCTCGTCCCTCAGCTCGTAGAGCCTGTTTTTGATGATCGCCTCCGCCCGCTCATAGTCCTCGGACGTACACTTTTTATCGTAAAATTCGCTCAGTTCCATGGGCTCGCCGAAGACGACGTGCGTCACATGGAAGACCTTCGGACGGTTGCACAGAACAAAGGGAATGATCTTCGTCTTCGTCTTGATCGCCATGAGCGCCGCGCCGCCGTGGAAGGGCAAAAACTCCTCGTCCGATTTCATGTTTCTCGTCCCCTCGGGAAACATGGAGACTTTCTCCCCGTTTTTGAGGACCTTCATCGAATCCATGAGGGTGCGGACGTCCGTCCCGTCGCGCATCGCGGGAATTGCCCCCACATGCCGCGCGAAGAATCCCACAAACGGCGTATGCAAAAGAGACTGCTTCATGAGGAAGTGCACCCCCTCACTCGTCGTCCGCGCGGGATAGAAGATGTCCCACAGGCAGTAGTGATTGCCGACGTAGATATAGGCGCCGAGACCCACCTTCTTGTGCCCGTAGAGCTTATAGGGATAGACCAGAAAGTGAATGGGATAGAAGAGAAAGCGCAGAAAGTTCATCATGGGCATGACATGCTTTCCCTTCTTATTGGCGGGATAGAGCAGCTTGTAGCCCTTCTCTTTCTTTTGACGCTTCTTTTCTTTCTTTTCCTGCTTTCTCGCCTTTTTGATCTCTTTTTTTGTCAGGGGTTTCTCTTCAGAAGAATTTTCTTCCGCCATCAGATCTTCTCCCGGATGATTTTCTTGATTTTCTCGAGGACTTCTTCGATTTTGAGGTCGGAGGTGTCGATCTCCACGGCGTCGTCCGCCTTTTTGAGGGGCGCGACCGCACGGGTGGAATCCTGCTCGTCCCGCTTTATGAGCTCTTCCAATATTTTATCGTAGTCGACGTCGTAGCCCTTTGCTTTGAGTTCCTCGAATCTGCGCCTTGCCCGCACTTCCGGCTTCGCCGTCAGAAAGAATTTGAAGTTCGCGTCGGGCAGAACGAAAGTGCCGACGTCCCTTCCGTCCATGACACAGGACTTTTTTCCCGCGATCTCCCGCTGTTTCTCGGTCAGATGATAGCGGATACTCCGGTATTGGGAGACCTTGGAGGCAGCCATGGAGACGGGCGGACGGCGGATCGCCTCGGAGACGTCCACGCCGTCCAAATAAGTATGCTGGACGCCGCCAAGATAGTCCACATCGAGCTTTACTTTAAGAAGTAGATCGTAAATTTTGGTCTCGTTTTCAAGGTCGATGCCGCTTTCGAGCACCTTCAGGGCGCAGGCGCGGTACATGGCGCCCGTGTCGAGGTGGATAATGCCAAATTCCTTGGCGAGTTCCTCGGCGACAGTGGATTTTCCGCTCCCCGAGGGACCGTCGATCGCGATATTCATTCTCGCTAAGTCCTTTCTCAAAACTCTCGCACCTCTCAAATAGACATGGATCGGCGTAAAATTCGCCTCGACGAATACCATCACGCGAATGCAGAGAGCAAGTCCCCCCTCGATGTCCGGCTCCTGCGCCGAAAAAAGGGCGCAGCTCTCAAAGCCCGCCTCGCGCGCAGCCTTTGCGGGGTAGTAGGAATGAATGTCGTTTGTCAGCGAAAAGACAATGCTGACAAACTCGTCCCGCTTGAGATCGTTTCTGCTCTCGATCTGCTCCAGGAGCTCTTTGACCGCTTTTTTGATCTCCTCCTGATCGTCAAAAGGGATCGTTGTCGCGCCGCGAATCACCGTCATACTTTCACCTCTGTAGAACAATGGATATTATAGCCAAATTTTCGGAAAATGTCAACCCTATTTTTGTTTTGCGGCTCCGATTCCCGCCGCAGCGCCCGTGGAAAAGGCGATCTGCAGGTTGTAACCGCCCGTAAACGCGTCCACATCGAGAAGTTCGCCCGCAAAAAAGAGCCCCTTTACAAGTTTGCTCTGCATGGTCTTGGGATCGACCTCTTTGAGGGAGACCCCGCCCGATGTGACGACCGCCTCGTCGAATCCCCTCAATTTCTTTGCCCGAAGAGAGAAATTTTTTAAGTTCTCGACGAGCCTCGCCCGCTCCTCTCTCCTTAGCTCATTTGCCCGCCGTTCCAGGGGAATTTCCGCCCGTTTCAGAACGATTTCGCCGAGCCTTGCAGGAAGGAGCCCTGCGATCATGTTCTTCATCATCTCGTTTCCGCGCTCTTTTGTGTCGCGGAGGATTCGGCTTTCGAGCTTGTCCCGATCGAGTCCCGGCTTTAAATCGATGGAGAGAGAAATTTCATGTAAGTTCATTCGATTGACGAGCGCCGACAGGGACAGAACGAGCGGACCGCTCACCCCGTAGTGGGTAAATAAGAGCTCCCCGAGCTGCGAAAAGAGTTTCTTCTCCCCGTGTTTTGCGCTCAAGACGACGTTGACGAGGGAGAGCCCCTGTAGATCGGAAAAGTTATCTTTGAGTTCGATGCCCGTAAGAGAGGGTCGGCACTCTTCGATCGAATGTCCGCATTCCTTTGCAAATTTCAGTCCGTCGCCCGTGGAGCCCGTCGAGGGATAACTCAATCCCCCCGTCGCAAGGATCACGGCGTCGCAGGGAAAGCTCCCGTTTGACAATACTATGTCAGACATAGTACTATGCAAAACGTTGATTTTCTTGATTTCGGTGTTCAAAAAGAAGTGTACGCCCGCCTCAAGGCACATCTTTTCGAGCGTTTTTGTGACATCGCTCGCATGATCGGAGACGGGAAACACCCTTCTCCCGCGCTCGGTTTTGAGGCGCAGTCCATTGGATTCCAACAGGTCGCAGAGCTTTTGCGGCGGAAATTGATAGATCGCGCTGCGGAGAAACTTCTCTCCATGCACGACATTTTGCAAAAACTCATCGGGCGGACAGAGGTTTGTGAGGTTGCATCTGCCCTTTCCCGTGATGTAGATTTTTTTGCCGAGTTTTTCGTTCTTTTCAAAAAGGGAGACTTCCGCACCGTTCAGGCCTGCAAAATAAGCCGCCATGAGCCCGCTCGCTCCCCCGCCGACGACTGCGACCTTCCTCATGAAAGTTTGCCCCATTTCTGAAGGGCAGTATAGTCTGTGTGATCGTTCTTGAGCGGCGTGATCGTCAAAAACCCTGCTTTCAACACGCGGAAATCGCTCTCCTCTTCGGAAGATTCGGGGGAATTGACAAGGTGCAGTCCGTCCTCTTCGAGCCGATACATGGAGCTGTAATTTGTGTATGCCTGCCTGCAAAAGCGCACACCGAGCGGCTCCACGCAGGGAAAATTGATGTTGAGTGCTCCCGTCTCCTTTGCAAGAGCAAGCCATTCGGACAGATGGGCAGCAGTCATTTCGGCAGCTCTTTTGAGGGCTTTGAAAAGGCTGTCCTCCGTCTTGAAATCGTGGAGATATTGGGAGAGCGCGATGGAGGGAATGTGCTGCTGCGCCCCCTCGAGAGCGCCCGCGACGGTGCCCGAATAGATGACGTCGCTGCCGAGGTTCACCCCCGTATTGATCCCCGAAAGGAGCAGATCGGGCTTGATTTTAAGGTAAGAGATGGCAATGAGAACGCAGTCGGCGGGCGTTCCGCCGACTGCATATTCGTCTTCGCTGATTTTTTGAAGGGGTACCGCGCTTCTCATGGTGAGCTTGTGCGAGACCGCCGAATTGTTTTCGCGCGGTGCGACGATGGAGAGCTTGTGTCCCCTCTCCCGCAAAACAGAGGCGAGGGTTTGAAGTCCCACTCCGTCGATCCCGTCGTCGTTGGTGATGAGAATGTTCATTTCGTTAAACGGGATAGACGCCCGTCTTGCCGAGGTCCCGGTCGACTCCCTGCTTTGCCGCCTTTCTCCACTTGAAGAAATTCTCGGCGACTTCGGGGAAGGAGGCATAGGAGAGAACGTCCTCCTCCTGCGTGTAGTATCCCTTTTGAATGAGTTCCGCCTTGAGGGACTCGTATTCGGGCTTTAAATCGTCCGCGGGGCGATAAGTGATGCGCTTCTCCCCCTTGAGGACCTTCGCCGCGACCTCTTCGTTGACGGGCATGGGAAGCTGACCGTATTTCCCCGCAAGCAGGTCCTTGGTCTCCTTGGTGACCATCTTATACCGCTCCCCGCCGATGACGTTCATGACCGCCTGCGTTCCGACGATCTGAGAGCTCGGCGTGACGAGCGGAGGATAGCCGCAGTCTCTTCTCACGTTGGGAACTTCCGCCAGAACTTCCTCGAGTTTGTCCTCTTTGCCCGCCTTTTTGAGCTGGTTCATGAGGTTGGAGAGCATTCCGCCGGGGACCTGATAGATCAAAGTCTTGACGTCGACCTGACGGACTTTGGGATTTAAGAAGCCCTCCTTTTCGAGCTCCGCCGCGACCTTTTTGAAGTGTTCCGCGATGGGAATGAGCTTTTCGAGGTCGATGCCCGTATCGTATTCGGTCCCCTTTAAGGTCGCAACGAGCGGCTCCGTCGCGGGCTGGGAAGTGCCGTTTGCAAGCGGCGAGAGCGCCGTGTCGACAATGTCCACGCCCGCCTGAATCGCCATCAGGTTGACCATGTCGCCCGTGCCCGTCGTGTTGTGCGTGTGCATGTGCAGCTTTGTCTCGGGACGAAGGGCGGATTTGAGCGCCTTGATGAGGTTGTAGGCGTCGTAGGGAAGCAGCAGATTCGCCATATCCTTGATACAGATATTGTCTGCGCCCATGTCCTCGTAGGTTTTGGCGAGTTTTACGAAGTAGTCGAGCGTATGCACGGGGCTGGTCGTATAGGAGATCGCAACTTCGCAGACGCCGTGAATGGGCTCGCCGTACTTCTTGATCGCCTTGATCGAGGAGGCGAGGTTGCGCGGGTCATTGAGCGCGTCGAACACGCGAATGACGCCAACGCCGTTCTCATAGGACTTCTCGACGACCTTTTCGACGAGGTCGTCCGCATAGTTCCGATAGCCCAACAGGTTCTGCCCGCGGAGGAGCATCTGAATGGGCGTCTTTTTGAGATATTTCTTGAGGGTGCGGAGTCTGTCCCACGGGTCCTCGTTCAGAAAGCGCATACAGGAGTCGAAGGTGGCTCCCCCCCATCCCTCGAGGGAATAGTAGCCGACTTCGTCGAGCTGGGAAAGGACGGGGATCATCTGCTCCGTCCGCATTCTCGTTGCGGCATGGGACTGATGCGCGTCGCGCAAGATGGTATCGGTGATAAATATTTTAGACATGATTGCCTCCGAAATGTAATTTCACGCTCAGCCGAAACATGCGAGCAAAATGCCCGCCGCGAGCGCCGAGCCGATGACGCCCGCGACATTGGGTCCCATCGCGTGCATCAACAGATGGTTCTGTGGATCGTATTCTCTGCCGACGTCCTCCGAGATCCGTGCCGCCATGGGCACCGCGGACACGCCCGCCGAGCCGATGAGCGGATTGATCTTTCCGTGCGTCAGCTTGCACATCAGCTTTGCGGTAAGAAGCCCGCCGATCGTTCCGCAGTAGAAGGCGATGACGCCGATCAGAATGACGCTCAAAGTCGCCGTTGTGAGGAACACGTCCCCTTTCGCCTTGCAGCCGACGGCGACGCCCAAGAAGATCGTGACGGTGTTCATGAGTCCGTTCTGCGCCTGCGAGGAGAGCCGGTCGACGACTCCCGTCTCGCGGAAGAGATTGCCGAGCATGAGCATTCCGAGAAGCGGGATCGCGGAGGGAAGCAGAAGTCCCACGACCAACGTGACGACGACGGGGAAAAGAATTTTCTCGATCTTGGAGACCTGGCGAAGGGGCTTCATGCGGATCATGCGCTCCTTCTTGGTCGTCATAAGCCGCATGATGGGCTTTTGAATGACGGGGATCAATGCCATATAGGAGTATGCCGCGATGGCGATCATCGGCAGCATCTCGGTTGCAAGTTTTTGCGCGACATAGATCGCGGTCGGCCCGTCTGCACCGCCGATGATGGCGATCGCAGCGGCGTATGCGCCGTCAAAGCCGAGGAGCACCGCACCGATCAGCGCCACGAAGATGCCGAGCTGTGCGCCCGCGCCGATGAACATACTCTTGGGGTTGGCGATAAGCGGCCCGAAATCGGTCATTGCGCCGATCCCGAGGAAGATGAGGGGCGGATAGATGACTTTATCCACGCCGTAATAGAGATACCATAAAAGCCCGCGGTTTTCCACGAGATCGTAGGTGTGCGCCTCGTCGGTATAAGTCCCCCACAAAACGGGCTCTGCCCCGGGCAGATTGATGAGGAACATTCCGAAGGCGATCGGGAGCAGAAGCATGGGCTCGAATTTTTTGACGATGGCAAGATACATGAGCACAAAGGAGATAGCCAGCATGACATAGTTCTGCCATGTCCCCTGTGCAAGTCCCATCGAGGCCCATAGATTGGAAAAAATCTTTCCAAACTCGAGAGCAAGTAATTGAATTTGCATGATTTTCTCCGAATTTTAACCGATGATCGCAAGGACCGTGTCCGATTCCACCGTCTGTCCCTTCTGGACGCAGTAGGTGACGACGCCGTCGCAGGGGGCAGTGATGTCGTTGTCCATCTTCATTGCCTCGAGGACGAGCACGGGCTGGTCCTTCTTGACCGCCTTTCCGTTCTCGAATGCAAGGCTCTTGATGAGTCCGGGGAAGGGAGACAAAATCTTGGTCCCCTTTGCGTCCGCCTTGGGCGCCGCGGGAGCAGCCGGAGCCGCCGCCACGGGAGTTGCCGTCTTGGGAGCGGAGGGAGCCGCGCTTTCGCCGACTTCCTCTACGCCGACCTCGTATCTTTTTCCTTCAACAGTGATGATAAAATTTTTCATGATTTTCTCCTCTATTTACAATCTTTTGATCCTGCGGACGACGAAGTCGCAGCTTGTTTCCTTTCTCATATAGCTTGCGATCGCGGCGGTGATGACGGCGACCGTCTCGGGGGAAATTCCCTCCTCTGCTGCCTGCGGCAAAGTGACTTCTTCTGCTTTCGGCTCCTTTTTGGGAGTCTTCTTCTTTTTGTTTGTCGACTTCATCACCTTTCCGAGCAGGGTAAAGATCAGAATGAGAACGGTGATCCCCGCAAAGACGAACAAAAATCCGAGCGCCGCCTGGAAAAGGATATCCCCGATGTTTTCTACGGGTTGAAAGAGCTTGAGGTCGGCGAGCGTAAAGAGCAATGCGTTCATTTCTCACCTCAACAGCATCTGCAGCGATGCGATCAGATATTGTTTGATAAACTGCGGCTCGACAATGTTGTCAAGATACCCTCCCTGCGCCGCAAAGATCGGGTCGGCGTACTCCGCAAAGTAATTGGAGAGAAGCTCCTCTTTGTTTCCGTCCTTGACGTCGGAGAGAAGGATCTGTGCCCCCTTTTCGCTCTCGAAGAGGGAGATATTTGCCGTGGAGAGGGCGAACGAAAAGTCGAATCCCGCGGATTTTGCCGCAAAGAGCGAATAGCCGAGTCCCACCGCGCTGCCCGTGACGACGGCGACCTTCGCAGTGTCGATGGCATCGAGCAGGTTTAAATATTCGGAAATTTCTTTTAAGACCGTGCTGTCGTTGACGGCGAGGGTCTCCTCCGTGCCCACGCAGTCCACAAAGAATACAAGCGGCAGCTCGTAGCAGCAGGCAAGCTCGGAGAAGCTGCGGATCTTCTTGAGATTGTCGGCATTGATCTGCATTTTGTCCATGACGACCGCGGCGACCGAAATTCCGCCGACCCGTCCGAGCAAGGTCCTGACCTGCGGACAGCTGTTTGCGCCGAGTTCGACGGAGTTTTCAAGAAGTTTTATGAGATTCTCTCTGTCCGCCTTCTCGTTGAGAGCGGGAGTTGACTCGTTGAGTTCCGCGTCGATGACGGGAACGCTCAGAAGTTCGGAAATTTCCTTGATCCGCGCCGAAATTTCTTGGAAATCCTTGACTTCGACCGCGGGAAGAATGGCATGGGAGAGTGCGGAGAAGCCTCCGACCTCCTCTTTCTTCAAATTTTTGCCCGACTTTGCGGAGAGCACGAGCGGGCTCGAGATCGCCATCGCGCTGTCCTTCAAAAAGAAGGTGACGTCCGCGATCGCGGCGAGCGCGGCGGCAGCTCCATAGACGGTGGGCCCGACGATCGCATACTGCGGAACCGTTCCCTTCAGCTGCGTCGCCTTCAGAAGAAGCTCTGCGATCCCCTCGAGGACGCCGACTCCCTCCCCGAGCTTTGCGCCCTGGCTGTGCAATATCCAGATGACGGGAGTCGAGTTCTTCTCCGCCGCCGAGAGCATTTTTGCGATCTTGTCGCAGCCGAATTTCGTCAATCCGCCGAAATCGCTCTCAAAGCTCTGCGCGGCAACATAGAAGGGATAGCCGCCAATCGTTCCGAACCCGGTGACAACTCCCTCGTCCGAGGAGTTTTCCCCCGGAACTTGAGGAAAGCCGAAAGCGGAGAGTTCGACAAAGCTGTTTTCGTCCAAAAGCTCACGGACGTGCCCTCTCGCCTCCTTTCCGCTCGCCTCGAGCGCAGCTTTCCGTTGCTTCATAAGCTCAATATATTTTTCCATTTTTACCTCTCTTCGTTTTGAAAACCAAATACGACCGAATACTATTTTACAGCAAAACGCGCAAGATGTCAAACGAATGAATGACATTTTTTCTACAAAAATTCCCGCAATTCGCGCGGGAATCAAAGACTCAAATATATTTATTTTTTCACCTTCGAAGGCGGGGGCTTCTCCCCCTTGTCGACCCCCTTTGTGACGATGGTCCCGTCGGGGCCGATGACCTCCACCGTGAACTCGTTCTTCTGCGGTTTCCCGTCCTTCACGCGGGTCTCGGGATGAAATTTCTTCTCAAACCAGCCCAGGATGCTGTCCGATTTTTTATAGAGGACGACGAACATCACGGCGATGAGGACGAACAGGATCGACCAGATCAAAATCCCCCACCAGGTGTTGAAGGGAATGAGGGAGATCGAGTAGCTCGTCGTGAAGATGGCGAGAATGCGCGAGATGAGAATGATCGTGAAAAAGAGCGGCAGAGACATCGAGGAGAGCCCCGCGACAAAACAGAGCACGTCGTCGGGAAAGACGGGCAGAAGGAACATGGCAGAGAGGAGCAGTTTGTCCTTCCCCTTGATCTTCTTCTGCCATTTTTGAAGAGTCTCTTCGCCGATGATCCAGGCGACGACCTTGAAACCTGCGAATCTTCCGATCAAAAACGCGGTCAGCGACCCAAGCAAAATGCCGATCAAGCTGAAAATACTCCCCTTGAGGGGGCCGAAGAGTGCGCTGCCCGCGACGACGGTCACGGTGCTCGGAATGGGCAGGACGATCACCTGCAAAAATTGCAGTACAATGAACAGAATGCTCATCCAGACGCCCGTCCGCTCCAAGTATTCCTCGAGCTTTTCCTCGCTCTTGAAAATTTCCATAAATCCCGTCTTCAAAAGAATATAAAAGACGATCGCCGAAAAGACGAGCAGCACATAGAGAATGATACAGCTCTTGTAGAGCGCGGATCTTTTGAGAAGGAAGGCGCAAGTTTCCGTCGCAAACAGGGCGAGATTGAAAATCGTGCCGCTCCAGAGAATGACTTGAAAGAGGGTCTCCCCCTTGCTTTCGCGCAAAAAAAGAAGGCAAAGCACAAAAAAAAGCTGCGTCAGACCCGCCGCCGCAAGGACGGACAGAATGTGAATACTTTTTATTGCCTTTGCCATGTCTTCGCTTTCCTCTTCATTATTATACACAAATGAAAATCGAATTATAAGCGAATCTAAGATTGCGTTTTTTTGAGGTCCGTGATCGCCTGCCGCGCCAGCTCGTCGCAGAGGTTGTTGTACTCGTTGTCCGAGTGCCCCTTGACCTTGTGAAAGGTCACCTTGTGGGTGCGGGTGAGGGAAAGGAGCTCCTTCCAGAGGTCGTCGTTCAGGACGGGCTTCTTATCCGCTTTTCTCCAGCCCGACTTCTCCCAGTAATAGACCCAGCGCTCCGTAAAGGCGCTCACGGTGTAGCTCGAGTCGCTGTAAAGCTCCACTTCGCAGGGAACTTTGAGCGCCTTCAAAGCCTCGATCGCGGCAGTAAGTTCCATGCGGTTGTTGGTCGTTGAAAGCTCTCCCCCCGAGAGCTTCCGGGAGATATCTCCATAGAAGAGAATACATCCCCAGCCGCCGATTCCGGGATTTCCCGAACAGGCGCCGTCGGTATAGATGGTAACTTTTTTCGGCATCTTCCTTCCTCGTTATCCCCTCTTGGACTTCTTCATCTTTCTGATCTGCTTTGCGGTGTCCGAGAAGAGTCTCTTGAGCCAGTCGAACTTGAATTTTCTGAGGGCGATCTCGAGGACGAACAGAATGAGGGCGGCAAGGACAAACCACACTCTCGGATCATACGTCTTGTGCAGACGGATGAGGCTCGAGAGAAGGACGTCGGGATCGGTGATGAGCTTCTGCTCTCCCTCCGCGTCCTCGCGGGAAGAGAGTTCGATCATGAGCTTTTTGCCCTCCGCGAAGGGGTCCTTCATGGGGTCGTACTCCTCCGAATAATGAAAGGCGCGATAGGTGTGAAGGATCGCGAAGATATTTCTCTCTTCGATATCGCCCACCGACTGTACCGCGAAAATGTTGAGAGAGCGGGGAACCTCGAGAATGTACACGTCGTAAATTCCGACGTCCCGGTTTTCGAAGGTGAAGCGGTTCCCGTTTGCAGACTCCTCCGAAAGATCGAACTTTTCGATCTTCCCTCCCGCGCTCGAGGGCGTTTTGACGAATGCGACCAGTTTATGATCTTCCTCCTCGCCGTAGTCGAAGACGCTGACCTGCGTGCGGTAATTGTCCTCGATGAGTTCGGCGTCGAGGGAGCGCGTCTTGAGGTCCGCAAGCGGCATGAGGGTGGCGATCATGTTCTTGAGGATCTTCTTCCCGACATTGCTCAGGAGGAAATTTTCGGAGTAATAGCCGCTCAAGTCGCACATGAAACTTCCGACCTTGCCGTTTCCGTACGCCCACTGGGCATAGAGAGGCCCGTACTCCGTGCGGAGCGGGTCCGCCGCCTTCTTTGTGGATTTGAGCCGAGAGGCGTAGACGCCCCCCATCTTGATCCCGTCGAGATCGGTCTGGGTGACCCCGTCCACGACGGGCGAGCGGACGCCGAGCTCGGGAACATACTCCTCCTCCATCACGCCGGACAGTTCGCTGACGTTGATCGCCCCCTTGATGAGTTTGGAGATATTGTCGAGGTCCGACCGCGTGAGGTTGTAGATCTCCCCCTGTCCCGCCTCGGCGAGACCTTGCACATATCTGTCCGTGGAGTCGTCGACGAGCACGATGCTGATGGTAATCCCATAGCTCTCGTTGAATCCCTGCATGACGGAGGCATAGTCGTAGTCGTTGCTCTCGCCCGGCTCTCCGTCGGTGAAGAAGATGATGTGCCGCCGCTCGACGTTCATCGTCGCAAGCGCACGGCAGGCGTGCTCGATGGTCAGCGTATAGTTGGTGCCGCCGCCGAATGAAGAGGCAATGTCGCGGATGGAGTTCTCGATGTCCCCCCGCCGAGTCATGGGCGTGAGGGAGGTGGTGCCGCTGAAATAGTCGTTGAGGCCGATGACGCAGGCATAGTCCCGCGGCGAGAGCGCGTCGAGGGAGGCGATCGCAAGAGGAACTGCGGCGTCGAGCTTTAAAGAATCGCGCATGGAGCCCGAGCGGTCAAGTATGATGGCGACCGCGACGGGCGGCGTGTAGGCGGAAATTTCCACGGGCAGCATACTGTGGAAGAGGGTCCCCTTCAGATCCTCCGCATTGTAGGCGTGGGGAAGGGGGACCGTCTGTCCCTGTTCGTTTGTCGTCATGACGACGTTCCCCTCTGCGTCTCTCTCCGCGCCGCCGACCGTGAAGAGTCCCCCGCCCCGCGTCGAGACGTACTCCTGAAGAAGCGGCACAAAGGTTTCCGGCAAGTCGCTGTTTGCGACGTTCACGAGAACGATCTCGTCGTGGAACTCCATCTGATCGAGGGTCATTTGGGTAAATTCGGAAATTCCGACCGTCCTGACGTTGACGATCCCCGAATCCTTGTTGCTCTTGATGAGGTCGGCGACATACTTCCCCTCGTTGCGGTACTTCTCCACGACGAGGACGGAGCTGTCGATCTCCATATCATAATAGGTAAAGTAGCGGTTGTTCTCTTGGAGCTTGTCGCTCTCGGAAGTCAGATCGAACTTAAGTTCATGATGTCCAGCCGTTGAAAACTTGTAGGGAATTTTGAGGCTGTTGAGCCCCGTCTGCACGTCGCTGTTTCCCGCATAGGTTTGCGTGCCGTTGTCGGTGACGTTGAAGGCGACGCTCCCCTCGAAATTGCTGCGGACGGAGAGTTCGAGGGTAAATTCCTCCTCCAAGCCGAACTTCTTCTCGGGGAAAGCCGCGCCGACGACCCAGGCGTCCGTCTCGGGATTGGTCGGATAGAAGGCGGTGTCGATGCGAATGCCGTCGAGGTTGATGAGCCGCGCGACGCTCATCGCGTCCCTGTCCGTCTGCAAGCCGTCCGAGAGGAGCAGAATGCGGGCGAGGGCGGGTTCCTCGATGATGGGGGTCCCCCCCTCTCCGCCGCTCGTATTTTTGTAGGGGTCCCAGACGTAGGTGAGCGCCGAGCAGATGTCCGTCGCGGTCGCGTCGGGGTCGGGGGAATTTTGATAGAGTTCGAACGCTTTGTCGGGGGAGTGGTCCCCCATTCCGAGCGCCAAAACTTGGTCGTAGCCGAATTTGACGATGGCGACCTTGCTCCTGCCGTTGTTCGCCTCGAGGACCTCTTTTATAAAGGCGTCCGAACGCGCCTTTGCATACTCCGAGGTATAGGAGGCGTCCGTCATGATGACGAGTTCATTCTCGATGTTCTCCTCGTCCCAGGAAAAATACATGCCCGAGAGCGCCGTGACCGCAAAGACCATGACAAAGACATGCAGAATGACCGCCGCAATGCGGTTGCCCTGACGGCGGATCCTCTTTCCCAAGCGGAAATAGAAGAAGAAGGTGAGAAAGAGCGCCGGAATCAAAAGCAGCAGCAGATAGGGCGAAACCGAAAATTGTACTTGAAAATTCATCATCTCTTTCACCCCATCAATAGTAGTCGCTGCGGTATTGCAGGTAGCTCTCTACAAAGAGAAAGACGACGAGCGCGGCGGCAAAGTACACAAAGAGGTCGGTCGCAAGCTCGCCCAAAACGTCGATCTTGTCGATGACGGCACGCACGTCCGACGTGCCGAAGATCGCGCTCGCCGAGGCGGGAATTTTGACGTAAACCTTTCTGACTTCGTCCTCTTTTTCGAGGGAGTAGTCGGTTGTGAAGGTGTAAGTCCCGAGTTCCCGGAAGGTGTACTCCTGCGGGAACACTTTGAGGACGGTCGCCTCCCCCTTCCCGTCCGAAACAGAGACGGTCGTCCCCTTGCAGTGCACGGCGGCAGAGTCCCCCAGCTCGAAGGAATGCTCCTCGAGCGTGAGCGGGAGATAGTAGTCGATCGCATTGTA
>CANQBW010000039.1 GCA_947589565.1 uncultured Clostridia bacterium | reverse complement strand
TTCGCGTTGCCTTCGGTAAAGAGATAACAGTATTTTTCTGCCATAAAAATCCTCCGAAGATTTTTGTAAATTACTCAAAGCCAATTGTACATCATTTTGGTAAAATTTACAAGTCCTTTTCGGGGAATTTTGAAAATTCGTTTCTACTTTTTTGTTTCGATTTTTTATTTCGAACGAAATCTTCCCTTCGGGAATATTTACGTTCGAGGAAATGGGCTTGTCTGCCTTGAACTGTTTGGTCCTCTTGTTCGCTTTCACAACAATGTGCGTCCTGTGGGGCGCATATAGGGGCGTGCAGCGCAAAAGCGTGGTTTTGCTCGCACCATAGAATTTAAGAACGTCCCGTCGCTTGCTTAGGGGATCCATTCGACTCCGTGGCTACGCCACTCCACTCAGGATGACATCGCTTTTTATTTACTTGTCATTCCGAGCGTAGTCGAGGAATCCCCCCGGTCGTTAGGTAAGTAGTATTACGAACAAAAAGCGTTGCGGGGTCCGGGACACATACGCAAGTGTCCCGGAATTTTTTTGCGCTAAGGTGAAGGGAGTCGAATCCACGCCGCTCCCGCGAGCCCTTTTCGGTGCCTTGCGCCTGCGTCGTCGTCGATTTACGTCCGGTAAACCTTCCTCCTCCTCGGCACAAATCCCTCGAAAATGGCGCCGCGGGGAGTGCGAAGCAGTTTTGGGCGAGCGGATTTTTGTTTGGGCAAGGAGACGACCGCAGGGAATACAGGGACGTATTGCCAAGGGAGTCGACGCAGAACCAGGCGGAAATCCGCCGTCCAAAACCGACGGGGGTTCGACTCCCTTCACCTTATTTTTTGTATTCGTAAAAAAAGTAACAACGCAAGTCTCGCGTGAGAGGCAATCCAAAAGCGGATTGCCGCTGTATTGTCTTGACAAACAATCTGAAAGGATATATAATATAATAGATTCAAGCAAAAAATTTCGGGGTGATATTTTGAAAAATCAAACGGACGGACCTTCCGAGGAGGAAAAGCCGCAAATTGAGCAGCAGGCGCAGCAGCCGTTACCTCAGCCCAAGGCGCAGCCTCAGCCGCAGGCGGAACAACCGAAACCGCAGAAAGAGAACCGCTCCTTTTTCGAGCGGCTGCTCTCGCGCGGCGGCGCGAAGCCCGCGGGAGAGGACAGATCCCGCAAACAGCTCATGCGCAAGTTCCGTCGGGCGAAGGACATTCCCGACGAGACGGGCGTCGAACGCTTCACCCCCTCCCTCGAGGAGGGACTCTCCGAGGAGCAGGTCGAGACCCGCAATAACCAGTTCCTCTTCAACGACGTCAATAAAAAGTACAGCAAGTCCTATCCCTCCATCTTCATCGGGAACATCTGCACCGTCTTCAACCTGCTCTGTGTGATCGTCGCCGCCGCTCTCATCTATGCGCGGGCGCCCTTGGCGCAATTTCTCTTTGTGCTCATCTTCTCGGCGAACCTCGTCATCGGCATCATTCAGGAGATCATCGCAAAACGGCAGATCGACAAGCTCGCCGTCCTCATCTCCGCCACCGCGAAAGTCATGCGCGGAGGGGTCATGCGGGAAATTTCCATCAAGGAGATCGTCCTCGACGATGTCCTTCTGCTCGAACCGGGACAGCAGATCCCCGCGGACTGTATTCTCGAGAGCGGCTCCATGGAAGTCAACGAGTCACTGCTCACAGGAGAGTCCGCCTCCGTCAAAAAGACGGACGGGGACACCCTGTACGCGGGCTCCTATGTCGTGAGCGGGACCTGCTATGTCCGCGCCGATAAGGTCGGAAAATCCACCTATTTAAATGTTCTTACCTCAAAAGCCAAGAAATACAAGCGCCCCAAGTCGGAGATCATGAACTCCATCCGCCTCTTTATCCGCGTCATCGGACTTCTGATCCCCATCATCGCGGGGCTCACCTTCTGGGTGAACTGGTCGACGCTCGCCGTCGAGAGTGAAGGGACGTTCGAACAGGTCTCCTCGACCATTCAATACACGGGCGCCGTCGTCATCGGTATGATCCCGTCGGGTCTTCTGCTCCTCACTTCCTTCGCGATGGCGATCGGCATCGGCAGGCTCGCCCGGAAACAGACCCTCGTGCAGGACATGTATTCCCTCGAAATGCTCGCACGGGTCAACGTTCTGTGCCTCGACAAGACGGGCACCATCACGGACGGCAGAATGACGGTCTCCGACTGCATGATCTTAGCGAGCGACACCGAGTACTCCGTCGAGCAGATCATGAGCAACATGCTCTCCGCCCTCGACGACAACAACCACACCTCTCAGGCGCTCGCAGATCGCTTCGGCAGGAGCAACACCATGCGGGCGACGGAGATTTTGCCCTTCTCCTCCAAGAGAAAGCTCTCTGCCGTCACCTTCGGGAACGAGACGTACGTCTTCGGGGCGCCCGAGTTCGTCCTCCGTCCCATGCCCCAGAAGATCGACAGGATCGTCAAACAGTATGCGCAGATCGGGCTGCGCGTCCTCGTCCTCGCCCGCGGAGAGGGAAAGATCAAGGACGACGCCCCGCCCTCTTCCTTGAGCCCTCTCGCGCTCATCACCCTCGCCGACAACATCCGTCCCGAGGCGGTCGAGACCATCAAATGGTTCAAAGAGAACGATGTGGACATTCGCATCATCTCGGGCGACAACCCCGTGACCGTCTCCGAAGTTGCAAAGCGCGTCGGCGTCAAGGACGCAAACAAATATATCTCCCTCGACGGGCTCACCGACATGGAAGTGGAGAACATCGCCACGCAGTACACCGTCTTCGGGCGGGTCACCCCCGAACAGAAGGCGATCTTAGTCCGCACGATCAAGCGGGCGGGGAACACCGTCGCCATGACGGGGGACGGCGTCAACGACATACTCGCACTCAAGGAGGCGGACTGCGCGATCTCCGTCGCCTCGGGCAGCGAGGCGGCGCGGAATGTGAGTCACCTCGTCCTCATGAACAACAACTTTTTAAACCTGCCCTCTGTCGTCTATGAGGGAAGAAGGATCATCAACAACATCAAGAACAGCTCCTCCCTCTACATCATGAAGTCGCTGTTCACGGCCATGCTCGCCATGATCTGCGTGATCATGCACCGCAGCTACTTCTTTACGACGAACAATCTGCTCCTCTTCGAGTTCTTCGTCGCGATGGTCCCGTCGGTCATCATCTCCCTGCAGCCGAACACCGACCGCGTCAAGGGAAAATTTATCCTATACGTCATATCGCGGTCGCTGCCGGGGGCAATTACCTTGATCCTATGCGTGATGAGCGTCTATTTGGGCTGCCGGTATTTGCCCGAGGAGCTCGGAACGGTCACCTTCCTCCCCGAGGGGGGAGAGGCGGTGCAGCTCGTTACCACGAGGCCGCTGCTCGTTCCCACGATCACGTTTGCGGGAATTGTGATGTTGTATCAGGTCTTAAAGCCGCTCAACTTCATCCGCGCCTCCGTCTTCTTCGGGTGCCTTGCGATCTGCATCATCGCCCTGTGCCTGCCCTACACGGGGAACATCTTCTACAGCTACACGGTCGGCGGCAAGGCGCTCTACACCTGGTCGGAGATCTCCTTCTCTCTGACCCAGATACTCTATCTCCTCGTCGTCATGCTCGCCGCCTTCCCCGTCTCCTCCTGGCTGACCAAGGCTTGCGATCTACTTAATACAGACTAAAAGTTTCGTCGAAAAGCTCGCTTCGCGATCTTTCTCGACGAGGAAATGAGCATGTTTGCCTTGAATAGTTTAAGTTCGGCGGGGGCTACCGCCGAACTGCAGCGCAGGGAACCCTGCTCGCACCGTAGGAATTAGAACAAAAACCACTGCGCCGTCCGCAAAAGCGGACGGCGCAAAAAATCCCTCCGCCGATCCGGCAGAGGGATTTTTCTTGGATTGTCTTATTCGAGGAGGAGTTTGTTGAAGAGCGCGATCCAGATCATGTCGAGCCAGCCGATGATGATACCGGTGGGGATCGTGACGATAATGCAGATGACGAGTCTCAGCACGCCGCCCTGCCTTAAGAAAGAGGACCATCTTACGAGAATTTCCACAATGTAGTTGACAAAGGGAATGAGCAGTAAGAGGATCTGAAGAATTTTACTCTGTTTGTGAAACCAAGTATCCATAAAATATTCTCCTTTTTATGATTTTGCTATTATTCTACACGCTTTCGCAAAATTTGTCAACAATCTGAACGAGAAAAATTTTTTTTTGGCAAAAAATTTCTCACAAAGTTTTGACCATGAAGGGCTTTCCCGTCTCGAGATCGAGCCATTGTAAAGTAGAATCTTCAAGCAAGATGCAGGAATGAGGCGAATTTTGCTTGGGGATCGACACCGATCCGCA
The DNA here is from genome assembly GCA_947589565.1 of uncultured Clostridia bacterium. Lineage (GTDB taxonomy): Bacteria > Bacillota > Clostridia > Christensenellales > Borkfalkiaceae > Gallimonas. Next base: position 12,741 of record CANQBW010000039.1, on the reverse strand, counting down.
GTTGACGTAGGTGTAGTTTTCCCGCTCCTCGAAGGCGGGGACGTGAAAGTGCCCGTTGAAGAGAATGTCCCCCTTCGAAAGTTTACAGACCTCTCTGTGCCCGTGGGTCAAAATCGCCGTGCGGCTGCCGATGGGAAGGACGCAGTAGGCGGCGGAAATGGGAAAGTCGAGGACCATTTCGTCGACTTCGCTGTCGCAGTTGCCGCGGACGCAGAGGAGCTTTTCCTTCATGCCGTTCAAAGTCGCGGCAGTCTCGAGGGTGGAATAGTCGTGCGGCAGGGCGTTCCGCGCCCCGTGATATAAGAGGTCCCCCAAGAGGAACACCTTTTTTGGATCCTCCCGCTCGACGATTTTTTCGAGCAGTTTGCAATATTTTGCAGAACCGTGAATGTCGGATGCAATGAGATATTTCAATTAGAACTCCTCCTATTTCGAAAGAAATCTTTCCTTCGGAAATATTTACGTTCGAGGAAATAAACTCTCGAGTTCCCACAGCTTGGTCCTCACGGTCGTTTCAAACAACAATGTGCGTCCTGTGGGGCGCCAACAGGGGGCGCTGCCGCAGAATGGCGATTCTGCTCCGCGCAGTAGGATTAGAACAAAGGGCAGTATTACGAAAAGCGTTGCGGGGTCCGGGACACATACGCAAGTGTCCCGGAATTTTTTTTGGTTACTTTTTTTGTATTCGTAAAAAAAGTAACAACGTTCGTCATGCGTACATGACAATCAAAAGCGATTCCGCTGAAAGGACGAGATGTTTCGACTCCGCTTCGCTCCGCTCAACATGACATAAAAGGGAAAACGCCCGTTCTGCGTAAGATTGATTTTGCCGAAACTAAATCAAGGGACAAAAAATTTTCATCCAAAAGGCGGCGAATTTTTCGGGAAAGCGGGGCTTGGGGATGGCGACGCCGATCTCGAAGCAGGAGGAAAAGTCCCGCTCGACCGCCTCGCAAAAGCTCCTGTCCTTCAAAAACACGCCGCATTCCGCCTGGCAGAGAAGGCTCCTCTCGTCGAGGTTGTAGGACCCGACGACCGCATATTCCCCGTCCGTTGTCAGGCTCTTGGCGTGCAGAAATCCCGCGGTGTACTCTCTTACTTCGACGCCCGCCGCGGCAAGTTCCCTTCCGCGGGCGCGGGTCAGCGCGAACACCCATTTCTTGTCGGGAATGTGGGGAATGAGGAGCTTAATTTCAACCCCCGAAAGCGCCGCAGACCTGAGCGCAGAGGAAATCTTTTCGCTCGGCGCGAGGTAGGGGGTGCAAAGATGCAGGCTCTCCTTCGCGGAGGTGATGAGTTTGAAAAAAATCTCCTCCCCCGTCCGCAGATTGCGGCGGACGCCGTCGCCGAAAACGACGCAGGGGCTCCCCCGTCCCCCCAAAAAGGTCTGTACTCTCCCGTGAAAGAGGGCCGCGAATCGCTCGGCGGGCTCCCCCTCGAGCCGCACGGCGCAGTCCTTCCAGTGCCCGAAGCGGATCTTCTCCCCGATGTACTCGTCCGCGAGGTTCACGCCGCCCGTGTAGGCGATCCTGCGGTCGATGACGATGAGCTTTCTGTGGTCCCTTCGGTTGAGCATTCCGAGCGGAAATGGGCGGATGGGGTGGAAAATCGTCGTCTTGATGCCCCTTTTTAAGAGTTCTTCCTTGAACTTGCGGGGAAGAGTCAGGGAGCAGCCGAAATCGTCGTAGATGAGGTTGACGTCCACGCCGCGGTGCGCCTTTTCCTCCAAAATTTCGAGGACGCCGTCGAAAAACTTCCCGCGGGCGAGAAGATAGAAGTCGAGCAAGATCTCCTTCTCGGCGGAAAGAAGGTCTTTCAAGAGCTGTTCGCGCATCTCCTTGCCCGAGGAAAAGTAGCGGGCGGAAGAAGCTCTGCAGCCCGAAAGTTTGCAGCCCGAATAGGAAATTTTGGAGATGGTGTCGGAAATTTCGTCCCCGAGCGCGGGCACGGAGCAGGGCGCGGGCGGCGGGACGGGTCGGCGGACGGGAAAGACCGTCAAAAGTCCCACCCAGGGGAGAAGAAGGAAGAGAAGCCGTCGAATTTTCCGCTCTGCGGGCAGGCGGGAGGCCGCCAAAAGGAGCGCGATCAAAAGGGAGACCGCCCGCTCCGCGATCGAGAGCGGGGCAAGCGCCCGCGGCAGGTACAGCGCGATCAAAACGAGCCCCATTCCGACAATTGCAAGCAGCAAGAGGCTTGGAAGAAGACGTCCGAAAAGCAATCTTTTCATATGTATTACGAGCGGAATCGCTTTGAGATTGTCTTTTACGAAAGACAAACGTTGTTACTTTTTTTACGAATACAAAAAATAAGGTGAAGGGAGTCGAACCCACGACGGTTTTGGGCGGCGGATTTCCGCCTGTGCTGCGTCGACTCCCTTGGAAATACGTCGCTGTATTCCCTGCGGTCGTCTCCTTGCCCAAACAAAAATCCGCTCGCCCAAAACTGCTACGCACTCCCGCGCGGCAATTTTCGAGGGATTTTTGCCGAGGAGGAGGAAGGTTTACCGGACGTAAATCAACGACGACGCAGGCGAAAAGAGCCGAAAAGGACTCGCGGGAGCGACGTGGATTCGACTCCCTTCACCTAAACCAAAAAAAATTCCGGGATGCTTGCGTATGCATCCCGGACCTTTTAACGCTCGGTACACATACTTGTCTAACGACCGGGGGGATTCCTCGACTACGCTCGGAATGACTAGTAAATAAAAAGCGATGTCATCCTGAGCGGAGTGGCTTAAGCCACGGAGTCGAATGGATCCCCTAAGCAAGCAGAAACTGCCCTTTGTTCCAAATAAAAGGCGCGTTGGGAAATCACATTTTCCAGCGGTTCGGCGGTAGCCCCCGCCTCACCCCGCCTCGCCACCAGCTCGGCTGTCGCGTTGCGCTCACAGCCCACAGGGCTGTTGAGCAGAAATGCAACGCTCCACCCAATTTGCGCCCCACAGGACGCACATTGTCGTTTGAAACGAACGAGAGGATCAAGTTTTGGGGACTCGAGAGCCCATTTCCTCGAAGAAAATATTCCGCAGGAAGATTTTCTTCGAAATCTATATTAGTGAAATAATATTCATCTCATCAATAGGTTCCGAAGGGCGGGAGGAGAGGGACTCGAAGAGGGTGTCCGCGCGGTCGGCGGGGGTCGTCAAAAACCGGTATGCCGTCAGGTCGATCGCCTTGTTCGCAACCAAATTGATGGCGTTTTCGAGGTAGTCGGTGCCGTCCGAGAGGCCGTGAATGACGAGCCTCTTCTTGACGATCTCTCCGACGTCGAGTCCGAGCGGGTCGAGGGTCTCGCCGACATAGGCGATGTGCTTTTCCGCCGCGCAGACCTTGAGCGGAAGGTCCTTGAGCTCGTCGGAGACGGGCGTATAGACGACGGCGTCGGCGAGCCGTCCCCCCGTGATGTTCCCGACGACGCTTAAGAGATGTTCGTCGTTGAGAGAGGTATAGTAGACGCCGCGGCTGCGGGCAAAATCCAGCCGTTCGCGGTCGGAGTCGATGAGAAGGGGCGCCGACTGCTGATAAATGAGAAGACGGGAGATGAAAATTCCCAGTCTCCCTCCGCCGATGACGGCGATATGCTGTCCGCGCTGGACGTTGAGCGCCTCGACCGCCGCCTTTGCGAGGGCGACCTGCGGGAGAAGGAGCGCCTTTTCGTCGTTGACCGCCTCGGGAAGGAGGGTGATCTCATCGGGGGTCACATAGACGAAGTCGCGCATGAATCCGTCGTCCGTCTCCCCCAAGATTCGGAAGTCGTCCTCCGAGAAGGTCTTCTCCGCAGAGCCCGTGTCCACAGCGGGCAGAAAGTGATGAAGAAGAACGCGGGTGTTTTTGGGAAAGCGGGCTCCGCCGTTGTCGTCGGCGATGAGCCCCACGGCATACCGTCCCGGAATGAGGGGATACTTCACCTTGCGCCTTCCCGAAAAGACGAAGGAGTCCTCCCGGTCAACGAAAATCTTCGTCACGCGCACGCGGAGCTTGCCGGGGCAGGGACGGACGTTCTCTTCCGATTTCACAAGCCGATTCGCCGCTGTCAACTTCCACACTTTCATGCGTTCTTACTCCTTAAACTAATTTCCATAACATTTTATCATATTATACCGCGGAAGGGATATTTTGGCAAGCGATTTGAGAAAAAAGCCGATTTTTGGAGGAAAAGAAAAAATTTCCCTCTGCCGAGTTAAGAATTTCAAAATGAATTTCCAAAAACAGTTGACGAAGGATAGAAAAACGGCTATAATAGTATAGCTAAAATACTGTAGTGTAGTATAGGAGGTGAAAAGAATGAAGCAAGACATTCATCCCAACTATCATGAAGTCACGGTGGAGTGCGCCTGCGGCGAGACCTTCAAGACGGGCACCACAAAGGATGTCGAGGTCATGAAGGTGGATATCTGCAGCAAGTGCCATCCGTTCTTTACGGGCAAGCAGAAGCTTGTGGATACCGGCGGCAGAGTGGATAAGTTCAAGAAGAGATACGGAATCTAACCTTTTTCGGGAATTTGCAGTTACAGTTTGAAGCGGTGAAGTATGAAAAAAAAGAATTTTACTTACATCGGCGGTCAGGCTGTTATACAGGGCGTCATGATGCGGGGAAAGTCCGGCATGGCGACTGTCGTGCGTGACGACAACGGTGACATACAGATGGAAGCAAAGCGCATTACCCCGCCCGAAAAGCGGAGCAAATGGATGCGCCTTGTTTTTGTGCGCGGCGTTGTCAATTTCATCACCTCGCTCGTCAGCGGAATGCAGGCGCTTCTGAGAAGTTCGGAGGCCGCATTCACCGAAGAGGAGGAAGCTCCGCCCAAGCTCAACAAATGGGTTGCCGAGAAGTGGAAGATCAGCGTCTCGGATATTTTCACGACGATCTCCATCTTTTTGGGGGTCGCGATCGCGCTCGTTCTGTTCCTCTTTTTGCCCTACTATTTCACCGAACTCATTTCGGGGGCGACGGGGGGCGTGGACGGCGCCATCGGCGGAAAGGGAAGCATCTACTACAACCTCATCGAGGGCGGCTTCCGCATCGTGATCTTCATTCTCTATATTCTCTTCACGCTGTGTTTCAAGTCGTTGAGGGAGACCTATCAGTATCACGGCGCGGAGCACAAGACCATCAACTGCTACGAGTACGGAATGCCCCTCACGGTGGAGAACGTCAAAAAGTGCTCTCGAATGCATGACCGCTGCGGCACGACCTTTCTCTTCATCGTCATGTTCATCTCCATCTTGCTCTTTGCGCTGATGGGGTGGGCGATCGGCGACCGCATTCAGACGGGCGTCAAGGCGGTCGACTTTTTAATCGTATTTTTGATCAAACTCTGTCTCCTGCCCTTCGTCGCGGGGGTCTCCTATGAGGTGTTGAAACTGCTTGCAAAGGTGCAGTCCCCCCTCGTGCTGCCCCTCAAAGCGCCCGGGTATCTTCTCCAGAAGCTGACGACCCGCGAGCCCGACGACGGCATGATCGAGTGCGCCATCGACGCATTCGAAAAGGTATTGGATATGGACGAAAATCCCAAGTCCCCCGAGAAAATTTTCGTGACGGAGACCAAACTCTCCAAACTTCTCGAGATGATGAAGCGGCATTTCAAGGAGAGCGGGATCGACGCGTCGGACGCGGAGTGGATCCTCTCTCTCACTTTGAACGTTCCGCGGAGCGCCCTCGGCGAGGAGCGCGTTGTAAGCAGAAAGGAGTGCGCCAAGATCGTCTCTTTGTATGAGGAGCGTTTGACGGGCAGACCTCTTTGGTACATCTTCGGGAACACAAATTTCTTCGGATACACCATCAACGTGGACGAGCGGGTGCTCATTCCCCGTCCCGAGACCGAACTTCTCGTCGAACAGGCGCTCGCATCCGTCCAGGACGGGGACAAAGTGCTCGAACTTTGCACGGGCAGCGGGGCGATCGCGGTCGCCCTCGCCTGCGAGGCGGCAAAGGACAAGAGCATTTCGGTTTTGGCGACCGATATTTCGGAGGACGCCCTCGAAGTCGCGCGGCTCAACGTCCGTCTCAACAAGGCGAACGTCACCGTCGAAAAGAGTGACCTCTTTGAAAATGTACACGGAAAATTCAACATGATCCTCTGCAATCCCCCCTACGTCAGGACGGGCGAGATCGAGGGCCTGCAGCGCGAAGTGCGCGATTTCGAGCCGCGGCTCGCGCTCGACGGCGGCGAGGACGGCCTCTGGTTCTATCGGAGAATTGCAGAGAAAGTGCAAAAATATTTGGTGCACGGCGGAATGCTCATTCTGGAGTGCGGCGAGAACCAGGCGCAGGACGTTCTCAAGATCTTCACCGAGCGCGACTATGCGATCGTCATCAAGGACCACAGCGGCGTCGATCGCTTCGTCAAGATCGTCTTTTAAATATGCTGGAAAGAGCCGCGGAAATTTACGAAAAATACAATTTTCTCTCCGAAAAACTCTCCGACCCCGCCGTCCTGGGAGACCTCGACGAATGGACAAAGCTCACCAGGGAGCGGGCGGACTTAGAGGAGATCGCGCAAAAATACGCCGGATATCTCGCCGTCAAGCGGGATATGGACGGCGCTTTTTCTGAGGCGGAGCGGGAGACGGGGGAGATGAAGGACCTTCTTCTCGAAGAGGGCTACGCCTGCCGCGAAAAACTCGACAAAATTCAAGAGGAGCTCAAAATTCTGCTCCTTCCCAAGGACAAAAACGATGAACGGGGCTGCATTCTCGAGATCCGCGCGGGCGCGGGCGGCGAGGAAGCGGCGCTCTTTTGCGGCGTTCTGTTCCGCATGTATCATGCCTATTGCGACAGAAGGAAATTCCGCTTCGAGGTCGTCGACCTCAACGAGACGGAGCTCGGGGGGATCAAAGAGGCGATCGTCAATGTGACGGGCAAGGGTGCCTACGGGCGGCTCAAGTTCGAGAGCGGCGTCCACCGCGTGCAGCGGGTCCCCGAGACGGAGTCGCAGGGCAGGATCCATACCTCGACGGCGACCGTCGCCGTGCTGCCCGAGGCGGAAGATGTAGATGTCAAAATCGACGAAAAGGACATACGGGTCGATCTTTTCCGCTCCTCGGGGGCGGGGGGACAGAAGGTCAATAAGACGGAGACGGCGATTCGGATCACCCATTTCCCGACGGGGATCGTCGTCACCTGTCAGGACGAGCGCAGCCAGCTCAAGAACAAGGAGAAGGCGTTCAAAGTGCTCAAGGCGCGGCTGTATGACTACTACCGCACGCGGCAGGAGCAATCGACTTCCGCGGACCGCCGCAGCATGGTCGGCACGGGGGATCGGAGCGAGCGGATCCGGACGTACAACTTCCCCCAGAGCCGCATCACCGACCACCGGATCGGCATGAGCGTCCACTCCATGGAAGATTTTTTGGCCGGCGACCTCGACGAAATGATCGACGCATTGAAAATTGCCTTCGATGAGAGACGCGTTTCCGAAGGGAAGTAGTACAACAGTCTAACGACCGGGGGGCTCCATTCGACTCTGCGGCTACGCCGCTCAGAATGACACGTTACCCCCGTTGTCATGTTGAGCGGAACGAAGTGGAGTCGAAACATCTCGTCCTTATAATAAGGACAAAGGGCGAGACCCTTCGACTTCGCTCAGGGTGACAGAGGAGTGCCTTTTGTTCCAAATTTACTGCGCGAGGCAAGGTTCCCTTGACGGAGCGGTTCGGCGGTAGCCCCCGCCTCACCCCGCCTCGCCACCAGCTCGGCTGTCGCGTTGCGCTCACAGCCCACAGGGCTGTTGAGCAGGAATGCAACGCTCCACCCAATTTGCGAGCCACCGCACGCTTATTGTGAAACAAGGCGACCGCGAGAGTGAGCAAGTGAAGGTACGAAAGTTAATTTCCTCGACGATAAATATTCCCGAAGGGAAGATTTTCGTCGAAATAAAAAAGAGGAGTAATTATGCAACGACTTACCAAACGAATCAGCGGAATTTCGCCGTCGCTCACGCTGGCCATCAGCGCGAAGGCGAAGGCGATGAAGGCGGCGGGAGAGGACGTCGTCAACTTCGGCGTCGGAGAGCCCGACTTTGCGACTCCCGCGCACATCGTCGCGGCGGCGAAGAAGGCCATCGACGAGGGGCACACCAAGTACACCGCCTCTTCGGGCATTCCCGAACTCAAAAAGGCGATCTGTGACAAGCTTTTGCGCGACAACGGCCTTACATACGAGCCCTCTCAGATCATCGTCTCGAACGGCGCGAAGCACTCGCTGTTCAACGCCTGCAGCGCGCTCGTCGAGGAAGGGGACGAGGTCATCATTCCCTCTCCCTACTGGCTGAGCTATCCCGAGCTCGTCAAACTCTGCGGCGGGACTCCTGTCTTTGTGAAGGCGGAGCGCGGCAACGGCTTCAAAATTACGCCCGAGCAGCTCAAAGCCGCCATCACGCCGAAGACGAAGATGTTCATCTTCAACTCCCCGAGCAACCCCACGGGCGCGGTCTATACGGAATCGGAAGTCCGCGCGATCGGCAAGGTCTGCGAGGAGGCGGGAATCTTCGTCCTCGCCGATGAGATCTACGAAAAACTCGTCTACACGGGCGTCAAGCCCTTCTCCATCGCCAATTGTTCCGAAAAGCTCAAGGAGAACACGATCGTCGTCAACGGCGTCTCCAAGACCTATGCGATGACGGGCTGGCGGATCGGGTATCTTGCGGCGCCCAAGGACATCGCAAAGGCGATCGACTCCTTCCAGAGCCACGCAACGAGCAACGCGAACACGATCGCGCAGTACGCGGCACTCAAGGCGATCGAATCCTCCGAGGAGGAGATTATCAAGATGCGGAACGTCTTCGCCGAGCGGCGGGAGAAGATGCTCGAGCGGATCAAGACCATGCACGAGGTCTTCTGCGTGGTCCCCGACGGCGCATTCTATGTGATGATCGTCGTCGAGGGGCTCTACGGCAGGACCTACCGCGGGAAGAAAATCGAAAATTCCGTCGACTTCGCAACTTCACTCCTCGAGACGGAGAAGGTCGCGACCGTCCCCGGCAAGGCGTTCGGCGCGGACGACTGCGTGCGGCTGAGCTACTCTCTTTCCATGGAAGATATGCTCAAAGGCCTCGACCGCATCGAAAAATTCATCGAAGAACTGGAATAAATAAAAAATTTTCCGAAAAACTCTTGAAAAAGAGAGAAAAACTTGTTACAATAAAAATATCAAAGAGCAAAAGCTCACGGAGGGAAACATGATCAAGATCATAGCGGGGACAAAAGGCAGCGGAAAGACCAAGCGCATCATCGACGCGGCGAACGACAGCGTGGAGAGCGCAAAGGGACATCTCATCTTCATTACGGACACCAAGCGGTATATGTACGATTTAAAGCGTCAGATCCGCTTCATCGACGTCTCCGACTACGCAGTCGCGGGCGAAGAGGCGCTCTGCGGCTTCATCAAGGGGGTCGTGGCGGGCAGCTACGACAACGAGTACTTCTTTGTGGACGGCATTACCCGCATCACGGGCAAGCCCGTCAAGGACATGCCGAAAATCTTCTACATGCTCGAGAGCCTCGCAAAGGTTCGGGGGATCACCTTCTATCTGACCTGCAGCTGTGCGGAAGAGGAGCTCCCCGATTTCGTCAAAAAATATCTGTAAGACAGGAAGTAGATTCTTAAAAAATGAATTTTATCGGAACGCGCGGCGGTGAGAAGGCGACGGCGGCAGAGGCCGTCGTCCGCGGGATCGCAGAGGGCGGCGGACTGTACGTCCCCGAGAGCTTTCCCGTCATCGGCAGCGAAGAGATGAACAGTATGCTCGGAATGGACTATTCCGAGCGCGTCGCGTTCGTCTTGGGGAAATTCTTCGAGGAATACCCCCAAGACGCCCTTTTGAATGCCGTCAAGGAGGCATACGGAAAGTTCGAGGGGGAGGACCCCGTGCCGCTCGTCAAGATCGAGGAGGGGCTCTATATCCTCGAGCTCTTCCACGGCCCCACCTGCGCACAGACCGACCTCGGCGTCTTTCTTCTTCCCTATCTTTTGGAAGAGGGAAAGAAACTGACGGGAATCAAAAATCCCCTCTACCTTCTCACGGCGACGAGCGGCGACAAGGGCAAGTCGGTCATGGAGGCCTTCCGCGACAGGGAGGATATCCGCGCGGCGGTCTTCTATCCCGAGGACGGCGTCTCCAAAATGCAGAAATTGCAGCTCGTGACGCAGGACGGCGAGGGAATTTGCTCCTTCGGCGTGCGCGGGAGCTACGACGACTGCCAGACGGCAGTCAAAAAGATGCTCCGCCGCGGCGAAAAGCGGGACAAGCTCGAAGAGGCGGGCTATGCGGTCTCGACGGCGGGCAGCAGCAACGTCGGCGTGCTTCTGCCGCGGGTCGCGGCGTTTTTCTCCGCCTATTTAGACCTCGTCGGCTCCGACCAGATCGCGATGGGCGACAAGGTCGATTTCAGCCTCCCCGCAGGCAATTTGGGGGGCGCCCTCTGCGCATATTACGCCGTGAAGATGGGACTTCCTCTGGACAAGATCGTCCTCGGCGTCAACCGCAACAATGAACTCTGCGACCTCATCGATAAGGGGGTGTACGACAGAAAGAAGTCCCTCGTTCGGACGATGTCCTCGGGGCTCGACGTGCTGCAACCGGGAAATTTGGATCGCCTCTTGTTCGAAATTTCGGGCAGGGACGAGGCGCTCAACCTCGAGCGCATGAAGGGATTTTCGACGACGGGAAAAATTTCTCTGCACGCGGAGGAAGTAAAGCGGCTCCGCGAGCTCTTCTATTTCGGCAGCGCGAGCGAGGAGGACACCGTGGAGTGCCTCTACGAGTTCTTCGAGGAGTTCAACTATCCCCTCGATACGCACACGGCGGTTTCGATGCACGCCGCACGGCTCTACCGGCATACGCTGGACGAAAATGCGCCCGCATATCCCATGATCGTATTGGCTTCGGACAGCCCCTACAAGCTTCCGCAGGCGGTCTACTACGCTCTGACGGGCAACGACGTCAAGGACAGCTTCAAGGGACTCAAGCGCATTCACCTCATCACGGCGATGACGGTTCCCAACGCCCTGAAGGCGCTCCGCTACAAGCCCGCCCGCTTCAAGACGGTCATCTCCCCCGAGAAGGTCTTCGACGAAGCAATTGGATTTTTGAAATAGGTTTCGTCGAAAAGCTCGCTACGCGATCTTTCTCGACGAGGAAATTGGCTCTCGAGTTCCCAAAACTTGGTCCTCTTCATCGTTTCAAACGACAATGTGCGTCCTGTGGGGCGCAAACAGGGGGCGCTCCGCAGAATGGCGATTCTGCTACGCGCAGTAATTTTGGAACAAAGGGCAATGTTTTATCCTGTCATTCTGAGCAGGCACCCCCGCGGCTGTCGCCGCGGGGGTGCCGTCGTCGAAGAATCTCTACCTTATCATGCGCCGCGCTGTTTTCAGTGCGGCGCACTTTTGAAAAAATTTTTTTCTTCTTTGTTTTGATTTTCCAAAACGCGGTATAATAATGGTGAACAAAGCAAGGAGGAAAACGATTATGAAACAGTATTTGCAGACAAGAAACAACCAAAGCTCAGACTTATTCGACATCTTCGACGACTTCTTCAAGCCCATGTTTTTTGAAGAGAGCAAAGAGCTGAGAACAAATATCAAAGAAGCCGAAAATACCTACGAACTCGAGCTGGAACTTCCCGGATATCAGAAGGAAGAGATCAAGATCTCCCTCGACAAGGGCTACCTCACCGTCAGCGCGACCAAGACGAAGAAGGAAGGGGACACCTCCAAATATCTTCGCCGCGAGATCGCCGAGAGCACCTCGCGGAGCTACTACGTCGGCTCCGACCTCACCCGCGAACAGATCAAGGCGAAGTACCAGAACGGCATTCTCTGCCTCACCATTCCCAAAGAAGTCCCCAAGAAGGAAGAGGAGAGCCATTTGATTGAAATAGAATAAACGGTCCCCCCTCTGTCATCCTGAGCGGAGCGTAGCGGAGTCGACGACGCGCCATTCTATTGTTATCGAAGCGCGGCGCACGAGCCGTAGGCGAGTAATGGATCCCCTAAGCTATCGACGGGGCATTTGATAAGCGGAATCGCTTAAGATTGTCTTTTGCAGAAGACGAACGTGTTACTTTTTTTACGAATACAAAAAAAGTAACCAAAAAAAATTCCGGGACACTTGCGAGTGTGTCCCGGACCCCGCACCGCTTTTTATTCGGTTTACAAACTTATTTGTTTCGAACATATCATGCGCCGCCTGCATATTGCAGGCGGCGCATTAGTTTCGGACTTCGTTTTTGGGGATTCCTCGACTACGCTCGGAATGACAAGTAAATAAAAAGCGATGTCATGTTGAGCGAAGTCGAAACATCCCCTTAAGTTTCGACGGGACGTTCCTAAAATCCCATGGTGCGAGCAGGGTTTCCCTGCGCTGCACGACTCAATTTGCCAGCTTGCGGCTTCTTGTTGTGAAAGCGAACAAGAGGACCAAACTAATCGAGGCAAATTGGTCAGTTTCCTCGAACGTAAATATTTCCGAAGGAAAGATTTCGTTCGAAACCTTTTTGTCGAAAAAATCAGTATACGCTCACTTGCTTCTTGTCTCTGCCAAGACGCTCGAACTTGACGACGCCGTCCTTGAGTGCAAAGAGCGTATCGTCGCCGCCGATCCCGACGTTGTTGCCGGGGTGGATCTTCGTGCCGCGCTGGCGCACGATGATGCTGCCCGCGAGCACGTTCTGTCCGTCCTGACGCTTGACCCCGAGCCGCTTCGCGTTGCTGTCTCTGCCGTTGTGCGAAGAGCCCGTT
>CANQBW010000038.1 GCA_947589565.1 uncultured Clostridia bacterium | reverse complement strand
ACAATAAGCCGCAAGCTGGCAAATTGAGTCGTGCAGCGCAGGGAAACCCTGCTCGCACCGTGAGATTTTAAGTTTCGTCGAAAAGCTCGCTATGCGATCTTTCTCGACGAGGAAATGAGCTCTCGAGTTCCCACAGCCTGGTCGTCTCGGTCGCCTTGTTTCACAATAAGCGTGCGGCGGCTCGCAAACAGGGTGCGCTTATGGAAAATGCGATTTTTGGGCGCGCCTTTTATTTAGAAAAAAGGGCACTGCGCCGTCCGTTTCGCGGACGGCGCAGTCTTTTTACAATGTCATTCTGAACGGAGCAACGCAACGCGTTGCGCAGTTGAAGAATCCCCTCGGTCGTTAGAATGTTTTATTACGATTTTAAGAACGGTGCGTCGATAGCTTAGGGGATCCACGTTCGCTTCGCTCACTTTCGACTCCGTGGCTACGCCACTTCGCTCAGGATGACGTCGCTTCTTTCACGCTATCCATTGAGCGGAAGGAATGTCCTACTTTTTCTTATATAAAATGTAAGTTGCATTTAATTGATATTGTGTTGCATTTTGCGAAGGGTCACTTCCAAAAGTGACACTCTCTCCACTGTCGGTCTGCCAATTGTCGGGGTCTTCAAATGTCATTTTTCCCAGCAAGGGGCAAGTGCCAAAGGCGGCGCGGCCGATCTCGGTGACGGTTTTTCCGATCGTGACCTCTTTGAGCGATTTACACTGCGCGAACGCGCCTTGCGGAATTTTCTCAACGCCGATCTCGATCTTTTCGATCGCATCGCAGCGGGCGAATGCGCTCTCTCCAAGCGTCTTTATACTGCCCGGAATTTTCGTAAGTTTGAGTGCGGAACATTCCATAAACGCCATCTTTCCGATCTCGTTTATCCCCTTCGGGAAATCTATTTTCGTCAGGTTTTGACAGCCGTAAAATGCCCGCTCCTTGATTTGATACCACGCGGAAGCGCTCTCTTCCCCGCCCCATTCGACGGTTTTGAGTTCTCCGCAGGAGTTGAAGGCGCTCTCTCCGATTTCCAAAAGGCTCTTGTCCAATGTGACATTCTGAAGATTGTTACAGCATTGAAACACGCCCTTTGCAAGTGTTTGGATTCCCGTTCCGACTTTCACCGAGGAAATTTTCGCGCCCGAAAAGGCAAGCTCACCGACGGAAGTCACATTGTCCGAAAGATCAAGCTCCCCCGTAAATTTTGTATCGAAAAACGCCTTGTCTCCGATATGACTGACAGATTGCGGAAGTTTGAGTTCGCCCGTAAAGCCACAGCTTTCAAAGGCGGAGTCGCCGATGTATTTCACCTGCGCGGGGAGCGTCAAAGTTCCCGTCAGACTTTTACAATTCGCAAAGACATACCCGTTGATTCTCTCTTCATTCTTGGGGAAATGCACCCCCATCTTCAAATTTTCACAGCCGTCAAAGGCGTGTTCTCCGAGATAGCTCACATTTTCGGAAATCTTCACCCCGCTTGTAAGCTGTCCGCAGCCCTCGAACGCGGAGTCGCCGAAGAAGACGATCTCCCCCATCTCGATCGTATTCAGCGATTTGCACCCGCGAAAGGCGCGCGCCTCGATGCGATGTATGCTCTCGGGAAGGGTCACGGATTTCAAATAGACTTCTCCCTCGAACGCGCCCTCGCCGATCCCCGTAACGGGTAAACCGCGATAGGTCTTCGGAATGACGATCTTTCTTTCGGCCGCGCTCCCCATTCCGCGCACCAGGTAGCCCTTTTGCGTGCCGTCCTCGATATAGGCAAGCCCCTTGGTTGCGCCCTCGGGAACGACGTCCGGATCGAGAAGTCCCGCGTCGATCTTCTCCCCATTTGTAAGGGTGATGATAAGGTGTCCGTTTTCGTCGATCTCGACGCTCTTTACGCCGACCCCATCCGCACCGTTTTTCCCGTCGACGCCGTCCTTGCCATCTTGACCGTCCGCTCCGTCTTTTCCATTCAGGCCGTCTTTGCCGTCGACGCCGTCCTTGCCGTCTTGACCGTCGACTCCGTCCTTTCCATTTTCTCCATCTTTGCCATCGACGCCGTCCTTGCCGTCTTGACCGTCGACTCCGTCCTTTCCATTTTCTCCATCTTTGCCGTCGACGCCATCTTTTCCATTTTCTCCGTCTTTTCCGTCTTGACCGTCAACGCCGTCCTTGCCGTCCTCTCCGACCGCTCCCTTTTCAAGAAGAGAGACAAACTCCTCATAGGTCCCCGTGTAGCCGAGCTGCTGCGCGGAGGCAAAAACTTCCTCGAACGAGGGCTCGGAAATGTTTTGGGGAGTCCTTTCACAGCCGACAAGCCCCGCCCCCGCGCACAGCGCGGACGCCAGGGCAAGCGAGATCAGTAACTTTCGTTTCATAGCTTTTTCGCCTCCTATTACTCTTATAAATTTCTCTTATAAAACATTCTACCCCCCCCGTCATTTGTCAAGTACTTTTTCGAAACTTTTTTAAAAATCCGAAAAATTTTTTTACATGACATAATTGGAACGTCCCGTCGAGAGCTTAGGGGATCCATTCGACTTCGTGGCTACGCCACTCCGCTCAGGATGACACGCTTTTTACATGCTTGTCTCCCGATGTCACCCTGAGCGTAGTCGAAGGGTCCCCCCGATCGATAGAATGTTGTATTGCGAATAAAAAGCGTTGCGGGGTCCGGGACACAATTGCAAGTGTCCCGGAATTTTTTTTGGTTACTTTTTTTGTATTCGTAAAAAAAGTAACACGTTTGTCTTTCGTAAAAGACAATCTCAAAGCGATTCCGCTTATAAAACGTCCGTCTGACGAGGAAGACAGTGCTTATGCGACTCCACTTTTCATTGCCCTTAAGGCTCTTTTCTTCTCTCCGCAAAGTACAGTCCGCGGGGTTTTAAGAGAGTCGGAAGGTCATAAATTGTAATCTTTCCCTTGAGCGCCTCCGAGACACCAAAATACTTTTCCGAAAAGGTCTCCCACGCCGTGATGAGGGGTTCCGTGCGAAAAATTCCGTGTTTTTCAAGGATGGGTACGATATTTCGCGGGTCGGAGGAGTAAAAAGTGAGGACATTGTACTTTCCCCACATGATCTCTTCCTGCGAAAAATGCCCGCCGAAGCCGAAGGAGAGCATTCCGTCCTCAAACAGCAATTCGCCGTACTCCTTGATAAGTTCAAGACAACCGCTCTTATCCATGCCGTCTAAATAAAAAACGTCCGTATATGCGCCGCGCTCTCCCTTCGGAAGATCGGAAAGGCCGGTCGGAATCTCGAGAAAGAGGAAGAGCGGCTCCTCCCGCTCCTTCAAAAAGTCCTCGAAAATCCCGTAGATTTTGTCCGCACCGACGTTTGCGATCGTCTGATTCTCCGAAATTTCATATCCCTCATTAAGCCTGTCGGGATATGGGGTCCGACACCCCTTTTTCATCTGCAACATGCACTTAATATATCATATATTTTGATTTAAGTCAAGCAATGCGCCGCGGCTATTGGCCGCGGCGCATATCCCAAATGAGAGGAGAAAAATTACTTTTCTTCAAAGGTGAAATCGATATAGTCCTTCGGGTCGACGTTTTCGCCCTCCTTCTTCATCTCGAGGTGAAGGTGGACGCCGTCCTTGTACTCGGTGCCGTATGCCTCTGCGACGGTGGCGATCGTCTGTCCCTGCTTGACTTCGTCGCCCTCCTTGAGGCCCTCGATGGGCTCGACAAAGCGATACAGGCTCGTAATTCCGTCGGCATGTTCCAAAATGATATAGTTGCCGAGGACGCTCTCGAGGCTGATCTCCTTGACGACGCCGTCCGCCATTGCGAAGACGGGTGCGCCGACTTCCGCGACAAAGTCCATCCCCTTGTGCTTATACCATCTGTCGAGAGAGGTGTTGTTGTAGACGACATTATACTCCACGGAGCAGACTTCCGATTCGACGGGCTTGACGAATGCGACCTTCTCTCCGCCGGAGGGCTGATCTCCCTCGGAAGGATCGTTGCCGTCATCGGGTTCCTGCGTGCCGGGCCCTGCGGGCTGATTGCCTTCGTCGGGTTCCTGCGTACCGGGGCCTGCGGGCTGATCGTCTCCCGGTTCCTGGGTGCCGGGGCCTGCGGGGTTATCGCCCTCGGGGGGATCGCCGCTGTCGATGGGCGGGTTCTCAATGACTTCTCTGTTCCCTCTCGTGACGAAATAGACCGTAAGTACGGTTGCCACGATCAACAAAAGTGCACAAACCGCGACGATGATCGAATAGACCATCCTCTTTTTTCCCGTTGTGGAAGTGGTGGAATTGGAATTGTTGTTCGTTTCCGGTTCTTTCATAATATCCTCCGATTTTATGTAATGTTTGACCTCAATTCGAAATCTTATACCTGCTTTTTTAAAATCCTCCGAAAATGAGAGGAGTGCCCACCGCCGTCCTGTCCTCGGAGACCGCAATGTGCAGGTTTACGGCACAGCCCGAGAGATAGACGAAGTCTCGAAGTTTGGGAGAGTAGCAGTAATAATTGGTGACGCCGCACGCTTTTTCCGTGAAGAGAAGCTTTGCCTCGAACTTTTCGGCAAGCTCTTGAAGACGGTTCCCTTCATAGAAGACGCTCTCCCCCGCGGTCTTCCCCAAGATCAGCTTGTCCCGCGCGGGCGCGTCGGTGACATACGCCTTGCAGGAGGAGTTTTTCTCGGAGTAGAAGGTATAGCTCTCCCCCTCCTCGAAGACAGGGGTATTCAGAATGGCGTACAGGAAGAATCCGCATAAGAAAGTCATCACAAATGCAAGGATCCCGCAGATCGCCCTCATCGTTTTGCGCATAAAAAATCCTCCCGCTCGATTCTCGGGAGGAATGATTGACAGGAAAATAAAGTTTTATACTTGGATTTATATTTCCTAAGAGCTTTTTTTAAAAGCGACAATTCGCTTTACCTTGTCTTTTGCGAAAAACGAACGTGTTACTTTTTTTACAAATACAAAAAAAGTAGCGCAAAAAAATGTTACTTCGTGCGTCGAGCATAGAAAACAATAGAACGGCGCGCCGTGGGGACACTTGCGCTTCGACCTTTCTACTGTTTTTTCCTTGGGGCGCACGAGCCGTAAGGCGAATATTGTGTCCCAAACCCTTTAACGCTTTTCGCAATATGGGCATTCTAACGACCGGGGGGATGTTTCGACGACGCCGCGCCGTGCACATTTGTGCACGGCGCGGCTGCTCAACATGACAGCGGTAAAAGGCGTGTCATCCTGAGCGGAGTGAAGCGGAATCGAAGAATCCCTCAAGTGAGCGACGGGACATTCCAAAATCCCATGGTGCGAGCAGGGTTTCCCTGCGCTGCACGCCCCAATTTGCCAGCTTGCGGCTTCTTGTTAAACAAGGCGACCGCGAGGACGTGGCATGTGAAGGTTCGGAAGCCCATTTCCTCGACGATAAATATTCCGAAGGAAGATTTTCGTCGAAACCTTTTCGACGAACAATTACTCCCATTTCAGCGTCTCGCCGCCCAAGATGTGAATGTGCAGATGGTGCACGGTCTGACCCGCAGATTCGCCCTGGTTGATGACGAGCCGATACCCTTCGTCAAGTCCGAGCGTATGCTCGAGCGAGGCGATTTTTAAGAGCATTCTTCCGACAAGGGCGGCCCTTCTTTGGTCCATGTCGTGAATGCGTGCAAAGTGCTCCTTCGGAACGCACAGCAGGTGGATTTTCGCGATTGGCGAAATGTCCTTGAAGATGAGCATCTCATCGTCCTCATAGACCTTGGTCGAGGGGATCTCCCCCATCACGATCTTACAAAAAATACAGTCCTCCATTTACAATACCTCCATGATTTCGGCAAATGCGCCGTCTTTTTCGGGTTTGATCAATTTGACGCGGCAAAGTTCGCCCTCTTTTGCGCCCTCTGCATAGACGCGGATATAGTTCTCGGTGTATCCCCCGTCCTCCTCGAAAAGGGCAGAAAGTTCCTTCCCCAAAAACTTTTCAAGATACTTTTTTTGCGCTTCCTGAGAAGCTTGAACGGCGCGGTCCATCCGCTCCTTCTTGACCTTCGGCGGAAGGTCCCCCATTTTATAGGCATTCGTCCCCGGACGGGGGGAGTACGGAAAGCAATGCACCCGCGAAAATTCCGCCTCATCGATCATTTTGAGGGAATCTTCGAAGTCTACTTCCGTCTCCGTGGGGAAGCCGACGATGAGGTCGGTCGTGATGGCGGCACCCGGGAACACCGCATAAATTTTCTCGCAGCAGGCGAGATATTCTTCCCGCGTGTATCTTCGGTTCATCGCCCGCAAAACCGCGTCCGAGCCGCTCTGCAAGGAGAGGTGGAAGTGCTCGACGACGTTCCCCGCATCCTTCATCGCTTCTAAAAATTTTTCATCCACGACGCCCTCTTCCAGCGACCCCAAGCGAATGCGGGCGGGAACTTCCCCGAGCATTCTCAAAAGTCCCGCAAGATCGATCTCTCCGTCGCGGTAGGAGGAGAGGTCGACGCCCGTCAGCACGATCTCCTTCGCGCCGCAATTCTTTGCCTCTTTTAAAATGCTCTCCGCGCTGCGGGAGCGGGAACGCCCCCGAAGATAGGGAATGATGCAGTAGGAACAGAAGTGGTTGCAGCCGTCCTGCACGCGCAAAAAGGCGCGAGTCTTGGTGCGTTTGGGGGTGGGAAGTTCGCAAAAATCGCGACCCGTCTCGCAAAATACGCCCTCTTCTTTAAGAAGTGAGAAGAGCTTGTCCTTGTTCTGTGCGCCCAAAACGAGGGAGACTCCTTCCCTCTTTGCAAATTGCTCCGCGTTGCGCTCTGCGGCGCAGCCGAGAACGATGATTTTTGCAGATGGGTTGAACTTTTTCATGCGGGCGATCGCCTGGCGGGACTTTTTTTCGGCCTCCGCAGTCACCGCGCAGCTGTTCAGAATATAAAGATCCGCTTCAGAGAGCTCGCCGCTCACCTTGAATCCGCGCTCCTCGAGCCCGCGCATCAGGGAGGCGCTCTCGACCTCGTTCATCTTACAGCCGAGGGTAAAGACGCACGCCCTCATCTCAGTTCCCCCAAACCGTACATGACGACGGAGAGCATGGAAATCGCGGCGGTCTCGGCACGCAGAATGCGCTTTCCCAAAGAGACGCCCAAAAAGCCGAGCTCTTTCGCATAAGAAAATTCCTCTCTTTGAAAGCCGCCCTCGCTCCCGACGACGAGCGCACAGGAGCCCGAAAGGGGCAGAAGTTCTTTTTCGCTTTTCTTCGCAAACTCGCAGGCGAAGAGCTTATTTTCGTACCCGTCCGCGCTTTTCAGCGCCCCATCGAGCGTTTCAAAGTAGAAAACCTCGGGCGCGGTCGTCCGAAGACACTGCTTTGCCGCCTCGTGAGAGACGCGGCGAAGACGCTCGAGCTTGTTCTCGTTCATGTAGGCGGAACAGAACGCCGAGGAGAAGACGCCGATCTTCTCCGCGCCCAGCTCGACCGCCTTTTGGACGACAAGCTCCGTCTTGTCCCCCTTCAAGGCGCCGACGAGAAGGTAGACTTTCGTCTTCGGCTCCCTGTCCGAATCTTTTTCGGAGAGAACGTTTAAGACGAGTCTCCCCTTTTCGACCTTCGTCACGATCGCGGAATACTCCTTTCCGCTGCCGTCGAGGAGGGTGACTTCGCCGCCCGCATTCAGGCGGAGAACATTCTTTGCATGGCGAAATTCCTCCCCCGTGAGGGAGACTTCGTCCTCGATCTTCTCCACAAAAAATCTGTTCCGCGCCATTATCCCTTCAAAACGAGCGAGACCCACTCGCCCATTTCCCTCTCTTCGACAACTTTCAGGCCCGCTTTTTCGAACCCATTGGCAACTTTCTCTTTGCGGTCCTTTAAAATTCCCGATAAAATCACCCTGCCCCCCTCCTTGAGGTGCGCGGGCACGGCGGGTGCGAGAAAGAGGAGAATTTCCGCCGTGATATTTGCGAGAATGAGGTCGGCTTTCATGGACGTGTCGTCCACGAGGTTGCACTCCGTAACCTCGATCTCACTGACGTTATTTTTGAGGGCGTTGTGCTTTGCGCTCTCGACAGCGATGGGGTCGATGTCTGTAGAATAGCAAAATTTTGCCCCGAGTTTCGCTGCGGCAATGCCCAAAATGCCGCTTCCGCAACCGACGTCGAGGACAACGTCCCCCTCCCGCAGATATTTTTGCAGAAATTCGACGCACATTCTCGTCGTCTCGTGTTCGCCCGTGCCGAACGCCATGTTGGAATCGAGCAGAACGACCTTTTCCTCGGGCTTCGCTTGATATTCGATCCACTCGGGCACGACGACGATCTTTCCCAAGGGGATAGGGCGGAAGTGGCTCTTCCAGATCTCGATCCAGTCGTCCCCCTCGATTATGCGGGTTGTCGCTTCCAAAGTGCCGAAATTCAGGCACCCATCACTCAAATTCCTGCGGTTTTCAATCTCTTTTAAGAGAGCCTTGACCTTCTCTTCGTCCGCGGGATCGAAATAGCACTTGACGAGAACTTCGCTCTTCTCCTCGGTCAAAGAGTCGTCGATGTAGTCCCAGTAGAGGGATTTTTCTCTCCGTAAGGACAGAATGTCGTTGAAATCGCACACGGTCACGCCGTAGCTTGTGAACTCCCACATGGCGTCGGCGACAAGTTCGCTCGCCTCGCTGTGGGTATGGACGGTCAATTCCAAATATTTCATGGGTTTATTATAAAACGGACGAAGGGATTTTGTCAATTGGTTTAGACAAAAGTCCCTCACAAAAAGCTTTGAAGCTCCTCTTCATACTTTCCCTCGGCAAGGCGGGCGACAAATTCCTCCTCGGGAAGTTCCCCCAAATACTCCTCTTTGTCGAAGAGGATAAAGACGGTATAGCGATCCTCTCTCAGAAAGCGCATGGCGGCCCGCGCAAGGCATTCCCCCGAGAGGGCGATCCGCCGCTCCTCGATCCCGCGGGAGAAGTTTTTCTTTTTGATGGGAAGATATCCGTACTCCCCGCCGCCGAAACTGCCCGCGAAGAGCAAAGCGGAGAAGAAGAGGGCACCGAAATTGGGCTCCCCAAAACAGCTCACAATAAAAAGGACGAAAATTCCCGCCGCAAAGCAGATCGAGACAATTCGGCAGATGATCTTCGCGCATCGCTCGCCTAAAGGGCTCAAAAAAATCTTTAAAATTCGCCCGCCGTCGAGAGGATAGGCGGGAAAAAGGTTGACGAGAAAGAGGCTCAAGGAGACGATCGCCGCCGTATCCGTATAGGGATAGGTCTCGGGAAAGAGCCACCACAGGGCGGCAAATCCGAGGGCGGTCAATCCGTTCGCGAGCGGGCCTGCAAGAAGAACCCAGAGCTCCTGTTTCTTTGTGATGCCCGAAAGGTCTCCCCCGATCACCGCGCCGTAGGGCATGAGAACGATCTTATCGAGACAAAAGCCCAATCTCCCTGCCGCCAACGCGTGCGCGCACTCGTGTTCGAGTGCGGCAAGCGTCACCGTGAGGAAGACGGGCAATTGATTAAAGATCGCGCTCAGCAGCCCTACGAGCAGAAAGAGGGGGTGCAGGCGTAATTTTTTCAGCTCCACGCGAGCGTCTTGTCGTTGACTTTGACGCAGCTTAACAGCGCTCCGTCCGAATAGAACATGACTCTCACTTCCCCTTCGCCGTCGCTGTAGCCGATGGGAAGATTCGAACGGACGGTCTCTCCCTCTGAAAGGTAGACTGCGTCGAGTCCGCTCATGATCGTGGAGAAGGAGTCGGAGTGCTTGATCTCAAGCGTGTAACCCGTGTCCGCATTTCCGTTGACGGAAGCGACCTTTCCCTCGCAGGGGGGATAGACGCTGCACTGCTCGACGAAGGACAGGACGCCCGTCGAGGAGACGGTGAGTTCCGCGTCCACGGTGCTGTTGACAAGGCTCGAGAGCTTGAAGTCGGAATAGACGCGGGTGTCCGTCTGCGCGGGCTGTTCGTTGCCGCGGAAGAGTCCCCGCATGAAGGTATTGATGGCGCTCGTCTCGAGGAAGATGTTCGTCAAAAAGATCGCGGCGCACAGCAGGCAGACCGCCACAAATTCCGCGACGATGATGCGGCTCGCCGTCTTGTTTTTGCGGGACGTGTAGACGCTCTCCCGCGCGATGGGCGTGCTCTCCGCATACTGCGGATCGGACTCCATGCGCTCGTTGACTTCCTGCACGAGACGGTCTTGAAGGTCGCTCTCGCGCTCGCGCTTCTTGCGTTCCTTGCGGTTGAAGGTCACCGTCTCCACGGGGATCTCCAACATCTGGGCATAATCGAGTTCTTCATTCATGATGACACCTCTTTTTTTGTTTGTGTCATAGTATATGATGGAAAACTCCCCCTTATGACGGATCCTCCCCGCGCAAAAAAGAAAAAATCCCGGACATCCCTGTCGATTTTAGGCGGGAGCTAAGGGGAGATGTTTACTTCGCCCCTTTCAAAGACGAGATGTTCTTATTTTGTCATGTTGAGCGAAGTCGACGACGCGCCGTTTAATGAGAATCCATACCCCTTAAGTTTCGACGAGACGTTCTTATTATGTCATGTTGAGCGAAGTCGAAGGCGCGTCGCTCTATTGAGAATCCATACGCGCCTCACGAGCCTTTAGGCGAGTAAACATCTCTACCTTATTATCAGAACTAAGGACGAGATTCTTACTCGCCCCTTTCTAAAGGACGAGATTCTTCAACTGCGCAACGCGTTGCGTTGCTCCGTTCAGAATGACAGAAAAGAGGCTCGTGCGCCGCGCTTGGATAACAATAGAACAGCGCGTCACTCCGCTCAGGATGACATCGAAAGACGAGCAATGATCTCAACGGTCTTGAGAATTTCCTCTTTCGTTGTCTCTTTGCCGAAGGAGAAGCGGACGCCGCGTCTTGCGGTCTCTTCCGTCCGTCCCATCGCCGTCAGCACATGGGAGGGAAGGGCGGCGTGCGCAGAGCAGGCGGCTCCCCCCGAGGCGGCGACGCCGTTTAAGTCGAGAAGCTGCAAAATTTCTCCGCCGCCCCTCAAAAATGTGACATGGGTGATATTCGGCACACGGTTCTCTCCGTCGATGGAAACCTCTTCGCCGAGTCTCTCCTTGAGTTTTCCCTCAAACAATTCCCGAAGGGCAAGCGTCTCTTTTGAAAAAAACTCTTTCTCCTCTTGCGCGAGTTTCAAAGCGTGCGCAAAACCGACGATCCCGGGGACGTTGAGGGTCCCCCCGCGGAGTCCCCGCTCCTGTTCGCCGCCCGCGATCAGAGCTTTCAAGGGAGTCCCCTTCTTGACGATGAGGGCGCCCACGCCCTTGGGTCCCCCGATCTTATGCGCGGAGAGGGAGATCGCGTCCGCAAATTTCAAGACATGTTTCAAATCCTGCGTTGTCGCCGCCTGTACGCAGTCGGAAAAGAGGAGAATGTTCCTCTCTTTGCAAATTTTTGCCGTCTCTTCGACGGGCTGAATGCAACCCGTCTCGTTGTTGACCTTCATGAGGCATATAAGGCCCGTCTCCTCTTTCAAATTCTCCGAAATTTTTTCGGGAGAGACGACTCCCGACGGCTCGACGGGAAAAAACGAAGCTCCCCCCGCACGAAGGGGCGCCGCGGAGAGCACTGCCGCATGTTCGATGGAAGAAACAAGCGCGTGCCCATATCCCAAATTTCGCACCGCCCAATTGTCCGCCTCGGTGCCGCCCGAGGTGAAATAGACCTCTCCCGCGCTCACGCCGAGAAGCTCCGCGATCATATCCCGCGCCCTTGTGACGGCGAGCGCCGCCTCTCTTCCCAAGGCGTGGACGGAATCGGGATTTGCATACCTTTCCCGAAAATAGGGAAGCATCTCCTGTAAGACCTCCTCCCGCAGGGGAGAGGTCGAAGCATAGTCCAAAAATATCATCTCATTGCCAGTCGCAGACATTCACCCATTTGGAGAGCAGCTCCTTCTCCTCCTTGTTAGCCTTGACGGACTGCGCCGCCGCCACGATGGGAAGCACCCGCTGGACGTAGCCGACTTCCGTCTCCGTCTTCTCGCACCAGAGGGCAAGATAGTTCTCGGCGAGCGCCTCCTTCCCCTGAAGATAAAAGACGAGGTAGGTCCGCGCCGCGTCAATGGAGGCGTTGCCCTGCGTCGCGTGCGACCAGTCGATGATATAGGGAACGCCCGCGGGCGTGATGATGATGTTGCTCGGCTGAAAGTCCCCATGGCAGAGCTTTTTGTGGCGGGGCAGCCCGTCGAGACGGACATGCAGATCGTAGCGAAGGCTCGAAGGATAGCTGCTCGCGGAGATCTTTGCGTGCAGTTTGTCCCGAAGATGGCCGAGAAAGGGGACCTTCTTTTCGGACATTTCGATCTGCAGATCGACGAACAGATTCAGATATTCGTCCTCGCGGGAAGGGTCTTTGTCCATGAGGGCGGCGAGCGTCTCCCCCTCGATAAACTCCCAGGAGACAGACCAGAAGCCGCCGATGTTGGAGACCTCGAGAATTTTGGGAATGTGAAGATCGGTCTCCTCGACGCGGGCTTGATTCAACGCCTCGTTCAGGACCATTGCCTTTGTATAGCTTTCATCGAAGGATTTGACGAGCCGATCGCCGTCGCGATAGACCTTTTTTCCGGATCCCGTATAAATAAGCTCCATACTTTTCTCCTTTTTTAATTGAGACGTGATTCGCAATACAACATTCTATCGACCGGGGGGATTCCTCGATTCCGCTTCGCTCCACTCGGAATGACATCGTGGGACGAGCAAGTACAAAACGTCGTCATCCTGAGCGGAGTGTTGCGTTAGCAACACGCAGTCGAAGAATCTCGCCCTTTCGCCTTACTCTTAGGACGGCTCTCCGAGGATCAGGGAGAGGCTCATCAGTGCGTTTTCAAGTTCTTCGAGGCGGGCGCCTTCCTCGGTGGAGGACATTCTCTCGTTTTCACGGCAGAAGCGGTGCGCCACAAACAGCCTGCGGACAGACACCAGCCACAACAAGAGCAGAATGAGGGACAGCGCCCCAAAGGCGATCGTGAGAATGACGGGCGTCGCGTCCTTCGTCCTCGGAATGAAGACCGCGCTCACAACGCAGGCTCCGATCAAGGCGAGGAGCAAGACGGAAAAGATCGCGCAGCGGATCAAATAATATTTCCGATTGGCGCGGAAGGACTCTCTTCTCGCCGCCTGCGCCTTGAAAAACTTTTCCCTCAGGGGCGCGGCTTCCGCTTCGAAGCGTCCCTTCATCGTCTCAAGACGCTCCCCCGCCTCCGCTCTCACGAATTTCTTGACGGCTGCGCTCTTCTCGGCAAGCGAGGCGTTGTCATAATCGAGGAGTGGGTCGAGATTTTCGAAATTTTTTGTGACGCACTGAAGGATCCCCTCTTTGGCGCGGTCGTCGTCGGGACAAAGGGTATTCGCCTGGCGGAAGAACTTCTCCGCCTCGGGAAAGTCCTTCTTTTTGAGAAGTTTTTCCCCCTCCGCGATCATCTTTTTGCACTCTTCCCTCAGATGCTCCTCTTCGCGGCGCTTTTTTTCGTATTCCTCCACCGAGAGACCGATGAGATCCTCGTTCGTCTCGTCCACTTCGGGCAAGGTCACCTCGTACTCCTCGGTGGATAGCGTCTTACTCTTGAGATCGCCGTCGCCTGACGTCCGTTCCTGCATATTATTCTCCTTTTTGTTTTTCTTGTTGCATTCTGAGCGTGTAGCAGCCGAATTTTCCCCTGTAGCGGCTCTTCGCCCACGCGCAGAGCTCCTCCGTCTCGAAGACCGCATACACGCCGCTCCCCGAGCCCGTCATATTGACGCCCCATGGAGAAAAGTCGGTGAGCTCATCGAAGGCGAGTTTCACTTGCGGCTCCAGTTCGCAGGCGGCGGGGAAGAGCCCGTTCTGAAAGCACTTCGCCGCCCCCTCCAAATCGCCGATGGAGAGCTTTTTCAGCGCACTCTCCGTGCAGGGAGCGCAGGGGGGAAGAGCGTCGCTCTTTTGATAGCATTTCCCCGTGTCCACACCGTTTTTGGGGACGAGCAAGAGAAAGTACAGCTTCAAATTTGAGGGAATGGGTGTGATTTTTTCTCCCCTTCCACGCATTCGCACGAGTCCCCCATGCAGAAGGGCGGGAACGTCGCTCCCCAGCTGCGGGGCGATCTTTTCCGCGCTCTCCCCATAGAGTTTTTGCATTCCCCTTAAAACTGCGGCGGCGTCGACGGAAGAGCCCCCCAATCCCGCCCGCATGGGGATATTCTTGTCGATCAAAATGTCAACACCGGGAGTTTCGAACGTCCTCTGATACAGGTCGGCTGCCCGCCACGCGCTGTTCTCCTCGGGAAAGATCTCTTCGCTCCCCATTCCGCGCATCGTGACATGAATTTTCCCGTCCTTGCGGGCGCTTACGCGGACTTTGTCGCTTAAATCCACCGTCGTGACGAGGGAGTCGATCTCGTGGAAGTTTCCCGTCTTTCCGAGAACGTCGAGCGTGAGGTTGAGTTTTCCGTAGGCGTTGATTTTGACGATTCTCACACAGTCATTGTAGCACAAACTTCCCCTTTTTGCAAGAAAATATTCGAAAAACTTATGAGGATCGGAAAAACCCACCGGATTTTTCCGGTGGGTTCTCCTTTCTTTATTTCTCGGACTCGTTCGTCTCCGTGTCGTCCTCGGTCGCAAACGTGCAACCCGTCAAGTCGAAGAGCTCGGGCGAAGATGCGCTCACAGTCTCCAGTTTGAGGCTGCCCCTGACGTTGACTTTTCTGCTCTCGTCCCCGTCTGCGCGCTTCATCGTGCGGATACTCGTGCCGCTCATGTCGTCGTCGGACATGCCGTCCTCGGGACCGGGCATCGGGTCGCCCTCGCCGTCGTCTCCGTCCATATCATTGGGGCCGGGCATCTCTTCACTGTCTCCGGGACCCATGTCACCGTTTCCGCCGCCGTTGTCCATATCGTCGCCGTCCATGCCTCCGTTTCCGTCTTCCATATCGTCGCCGCTGTCCATGCCGCCGTCTTCACCGCCGCCCATGTCTCCGTCGTCGCCCATATCGCTGTCGTTATCCGTATCGTCGCCGTCATCGGGACCGGGTTCGGTTTCTCCGCCGCCGTCGGGTTCGGTTTCTCCGCCGCCGTCGGGTTCGGTTTCTCCGCCGCCATCGCCGTCGCCGTCACCGGGTTCTTCGCTTCCCCCGTCTCCGTCACCGCCTTCGGGATTTTCATCTCCCTCGTTCGGATTATCTTCTTCCCCGCCGGGATTCTCTTCCCCACCGGGATTCTCTTCCCCGCCGGGATTTTCTTCCCCGCCGGGATTCTCCTCACCGGGATTCTCTTCCCCGCCGGGATTTTCTTCTTCACCGGGATTTTCTTCGCTCTTGGGAGGGAGCGTTCTGTTGCCCTTGATCAACGCGTCCACAGAGAAGCCTAAAAGCTTCTTGTCGTTGTCGAAATCGAAGCGGAAGGCAACGTCGAGCTTTTCATCGGAGAGCTTGCCCGTCTCCACAGAGAGCAAATCGAAGAGATAGTTTGCAGCCTTCTCTGCCATATTCTCGGCGTAATCCTTGAAGGAATCGACGAGCTTCTCTTCGCCGAAGACAAAGTCCTCGCCGCGAATGAGGGAGATGATCCCCTCGAGCGGAACGGAGGAGAAGGTCTTCCATTTTTCCCAGCCGTCCATGTCCTTGGTGAGTGCCTTATAGAAGGTGCCCGAGCGCATGAGCGTCTCCACATAGGTGATCGCAGTCGCCTTTTGCGCGGGCTCGGGAAGGGTCGAAGCGACGTCCTCGGGCAGGAAGCTTTCCGCCGCCTCTTTGAACTCCTTCGCGGTCACGCCGTGCAGAAGTTTTTCGAGGGAGTCCTTCAAATAGGGCTGCGAAAAGAGTCCGCCCAAAGTGATCTCGTGGTTCTCGTCGATCATTCCGAGCACAGACTCGATCCCCTCCATTAAAGAGACGAGGGAATCCCCCACGCTATAGGTGAGCGAATAGCCGCCCTCCGTCTTGGTGACGACGCCGTCGAAGAGCGCGGGCAGATTTTTCATCATCTTGATGAGCGCGGGCGTAGAGGCCGCCTTGGAGAGGGATTCGGGAAGTTCCTCCCGCTCGAGCACGAGGGGGTCTTCCTCCGCCTTGAGCTGCTCCTTGAGCGCGGCAAAATCTATTTTCTCTTCCCCTTCCCGGACTCCGGTGGTATAGTACGCCTCGGAGCCGCGCAAGAAGAACAGAAGATAGGTCTCCGCGTTCTCGCCCTCTCCCTCGTTTGTGGTATAGGCATTCAGATCGGCGCTGAGCTCGCCGTCACGGAAGACCGCGAAGCCTTCGCAGACGATCTTCGTCGTCTTGTCGTACCCGTCTCCCTTTAAGAGGAGTTCCGCGCTCGCCGAATAGGAGAGACCGCCGAGCTCCGTCTCCGAAAGGGAGTTGAAGAGAAGGGTCTTCGTATCCTCGTCGGTGATGACCGTCCCGGGCTCCAACTCCTTGGACTCGTCCTCGTCGGGATCTTTTTCCTGATCCTGATTGGGCTTCTCTTCGCCGGGTTTTTCCTCGCCCGGTTTTTCTTCGCCGGGCTTTTCTTCGCCGGGTTTTTCTTCCCCGGGCGTCTCCCCGCCCGGATTCTGTCCGCCCGGATTTTGTCCATTGGGATTTTCCCCATTATTTTCCGTTTGACCCTGATCGGGATTGATATTCTTACATGCAACCAGCGGGAATGCCGCCGAGAAGGACATCATACAGGCAAGAATACCGCATAAAAGTTTTTTCTTCATGAATTTCCTCCGATTGCAGTATGCGGAGATTTGCGTAAAATAACTCCCCATGAAAAAATTTTTTCTAAAATACTTCCTCTGCCCGCCGGACGGGCGGTTCTTTGAGCAGCAATCCGCTTTACCTCTCTTCCTTAATTAGGTGAAAGATCGAGATGTTTCGACTCCACTTCGTTCCGCTCAACATGACAGTAAGAAAAAACATGTCATTCTGAGCGGAGTGTTGCGTTAGCAACACGCAGTCGAACGCCGCGTATTCTATTGTGATTCAATCGCGGCGCCGCGAGCCGTAGGCGAGCAAAGCGAGCCAAGGCGAACGGGAATCCCCCAAGCAAGCGACGGGACGTTCAGAAAATATTTTCCTACTTCTGCAACGACCAAGGGGATGTTTCGACGACGCCGCGCCGCCTGTAATATGCAGGCGGCGCGGCTGCTCAACATGACAGTGGTAAAAAGTCTGTCACCCTGAGCGCAGTCGAAAGCGCGTCGTTCTATTGAGAATCCATACGCGCCTCACGAGCCTTTAGGCGAGTAAGGGTCTCGCCCTTATTGTGAGACTTTCCAAAGGACGAGATTCTTACTCGCCCCTTTTAAAGACGAGATGTTTCGACTTCGCTACGCTCCGCTCAACATGACAAAAGGGGCTCGTGCGCCGCGCTTGGATAAAACAATAGAATGGCGCGTCGTCGATTCGCTTCGCTCCGCTCAGAATGACATATCTAATACAACTTTCCTCGACGATAAAGATTGCGCAGCAAGATTTTCGTTCGAAACCTTTTTGGAATAAAATTTTCTTTCCAATCATAGGATAGAGCGATACTGAAAACGGGAGTGAAAAATCATGAAAACGGATATCTTTCGCGGGTACGGGCGAATCGAAGAGCTGAGCGCACAGACGGCGGTCGAGTGCCGCTTCGGAGGAGAGGTGGAGACGGTGCTCTCCGCGCACGCCTCCGCGACGCTTCTGTC
>CANQBW010000037.1 GCA_947589565.1 uncultured Clostridia bacterium | reverse complement strand
TCGCTCCGCTCAACATGACAGGAAAGGGGCTCGTGCGCCGCGATTTGATAAACAATAGAATGGCGCGTCGTCGACTCCGCTTCGCTCCGCTCAACATGACAGGAAAGGGGCTCGTGCGCCGCGATTTGATAAACAATAGAATGGCGCGTCGTCGACTCTGCTTCGCTCCGCTCAACATGACAGAAATGCGCCGCGCTACTTTCGTAGCGCGGCGCTTTGCATTGCCCTTCGTTCTAAAATTACTGCGCGAGGCAAGGTTCCCTTGCCGGAGCGGCACCCCATTTGCCGAACCCCTTCGGCTTATTGTCGTTTGAAACGAACGAGACGACCAAGTTTGGGGAACTCGAGAGCTCATTTCCTCGAACGAAAGATTCCGCAGGAAGATTTCGTTCGAAACTCATTATTCTTTCTTATCCTCGTCTTTGTCCTTGGGCTGTTTCTTCCCCTTCAGGCTCTCGAGGTCGATCTCCTCGACGGTCTTTTCGGAGGGCTTCGTCAATGCCACGATGATCAGAATGATGAGCAGCACGCCCGAAATGGAGAAGAGAATGACCGTGACCAGGTTGTTCTGCAGCCAATCGGCGACTTCGGGAAGTTTATCGATCTTGTTGTTGACTTCGATCACCTGATAGTCCGTCTTCGGCGCACCGGGGAGACGGGACTCCGTCACATCCAATTTGAGAATGTAGTAGGTCGCCTCCTGCGGGGTGAAACTTAAAGCGTCGTCCGGATTCCAATGATAGTCGTTGTCCGTCTTGCTCCAACGCTCCTCGTCGCTCTCGGAAATGTTCGAGTTGAACTTCTTGATCTCGACCATGTACTGCTTGTACTGGTTGAAATAAAGTTCCGCATTGCTGCTGAAGGTCGCCCGGGTGGGGATCGACGATTGATCGGGGACTTCGTCGCGGTCGAAGCGATAGAGCGTGTACTTCTTCTCAAATCCCTCGAGTGCGACGACGGTGAAGTCGGTGAAGGTATAGGACTGTCCGCTGTATCCCGAAGAGATATCCTCAGGCTTTTCGATGGTCGCGCCCGCATAGGACGCCTCGAAGTAGAACTGCGGGATCTCGTCGATGTCCCAGATGTTGGACGCGGTCACGTCCTGAAGTCTGTTCTCATAGTAGTACTTCATGTTTTGCCCGGAACCGTCGCTCGCCATCACCTTGAAGATGTACTTCCCTTCCTTGGTGATCTCGAAGCGCAGCCCGTTGTACTTCAACGTCGAGGTCGCAGTCGCGGAACTGCCCGCTTCGTCGCCCTGTTTGCGGTAGTAGACGGTAAAGGACAGGTTGCGGTAGTCGGTGTATTCGCTGGTGATCAAATCGCGCAGAGAGGGAAGATAGAAATAAGCTCCGCTGCCCGCGCTCAAGCCTTCCGCAGCCTTTGTGACGGCTTCCTGATACTCTTCGCTGAGCTTTTCAAGGACAGGTGTTCCGTCCTCCTCTTTTTCGAGAACGTTCTCTCCCTCTCCCGCGGTGAGCCCGACATAGACGGGACCCCCCTCCGAGCGGTTGACTTTGATGTAATCGGAGGCTTCCGATCCGTCGCCCAAATGGGTGAGGGCGGAATCCGCCGCATACCAGGTGAGGTAGATGCGCTCGGATTGCTTCTGATTCTCTCCGGGGGACTCCACAAAGGTGCCGTCGTCGAGAATAAAATAGATGGAGACAAGCTGGTCGACCTCCTGGTCGTCGCTCGTCGGCATGAAATAGCTGGAGGTCGAAAGGACCTTGTAGTCGCTGTCCGAAGGCTCCTCGAAGCTGCCGCCGCCGTTGCTCTTGAGCATGGCGTATTTGCGGGAGATCGTGACGGATTCGTCGCAGACGTCGATCGTCTTATAGGTCAGATTCCAACGCTTTCCGAGGGTGTAGGCATGGATCTTTTCGTCTATCACGAGGGCGGGAGAGACCGTATCGTCGATCCTGCCCGCTCCGTTGACCGCAAGGCTCTGCCCGTTGAGTTCATAGGTGATGAGGCGCAGATTTTCCGCACCCGCCTCGAGCTCCTTCGCCGTAAAAGTGAAGGGAATGCGGGGCGTGCTCGATGCGGCGGAGAGATATTCGATATAGGTTCCGCCGACATTCGTCATTTTTCCGAGACAGACATCGTTGATGTAGAGCGCATACTCGCCCTCTACGCACTCCTCGCCGTCCGCTTTGTCGTCCAGACGGACGATGACTCTGTCGCTGTAGGCAATGTCCTTCTTCTCCTCTTCGGAGGCCGCCCAGTCATCCTTCTGCTCAGAGGAATCCTGCAATGCGGCAAGGATTTTGCCGTCTTGGCGATAGAAGTGGATCGTATTCGTCGCTTTTGCGTCTTTGCTGACGTTCTCCTCCGCGCTCTCGAAGGCGAGGGTAAATTCGGTGAAGTTCAGATCGAGAAACTTGAACTCCATGGAGAAGAAGCGGGCTTGTCCCGCGTTTTTATAGTCCGCATTTTCCATGGCGGTGTACCATTTGAGCGCGAGATCGCGGCGAAAATGTACCTGCCCCCTGGGATCGAGCGTCAGTTTGACATAGGTCGTATCGCTCTCTCCGTCGTCGGTCACGGTAACCGTTCCGCCCGTACCCGCGGAGAAGATCGCACTCGGACGGTAATCCTCGGCGTTTGCCCTCACGCTCCCGTGCGTGAGGCAGATGGATAATGTCATGATCAGCGCCAACAGCAGCGTCAGCGCCCCAATCGTCAACGAATAGAATTTAACCCTTTTCATATCTGTTTTATTTTACACGAATTTTCCGCGTTCGTCAAGCGGTATTCCCCTTATTTTTGTTAAAAAGGGAAAATTTTGCCTCTATTTCAGGGATTCACGGCGGAAGAGATCTCGAATTTCTTCCAAGGCTGTTCGTTTTTCGGCGGTTCGCACAAAAAGACGAGCCGCTCCTTCGTGACGGGATGGGTGAAGGAGAGCTTGTACGCCCAGAGCGCGAGTTTCCCCTTCTGCGCATGTTCGCCGCCGTAGCGCATGTCCCCGAACACGGGATGATTGACCCCCGCCATCTGCACGCGGATCTGATGGCTCCTGCCCGTGTGCAATTTGATCCTCACGAGCGAGAGCTCCTCTTTTTCCTCGAGCGTCGCATAGTCGAGGCTCGCGAGTTTCGCCCCCTCCGTCCCCTGCGGGCAGAGGTAGACCATGTTGTTGACCGTATTTTTTTTGAGATAGTTGATAAGGCTCCCGCTCTTTTCGTGGAGGGAGCCGCAGAGAACGGCAAGATACTGCTTTTCAAAGTCGCCCGTGCGCATCTGCTCGGAGAGCCTTCCCGCCGCCTTGCTCGTCTTGGCAAAGACCATGACGCCGCCCGTCGGACGGTCGAGACGGTGAATAAGCCCGATGTACACGTTCCCGGGCTTTCCCGCGCTCTCCTTGACATATGCCTTGACCTTGTCGAGCATGTTCTCGTCGCAGCTCTCGTCGGGACAGCTCGCCAAGTTTTGCGGCTTCATCACGACGATGATGTGATTGTCCTCATAGAGGATGGTAAGTTCCCCTTTTTCAATCATAGACGCAGATCCCCCCCGCACCGCACGGAAGGGAAATTCCCTCCTTTGTCGGAAGTCCGACTTCGTATGCCTCGGCTCTGCCGCCCTTGAGCGTGAGCCGCAAAATATTGTTCAGGACGGTCGGCTGCAGCCCCGTCGTATAGCTGTTGATGAGAAAGAACAGCCTGTCCTTCGAGAGAAGTTTTGCACACATCTCCACGAGCGGAAAGAGCTCCGATTCGATCTTCCACAGCTCCCCGCCCGGTCCCCTTCCGTAGGAAGGAGGGTCCATGACGATCGCCTCATAGGAATTTCCCCGCTTGAGTTCGCGCTGCACGAACTTTTTGCAGTCGTCGACGATGTAGCGGATCCCGCTCTCGACCCCCGAGAGCCGCGCATTCTCCCCCGCGCGTTCGACCATGCCCTTTGCGGCGTCCACATGAGTGACGAGGGCGCCCGACTTGGCCATGGCGACGGTCGCGCCGCCCGTGTAGGCGAAGAGGTTCAAAATTTTCGGCACGCTCCCCTCGGAAATTCTCTTTTCGATCAAAGAGCGCGTCAGATCCCAATGGACCGCTTGTTCGGGAAAGAGCCCCGTGTGCTTGAAATTCGTGGGTTTTACGATGAATTTCAAATCTCGGTAAGAAATCTGCCAGCTCTCGGGGAGTTTTTTTCGGAACTCCCAGGCGCCTCCCCCCTTCTCGCTCCTGTGGTAGACTGCGGCAAGGTCGGGATAGGAAAAGAGGTCCTGCTGCGCCCGCCAGATGACCTGCGGGTCGGGACGCAGAAGGATCGTGTCCTTCCAACGCTCCAATTTGTATCCGTCGCCCGTGGCGAGGATCTCGTATTGCTCCCAGGAATCCGCAAGCTTGATCATGCCGATATTATAAAACTTTTTTCGGATTTTGTAAACCGATTTTCCCGAAATTCGCATATATTAATATGAGAGGTGAAGTATGCTGCAATTCTTTTATGCGGTATTGTGCCGATTGTTTTTTTTCACGGGCGGGATCTCGGACGGGAGCTCCTATCCGAAGCCGCTCAAGCCCGAGGAGGAGAAGAAGTATCTCGCCCTCGCTAAGGCGGGGGACAAGAAGGCGAAGGACATTCTCATTCGCCACAACATGCGGCTGGTGGCGCACATCGTCAAAAAGTACAGCGGCGCAGCCGAGACGGACGACATGATCTCCGTCGGCTCGATCGGGCTCATCAAGGCGATCAATACATACGAACCGGGCCACGGGACACGCCTGGCGACCTACACCGCCCGCTGCATCGAAAATGAGATCCTCATGCTCATTCGCGCGGGGAAGAAGCACCGCGGAAACGTCTCTTTGAGCGACCCCGTGGGCACGGACAAGGACGGAAACGAGCTCACGCTCATGGACCTTTTGTTCGAGAAGGAAGAGAAGGTGTTCGCGGGCGTGGAGCAGACGCTCATGCAGGAAAAGTTTCTCTCCGTCCTCTCCGAGCTCTTGACCGAGCGGGAGCAGGAGATCATCTGCAAACGGTTTGCCCTCCGCGGCGGCGCGCCGATGGCGCAGCGCGAGATCGCGCTCGAGATGGGAATTTCGCGCTCCTACGTCTCCCGCATCGAGAAAAAGGCGTTGGATAAGCTCAGAGCGGGACTCAATCGGGAAGATTTTTTAGCAGACTGAAGTTTCGAACGAAATCTTCCTGCGGAATCTTTCGTTCGAGGTGGAAATCTGTCACCCTGAGCGGAGTCGAAGGGTCTCGCCCTTATCAAAAACAATAAGCGTGCGGTGGCTCGCAAACAGGGGCGTGCAGCGCAGGGAAACCCTGCTCGCACCTTAAAATAGAATAACATCTAAAACAGCGGGGATAAAATTCCTCGCTGTTTCCTTAACTGAATCTCTTGACAAACATGTAATTTTCGACTACAATATAGTTGTACTATAGATTAGTCGCACGAGGTTATTATGTATATCAAGAGGAATATAGAATCTGTACTCAAGCAGAGAGCAAAAAACAGTAGGTGTATTCTTGTGACGGGTGCGCGGCAGGTCGGCAAGTCTACGCTGCTTAAAACGCTGTATCCAAATGTCCGATATGTGACTTTTGACGATAAACTTCTGCTCAATTCCGCGATAGAGGACCCCAAACTCTTTCTCAAAAATCTGCCCAAGCCCTCGATCATCGACGAAGTGCAGTATGCGTCGGAGATTTTTCCGTATCTCAAAATCGAGTGCGATAGACAGGGTATGTATGAGAACTATTATCTGACGGGTTCACAGCAGATGCGCTTGATGTCTAAAGTTCAAGAGTCGCTGGCGGGTAGAGTTTCCATATTGGAACTTCAAAATCTATCCCTCCGTGAGCTCAACGGTATTGATTTTAATTGTCATTTCGTGCCGACCGAAGAATATATTTCCGAGCGGGAGAGGCATCTGAAGCCCTACGACCACCTTTGGCAAATCATCCACCGCGGATTGTATCCCGAGATGCACGTCACAAAGAGAGATTGGCAGGACTTCTATTCCTCTTATGTTCGAACTTACTTGGAGCGGGACATCAAAGAGGAGATCGAGATCAAGGATTCGCTTGCCTTCACACGGTTCCTCTCTGCGGTGGCGGCACGGACGGCGCAGATGCTCAACTATGCGTCGATCGCGCAGGAAGTCGGCGTCACACAGGCGACCATCAAGAATTGGGTCTCCGTCTTGGAGAGAACGGGGGTCATCTTCATCTTGCAGCCCTACTATTCGAGTCATCTGACGAGGGCGATCAAAACGCCCAAACTCTATTTCAGGGATACGGGACTTGCCTGCTATCTTTCCAAATGGAACAATGCGGAAGCGCTCGAACAGAGTGCGGTCGCAGGGAATATGTTTGAAACATTCGTCATTTCCGAGATCTTAAAATCTTTCTCAAATGAAGGAACCGACTATACGTTCCATGTGTTCTACTATCGCGGCAAAGACAAAAAGCGGATCAAAGAAAACGGGGAGTCGGTCGAAGAAGAGAGCGAGATCGACCTCATCATCGAGGAGAACGGCACACTCTATCCGATTGAAATCAAAAAGAGCGCCTCTCCCAACAAAGCGATGGCGTCCGCGTTTGAAGTGCTCGATAAAGATATCGACAAGAAACGGGGCATGGGAGCGATCGTCTGCCTGTATGACAATAAACTTTATCTTGCCGATGATCTGATCGTTCTCCCGATAGAGTATATTTAGGCTTGATTTTATGCAGGAGGATGATTATGAAGATTGAGAACAATGAAATCGTAAAATCCGGTAAAGGTGAGCTTCTGAACATCTTTCTTGAAGAAGAAGATAGAAAAGGAACTGACCTGCTAAACATGTCCGACTTCTTTGAGGTGTTCATCGGAAAGATTGAAATGGAGATGGGGATAGATACAGCTTGGGAAGTCTGCCACAACATCGAAGGCTTGATCGGCAAAATAGCGACTGCTCTGAAATTTGGTTTTGATATTTCAAAAATGGGAATGCTTGTTGCAGACTTTTCCCATTTCAGCCGGGACATCATGGTTGGACTGAAAATAGGAAAATACCACGTTGGACAGTCAAAGGAAGTTGCGGGAAATCTCAGACCGGCGATCTTGGATGAGAATGAACACTTGGTAAAATTCTTTACATTGAAAAAGGCGTTGGATCCTTCAAGTATTCTTTCGGATATTTCAACATTGTCCATGCAGGTATCTTTGCAAAGGATATCTTCGCAAATGAAAGACATCGGCGGAGATATTAAAGGTATGATTGATTTCGCCCGACGTGAGACTTTGAGTAATAAATTCATTTACGCACGGGATAAGATCATGCTCGCCGCCACGGCATCGGGAGAAGAACGAGAGGCTTATCTGAAAGAGGCGGATACATATTTAATGGAAGGTCTTACCGACTTGTATTCGGACGTTAATGCACAGGTCAAGGCTTTAGCAAAAAATAAAGGTCCGTTTGCAAGCATTAAGCGTATTGACACAATACTCTCATATATCAACGAAGATATGCAGATGATTCCTCGGTATGTAGGATTGAGGGTATATCTGTTTCACTATCGCAAAAAATCGGATGACGCAAGCCGTATTCTGAGTGAATACCGCTATCAGCTGCAAATGCTTGCGGAACGGAAACTCGGAGACGGAAAATACACAGCGTTGGAGTTGATCCATAAAAACTATCCTTATAACGAGAAAAATGTTGATTTCTGGCTTAAGAAGCCACGGCAGATGATGAAAGCGATTGATTCCTATGAAACTATACTGGCGCAGAGAGAAAAGGATGTATTTTACATAGATGCGGAGGGTTCTGAAAATGAGTAAAAATGAGAAAGAGCGCCGCTGCAAATCATGTGGGAAATTGCTCCTCGATGAAAAGTTCCCATATTGCAGAAGATGTGAACTGGAAGCTCGAAATAAGGTTGGACAAGCCGGTAGCATTGTCGGTAGTTTTGCAATCACAGCACTTGGTGGTGTTGCACATGTGAAAAATAATTCCGGCGGCAAGAAGGTTTGAGTTTTTGCACGGAAAATGCGCCGCGCTACGAAAGTAGCGCGGCGCATTTTGCTTCCAAATAAAAGGCGCGTTGGGAAATTTCATTTTCCAGCGGTTCGGCGGTAGCCCCCGCCTCACCCCGCCTCGCCACCAGCTCGGCTGTCGCGTTGCGCTCACAGCCCACCGGGCTGTTGAGCAGGAGTGCAACGCTCCACCCAATTGGCGCCCCACAGGACGCACATTGTTGTGAAAGCGACCGAGACGACCAACTTATTCAAGGCAAACAAGTCAATTTCCTCGAACGTAAATATTCCCGAAGGGAAGATTTCGTTCGAAACCTTAAATATTCTCAATATATTCGTCAAATGTGACGTTTTTGTCGTAGACTTTGGTGCCGTCGAGGACGATGATGCGGTTGCAGACGGTGTTCATGAGCTCCTGGTCGTGGGAGGTGAGGAGCAAATTCCCCTTGAACGCCGTGAGGGCGTTATTTAAAGAAGTGATGGATTCGAGGTCGAGGTGGTTGGTCGGCTCGTCCAAAATCAGAAAATTTCCCCCTTCGAGCATCATTTTGGAGAGCATACAGCGGACTTTTTCCCCGCCCGAGAGGACCTTCGCCTGTTTGAGCGCCTCTTCGCCCGAGAAGAGCATCCGTCCCAGCCAGCCGCGCAAAAACTCCTCGTAGTGATCGTTGGAAAACTGCGAGAGCCACTGCACGAGGGAGAGCTCGCAGCCGTTGAAAAATTCGCTGTTGTCGAGGGGGAAATAGGAAGTCTTGATGGTCTTCCCCCACTTGACCGTCCCTTTGTCCGGCTCGACTTTTCCGAAAAGCACGTCGTAGAGCATGGTGACCGAGGTAGACTTATTGCAGAGAATGCCGACCTTGTCCCCCTTCTGAACGGTGAAATCGAGGTCGTGGAAGTACCCCTCCTTGGTGAGGTTCTCGACGCAGAGGATATCGTTCCCGATCTCCCGCTCGAATTTAAATTCGATGAAGGGATATTTGCGCAGAGACGGCTTGAAGTCGGTGATGGTCAGCTTTTCGAGCTCCTTTTTGCGGCTCGTCGCCTGGCGGGACTTGCTCGCGTTCGCCGCAAAGCGGGCGATGAAGTCCTTGAGTTCGGCGGCACGCTGTTCCGCCTTCTTGTTCGCGTCGCGCTGTTGGCGGGCGAGCAGCTGAGAAGTCTGATACCAGAAGTCATAGTTGCCCAAATAGAGGTTGATCTTTCCGAAATCGACGTCGCAGATGTGCGTGCAGACCTTATTCAGAAAGTGTCGGTTGTGCGAGACGATGATGATGGTATTTTCAAAGTCGAGCAGGTAATTCTCGAGCCAGCGGACGGTCTTGAGGTCCAGATTGTTGGTCGGCTCGTCCAAGAGGAGAATGTCGGGATTTCCGAAGAGCGCCTGCGCCAAAAGGACGCGGACTTTTTGCTTTGCGTCGAGCTCGGACATGAGCATCTGATGGCAGGAAGAAGGGATATCGAGCTCGTTTAAGAGGGTCTCCGCCTCGCTCTCCGCTTCCCAGCCGCCGAGCTCCGCAAATTCGCTCTCGAGCTCCGCCGCACGCTCGCCGTCCGCCTCCGAAAAGTCGGGACGGGCATAGAGGGCGTCCTTTTCGTCCATGATCTCGATGAGCCGCCTGTGTCCGAGCATGACCGTGCGAAGGACAGTCTCGCCGTCGAACTTGTTCTGATCCTGCGCGAGGACGCTCATGCGCTCGTTTTTGTCCATGGTGACGTCGCCCTTGTTGGGCTCGATCTCCCCCGAGAGGATCTTTAAGAAGGTACTCTTCCCCGCGCCGTTCGCGCCGATGATCCCGTAGCAATTCCCCTTGGTAAACTTGAGGTTGACGTCCTCAAACAGCTTTTTGCTGCCGTATTGTAAACTCACACCGTTGACTTGTAACATAATTTTACTCCAATGTTTTCCATTATAACATTTTTATACGGGTTTGTCTATCGGTTTTAAGAGAGAATGTGCAAACGTCCCGTCGATTGCTTAGGGGATTCTTCAACTGCGCAACGCGTTGCGTTGCTCCGTTCAGAATGACAGGAAGTAGAGGCGCGCCTTCGACTGCGCTCGGAATGACAGGAAGTAGAGGCGCGCCTTCGACTGCGCTCAACATGACAAAAATAAGAACGTCCCGTCGATTGCTCGGGGGATTCACGCTCGCTGCGCTCGCTTTCGACTGCGTGACGCTGCGCGTCACTCCGCTCAGAATGACACGTTTAAAACATGCCCTTCGTCCCAATCCCATGGTGCGAGCAGGGTTTCCCTGCGCTGCACGACCCAATTTGCCAGCTTGCGGCTTGTTGTCGAACAAGGCGACCGCGAGTGGAGCGTTGCATTCCTGCTCAACAGCCCGGTGGGCTGTGAGCGCAACGCGACAGCCGAGCCGGTGGCGAGGCGTGGTGAGGCGGGCGCTACCGCCGAACTGAGCAAGTGGAGGTACGGCAGCCCATTTCCTCGAACGTAAATATTCCCGAAGGGAAGATTTCGTTCGAAACCTTTTCGTCGAAAAAAAACGGACCGTGGAAATTACTTCCACGATCCGCCACCAATTGAGGATAGTGTGATCAGTTGTTATTGTCGTGAGTATAGCCATACTCAACAAATTCTTTACCGTTTTGTATATTCATTGAAAGATAGTTCCAGGTATTTCCTTTCGTAACCGCATTCCACTCTTGCTGAGTTCCACCAAAGTGGATCTTTTCCAGAACGGTGCATCGACTCATACAAAGATTAGCGAGACTCTTCAGTCCCTTCGGAAGATAGACCTCCTTCAGATTCTCGCATTTATACAATACACTACCGCCCAAGCTGTAATCCTTCCCGTTCATGCACCAGAAATCGATCGTCTCCAATGACGTGCATCTTTCAAAGACAGAGCCTATCGTCCTATCTTCAACATCCTCGGGCATAACGACCGTCTTCAAAGACGTACACCCCGCTAACATACCGTTCGAGAAGGAATGCAAATGCTTGGGAAGCGTGATCTTCTCCAGACCCTGTAGATTAGCGAACACCGAATCGTTGATCCACACAACCTCAGTGGAGGGCTTAAATTCGATCTCCTTCACACTCGTCATACCGACACCACCGCCCGCTTCG
The DNA here is from genome assembly GCA_947589565.1 of uncultured Clostridia bacterium. GTDB lineage: Bacteria > Bacillota > Clostridia > Christensenellales > Borkfalkiaceae > Gallimonas. The sequence goes on along the minus strand of CANQBW010000037.1, from coordinate 7,549 downwards.
AATGCATTCGAATAGACTCTGTTGATCGTGCCGGGGATGATGATCTTCGTGATCTTATTTCTAAAGACCGTCCTGTAATTAAAATGTTCCAAAGGAGAGAGCGCCTTTCCATCGACCGCGGTCACTCTTCTGCCTCTGCTGTCCACCTCGGGAAGGGTCAGGACGGTCTCCGTGCTATTTGCGAACTCCTCCACCACCAAGCCGGTGATGGTCGCCTCAGTCTCGCTCTTTTCGTCAAACGTGAAGTACTGGGCGAAGGTATTGGTGCTGTCGTACCCGCAGATGCAATAGGTCTCGTCGTCCCCGTACACGTGGTCTTCCATCTTTATGTTGCCGTTCTCGTCCCGCTCATCCGTACCGCACACATCGCAGGTATACCAGTGCCCCGTGGAATTATACTGGTACTTCGTGAAGGAGTGCGGGATAAGATCAAGTTGATACTTGCTCTCGGGAAGGGGATCGGTCGTCGCGTCGGGATCTTCCACATCAAAGTACTCGCCGCAGGACTCGCACCTCCAGCAGTGAGGAGTTCCGCGCTCGGTGCAGGTCGAGTTCTTCGCCTGGATCTCTTCCAAATGTGAGTGTTCGCCAAAATATGCAACTTCTTTTAAGGTCACTTCCATCGTGCACTTCTCATCGGAGAAGAGCTTATTGCAGTAGCCGCACTCCCAGCAATCCTCTTTATAGGTAACATTACTCGATCCGCACATGGAAGGCTTCTCGGTGGTCTTCTCATGTTTCATCGGAGTAGTAGAGTGCTTCGAGGGGTCGATGGGAAGGACGGTCACGCTTCTATCAAGGTCCGGATAAGGCTTCTCGGTCTCCGGATCGATCGCCGCCTTGTGGTTGTTTGTATCAAATTCTTTGTCACGGTAGATGCGTCCGCAGAGGCTGCACTCATAGACATCCTCTTTCCAACCGACGCTCGTGCAGGTGGGCTCTGAAGCGGGGCGATAACCCCAAGCGGCGCCGCCACCCGGGTACACATGGATTTCGAGCCTCGGGGTCTGAAGGGTATCTTCGCCGCAGACGCCGTCGGGACCGACTTCGAGGAGTTCCTTCGTAAATTCCTGATCGACAAAGTGTCTGCCGCAGACCTTGCAGTCCCAGCTCTCCTTTCTGCCGAATTTTGCGCAGCTCGTCGACTCTTCCGCCGCGTGATAGATGGCGTTTACGGAAGGGTTGTGATCGTTGGAAACGGGGATCACGGTCTCCGCCTCGGTCATGAGCTCCTTGCCTTCGGCGTCCTTATAGAGCTTGCCGCACTCGGTGCACTTGTAGTGTTCGACGACGCCGGGCGTCTTGCAGTCCGCCTCGGCTGCCTCTACCTTGACAAGTGTGCAGATGTGCTCGGTGAAATTCGGGTCGTGTGCGCCGCAGGTCTTGCAGACGCCTCTTTCGTCATAATCATGAGGATAGGACTCCTTGGGAATGACGATAGAAGTCGCATCGATGGTACCGTTTTCGTCCGAGAAGTTGTTCTTGCAGACGGAGCAGTCCCAATATTCGATGGTGCCGTCCGTCTTGCAGTCGCCCGCAACCGGATCATGATGGGTGAGGGTGTGGGGCGCATAGTCGAGCTCCACCGTCTGTTCTGTGCCGCAGACGGAACAGATCACGGTGCCGACGCCCTTTTTGATACAAGTGGAAGGCTCCTTCACCGTGGGCGTACCGTCAAGGGTGTGCGGTGCACGATCGAGCTTCTCCGTGGTCTCGTTTCCGCAGACCTTACAGGTGCCCTTGCGCTCCCCCTCGTGCTCACAGGTCGCGGGGGTCGTAATTTCCCATTCGTAGTCGTGCTGATGGCCGTCGTCAACTTTGCCTTTATCTTCGCCGCAGCCGACGACCGCAAAAGCACATCCTACAACACTCAGCACAGCCGCCAATAAAAATCGTCTTGCTTTCATGTTAGTTTCCTCCTTTTTGGATTTTGTTGACTCTATCATACGACGAAATTTCACATTTGTCAATACTTTCGTGAAAAAAATTTCGTGTTTTTTTCACAAATCGAAAAAAATTTCCCCGTTTCATGGGATTTTGTTAAGTAGATTGAGTGTTTAGGGGGGTCCCTTGTCATTCCGAGCGGAGTCGAAGGCGCGTCGTTCTATTGAGAATCCATACGCGCCTCACGAGCCGTAGGCGAGTATCCCCTATGCAAGCGACGGGACGTTCTGAATATCGGTATACAACATTCCTATCGACCGGGGGGACCCATTCGACTTCGCGGCTTCGCCGCTTCGCTCAGGGTGACAGGAAAGGGCAAACGGTATACAACATTCCTATCGACCGGGGGGACCCATTCGACTTCGCGGCTTCGCCGCTTCGCTCAGGGTGACAGTGGGGAAGGCATGTAAAAAGCGATGTCATTCTGAGCGAAACGGAGCGTAAGCGGAGTGAAGTCGAAAGTGAGCGCAGCGAACGGGAATCCCCTAAGTGAGCGACGGGACGTTCTGAATATCGGTATACAACATTCTATCGACCGGGGGGATTCCTCGACTGCGCTCGGAATGACAGGGGAAAAAGTCAGGAGAGTTACTTGATCAATTCTTTGATTTTATCGGCATACTCGACGCCGAGGTCGTAGCCCTTTTCGTAGGCGAAGCCCATGTTCTTTAAAGAATACTGGTCCATCTCGCCGAGGTCGGGTTCGAGGAAGAGGTCGACGTATCTCATTCGTGCGCGGCGCTTGTTCATGGTATTCTTGGTGTCCATGACGTCGATCACGCGAAGCAGCGTATTCATCAGGCTCCCCGAAGGGTCGCGGTTTTGGGCGAGGTCGCCCAACACGTCCACCGCGACGATGACCTCTGCGCCCATCTTCTTGAGTTCCTTGGTCGGCACGCGCTCTAAGATACAGCCGTCGCAGAGCATTTCATACTTTCCGAATTTGGCGGGCACGATCGCGCCCGGAATGGAACTCGAGGCGATCGCCGCGTCGACGACGCTCCCCTCGTCGAGGCAGACCGTCTTTCCGTCGATAAGGTCGGTCGCGACGCAGGCGAAGGGAATTTCAAGTTCGGAGAACTGCGGCTCCCCCATGAGTCCCGCGAGCATGTTTCTCCCCTTTGTGAGCCGCATGAGCCCGTTCTTGCGGAAGGGCGTCAGATTGACGGTCGCAATGTCGGTGAGGGAGAGGCTCAAGACGGTATCCTTCATCTCGTCCGCGGAAACGCCCGCACAGTAGCAGGCGCCGACGATCGCGCCCATCGAACAGCCCGTGACAAACTGCGCTTTAATTCCCGCCTCCTCCATCGCCTTCAAAAATCCGATGTGCGCCACGCCGCGCGAACCGCCCGCGCCGAGCGCAAATCCCAATGTCTTGCTCATAAATTCCTCCTCATACGCATAACTTTGAATATGTCTGTCCGATCCAAAAACAGATCGAATTTTTTGCTCTTTTTTGTGTTTCTCCTCGCCTTTGTCTGTATGGCGGTCTTTCTCTCCGACCCCGCCCGCTTTGCGAAGAGCATTCTGAAGGGGATCGACCTGTGGGCGGTCAATGTGCTGCCCGCGACCTTTCCCTTTCTCTTTCTGACGGCGCTTTTGACGGCGCTTCCGACCTTTTCAAAGGTCGCAAAAAAAATTTCTCCCTTCTTTGAGCGGCTCTTTCGCGTCTCGGGCGCGGGCGCGGGGGCTGCGGTGCTTGCCGCGCTCTCGGGCTATCCCGTGGGGGCGAGGCTGCTTTCCGACCTTCATGCGGAAAACCGAATCGGGAGAGAGGAGACCTTTCGCCTTGCCTGCCTTGTGACGACGTCGGGGCCGCCCTTTCTCGTTGGCTGCGTCGGGGCGATCATGTTTGAAAGCGCGGCTGCGGGCTGGGTGCTGCTTTTCAGTCACCTCTTGGGGGTGTGGTCGGTGAGTTTTCTCCTCTCGAGAAAGGGAGAGCGGAAACCCTTCGTTCCGCCGCCCGAAAAGCCGATGAGCTCTACCCTTCTCTATGATACCGTCTATAATGCCGTCATCTCCATTCTCTGCGTGGGCGGGCTGATCGCCCTCTTCTACTGTCTGGGGGATATGCTCGGCGCGCTCGGGCTCTTTTCCCTCTTTGAAAACAGCTGTTTCGAGGGAATTTTGCGGGGACTTCTCGAAATGACGGCGGGCTGCAGCGTGCTCTCGGGGACAAAAACTCCCCTCTCGCTTTCCCTCTGCTGCGGGATCGTCACCTTCGGCGGAATGTGCGTGCTTTTGCAGGAGCTTGCCTTTCTCTCGAAGACGGGGATAAAAAGCCTCTGCTTTCTGCTTGTCAAATTTTTGCAGGGAATTGTCGCCTTCGGGGTCTGCTTCGGGCTCTCTTTTCTTGTCTTTTAGAGTTCGTCGCAGAGGGAAAGAACGAGTTTCTCGGTCTCCTTAAAGCCGAGGCAGGGGTCGGTGATGGATTTGCCGTACTCGCTGCCCGAGGGGTCGGAGCCGCTCTTTAAAAAGCTCTCGATCATGATCCCGCGCAAAAAGCGGGCGACGCTCTTGTCCTCTCGGCGGAGGGAGAGCACCTCGCGGGCGATCTGCGGCTGAAATTCGGGGTGTTTTGCGGAATTGGAGTGGTTGCAGTCGACGAGGACGGCGGGATTTTCGATCTCGAGGGCGTTCATCTCTTCGAAGAGAGCGAGAATGCTCTTTTTTTGATAGTTGGGCTCGTCCTCGCCGAGCTCGTTGACTCTTCCGCGCAAAATGCCGTGCGAAAAGGGATTTCCGCTCGTGCGCACCTGGCTGCCCCCGCGGAAGAAGCACTGCTCCCTTCTGATCGCCTCGACCGAATGCGCGAGGGCGGGAAGGCTGCCGCTCATGGGATTCTTTACGCCGACGGGGACGGAGAGTCCGCTCGCCGCCATGCGATGAAGGGGGGATTCGCTCGTCCGTGCGCCGATGACGGCGTAGCCGACGAGGTCCTCTATGTAGTCGAACTCCTCGGGAAAGAGCATCTCGTCCGCGGCGATGAAATCTGTTTCGCTCAAGACGCGCAGATGGAGCTTCCGCGCGAGGGAGAGTCCCTTCGCAAAGTCCTCCGCGTCCGAGTGATCGGGATTGGAGATCATTCCCTTGTATCCGAAGCCCTTGGTGCGGGGCTTGGAGGTGAACACGCGGGGAATTAAAATCAGCTTGTCCGAAACTTTCTCGCTGAGTTTTTCGAGCTTTGTGAGGTAGTCGAGCACGCTCTTCTCCTCATGGGCGGAACAGGGGCCCAAGATCAGGAGAAGTTTTCCCGAGTCTCCGCGGAGCGCCTCTTCGACTTCGCGGATTTGATTGGCGCGGCGGAGCCTGTCCTCCTCGGAAAGGGGGAGTTCTGCCTTTAATTCTTCGGGCGTGATGAGTTTTACTTCCTGCCGATACATTTCAACCTCCCGATATATTCCGCCACTTCCTTGGGGACGTAGGCGGAGAGATCCTTTTGAAATGCGATACAATTCTTCACCAAAGTGGAACTGATGTGAAGATGTCTCTGTTCGGAGGGCAAAAAGAGGGTGATCATCTCGTCGTCAAAGTCGCGGCTCGCATAAAAATCGGCGCGCTCGTACTCGAAGTCCCCCGTGTTGCGCACCCCGCGCACATAGAAGGGAGTTTCCTCGCGGCGCAGAAGATCGACGATCGCACCGTTCCAAATGAGCACTCTGACCCGCTTTTCCTCTTGATAGACCCGCTCGATCATCTCCTTTCGCTCTTCGACCGAAAAGAGACAGCTCTTTGTGCGGTTTTCGGCGACTGAAATGACGACTTCGTCAAAGAGCCGCAGCGACTTTTCGACGGTGTCCGCATGGCCCACCGTGAAGGGATCGAAGGTCCCCGCAAAAATACACTTCCTCATGATTCTTTCTCCAAAAAGTACAAATATGTTCTTCCGTAATTTTTAATTCGCTCGATCTGCCAACCCGCGGGGACAGTTTCCTCTCGCTCGCTCTCGTGAACGAGGATACCGTTCTCCTTTAAAAGATCATGCTTTTCGATAAGGAAAAGCATTTCTTCCAAAAAGTCCTCGCGGTAGGGCGGGTCGGAAAAGATGAGATCGAACTTTTCTCTCCGGCTCTTTAAAAAGTCCCGAAAGTCCATTTGAGAGAGGGAATATTCTTCACTGACGCGGGTGAGGTTTTTGCGAAGCAGCGCAAGACTCTCCGCGGATACGTCGTTGAAATGCACCCGCTCCGCCCCGCGGGAGAGGCACTCGATGCCGAGGGCGCCGCTTCCGCAGAAGAGGTCCAAAACATTCGCTCCCAAAAGCCTCGGTGAAAGAATTTGAAAGAGGGACTCCTTGACGCGGTCGGAGGTCGGACGGATGTCCTTCCCCAAAAATTCTTTTAAGATCCTGCCGCGGTACTTTCCCGCTATGATCCGCATTTCAAACTCCTCGCCCGCGCCGAAAAGCAGCGCACTTTCTCCTCCGTGACGAGCGCGTCGAGGGGCTCGTCGAATTTTTCGAAGAATTTTTCTCGGCAAAACTGTCCCTCGTAGGCGATCCCGAGCCGAAAGACGTCGGGATGTTCCGCAAAATAGCGGTCGTAGAATCCGCCGCCGTAGCCGAGACGATACCCCTCTTCCCCGAAGGCGAGCATGGGGACGACGGAAACTTCGCAAAGGGTATTCTCCCCCTCCTCGGGTTCGAGGATCCCGAAGGCGCCCTTTTTGAGCTTGTCCGTGAGCGGAACTGAAAACATCTCCTTCCCCTTGACAAGGGGAACGCAGATTTCCTTTCCCCGATTCTTCAACTCTTCAATGAGTTTCGCTGTCCCTGTCTCGCTTCCGAAGGAGAGATAGACAAACCAGCTTGAAAAATCGAAATTTTCAAGCAGAGTTTTTGTGATGACATTGTCCTTTTGCTCGCTTTTGAGCTCCTTTCGGATCGATTTGTACATTGAGCGCAAACTGTTTTTCTCACACATATCTCTTTTCCGCCTTTTTTCCGATGCGGACCAGCACATCATAGACGATCGTGCCGTGGATCTTTGCATATTCTTCGGCGTTTGAAAGGACGAGTTCCATGCCACTCTTCTTTTTTCCCTCTCGCACAAAGGCGTCCATGCAGAGCGGGTTGACGTTTCCGATTTCCCCGTCCCGAAAGAATCCGTCCCCATAGCCGAGACGAAGGGTTTTAAGTTTATCGTACTCTCTCTCGGCGGGACGATAGCAGACTCCCCCGCCCGTAAAGGAAAAACTCTGCGCGACGGGCGCATACACTTTCATGGCGGGAGAAAGCTTGAGTGCTCCCGAAAAACCCGACGGCAGGTAGCCGTAGAGGGCGATCCCGCAGCGGACGAGGTCGAAATGAAACTTCTCCCCCGCCAAAATTCCGCCCGTGGCGGCAAGATGGCGGACGGCGTTCGGATAAAATTCCCGAACGATTTCGGATGCAAAGCAAAACTTTCCGTATTGCGTCTCCCGCGCCGCGATATCCTCGGGCGCATACAGATGGGAGAACACGCCGACGATCTCCGCCCCGCTCCCCTTTGCACGCCTGCAAAAACCTTTGACTTCCTGCGGCGGAAGACCGTAACGATTCATTCCCGTGTTGACTTTTAAAGAAAACCGAAGGGGCTGTTTGTATTCTTTCGACGCCTTTCTCATG